>CAZKPP010000004.1:37691-73616 GCA_964554665.1 uncultured Bacteroides sp.
ATGGTCAACATGATTCTGAACCGACTGTCGGCCATGCGCCCGAACTTTATAGCCGTAGACCAGAGTGCGTCGGCCGACCCCGAAAAACGCAAAGTGTCGGTAGCCGGCGTGCGCGAAGCCCTGACCCTGCTCCGAAACGGCTCGCCGGTGGGATTTTTCCCGGCCGGAGCCATTGGCATGACCGACAAAGACGGCATCATAGTTGACCGACCCTGGCAACCTATAGTGCTGCAAATCATTCAGAAAGCCAAAGTGCCGGTAATTCCGATATACTTCCACGGCACCAACTCAAAGTGGTTTAACTTCCTGGGCCATCACTGCGTGCCGCTGCGCATCGCATGGCTCGCCCGCGAGCTGTTCAAGAAAAAGAACAAGCCGCTGCGAGTGTCGATCGGAGCTCCGGTTAGCGTAGAAAAACAAGCCGAGTTCGGCAAAGACTACGAGGCGCTCGGATGGTATCTGCGCATGCAGACCTACGACCTGTCGGGCCGCCACGTCACCACCCTCAGCAAATAGAAATTGCGTCCTCATGAGCGCAGTTGCAAGTTGGCCCCCGCAGGGCCAACTGCTATATTTACGCGCTTGGATTTCCGAATTTCAAATAAATTTTGTATCTTTGCAGCATATTAAGTTTTTTTAAACCTGAAATTTATCAAATCTGACACGACCCAAATCATAAACACGTGATTACCTCAGCAAAGGAACCAAGTGGCATGTTTGCCGCCGAAGAACCTTTCTTTTTTCAACACACCTCCCGACAACTGCTTGATAACCAGCAATTTGCTGGCATCCGGCAGGACTTGAAGAATTGTCTGTAATCAGCATGACACCCTCTGCGGCGACACCCGAAAAGCAATGGTTCGTTATGCGCGACCTCAAGCGCAGAAACGCCAACGTTCTGGCCATACACGATTTGGCCAACGCCGGATTTGAGGTTTTTACGCCCATGAAGCAGATGATAATGACAATCGGAGGCAAGAGGCAGCGACGCGACGTGCCCGTGATTCAAGATTTGCTGTTCGTGCATGAAACCAAGGCTACGCTCGACAACTTCGTAGCCACTCATCCCACCCTGCAATACAGGTTTCAGACCGGGAAAACCCAAAACGAACCGATGGTTGTTAGAAATGCTGATATGCAGCAGTTTATCCATGCAGTAACCGCTACGGAAAACCCGACCTACTACATGCCGGGCGAACTGACCGCGTCGATGTATGGCAAAAAAATTCGCATAATCGGCGGCGTGCTCGATTCCTACGAAGGGCACCTGCTGTCGGTCAAGGGGCTGCGCAAGCGCTGCCTGATAGTTGAAATTCCCAACTACTTGGCGGCAGCGGTTGAAATCACCCCGGAATTTATTACTTTTGTTTGAAATGTCATTCCTGAGCAAAATATTCGGCAGCAAGGCAACCGTTGACATCAACGGCATGACCGACCTGCATTGCCATATACTCCCCGGCGTTGACGACGGCGTGAAAACCCTCGACGAAGCCACGGCCATACTGGCGGAAATGGAAAAAGCCGGCATAAAAAAAGTGTGGTTCACCCCCCATATCATGGAGGATATTCCAAACACTCCCGCAAAGCTGCGCCAACGCTTTGAGGAACTCAAACAGGCCTACTCCGGCTCGATAGAGCTGAACTTAGCGTCGGAAAACATGATTGACAGCCTGCTCGACGAGCGCCTGGCCGCCGGCGACGTGTTGCCGCTGGGCGAAAATGAAAATGTTCTGCTCGTAGAGACCTCATATTTCAACCCGCCGATGAATTTCGACAGGTCGATAGAAAGCATCAAATCAGCCGGATATTTCCCGCTGATAGCCCACCCCGAGCGCTACACCTACGTCGGCGATATGGATGAATACAAGAGATGGAAAGATATGGGATGTCTGTTTCAGCTCAACCTGCTGTCGCTCGGCGGCCACTATGGCCCCGCTGCAAAAAATATTGCCACAAAACTGCTGAAAAAAGGGATGTATGACTACGCAGGCACTGACCTGCACCGCGCCGCACACTTCGAGAGCCTGCAACGGATTCAGCTCCCGACCCAAATTGCCGACGACGTTAAGCGGCTGTTGTCGGCCAACGACTATGTTTAACTCATAAATGCCTCTATTTTAATGATACAATGGCTATTGATTGATTTGACGGTGCTCGTTTGCGGCATAGTGCTCACAGGCATCATCATACCGCAGATTCTGTTGATAGCATTCCGCCGGAATCTGTTTGACACACCCGATCCCCGCAAGATTCACCAAACGGAGATTCCCCGCCTGGGCGGCATCGCGTTTTTCCCGTCTATCCTGCTGGCATTCTTCCTGCTTTATGGCTTCGGCATAATGTCGGGCGACCAGCAGTTTATAACTCAGCTCCTGTCGGCACTGCAGTCGATGTGTTTCATCGCAGCCGGTGCGGTTCTTCTGTATCTGACCGGCATGGCCGACGACCTTGTGGGCGTCAGATACCGCGCAAAATTCATAGTGCAAGCCATAGCCGCAGCGCTGGTAATGGTTGGCGGCATACAGATGAACAATCTCCAGGGCCTTTTCGGAGTCACTAACATGGCCGAGGCAATTGTAATTCCGTTTACCTTGATTGTTATCTTATTCATCATCAACTCCATAAACCTTATTGACGGCATCGACGGCCTGGCATCGGGCCTCAGCGCAATCGCCTGCGCCTTCTACGCTTATGTGTTCGTCAATTCGGGATTGTATCTTTTCTCCGCCTTGGCCGTAGCAACGCTTGGAACCCTGATACCGTTCTTCGTTTACAACGTTTTCGGCAACCCGCTCAAACGCCGCAAAATCTTTATGGGCGACACCGGAGCACTGACCATAGGACTAATGCTCAGCGTTATGAGCATCCGCATCTGCCAGATTGAAACATTCCCCAAAAACTACAATTCGGGGGTTATTGCGTTTGCGCCGCTATTGATTCCGTGTCTGGACGTGGTGAGAGTATATTTCCACCGCATCAAGGCCCGCAGAAATCCTTTCCTTCCCGACAAAACCCACATTCACCATAAGCTCCTGGCCCTCGGGCTGGGCCAGCGCCTTGCAATGATTACGATAATCGGCAGCTCTGCCCTGCTGACGCTGATCAACTACTATCTTTCGAGATATGTTGAGATAACGATTCTGCTTCTTTGTGACCTCTTGCTCTGGGTGGTTGTCAACGCCATTCTCACCTACTCAATCCGCAAGAGAGAACGTTGCACAGGCACTAAACTTTACGAATAAAATAATAAAAAAGAAAATATATGTTGGTAATTAAACGTATCACACTTGCCGCCGGCCTGACCCTGGGCCTGCTGGCAACCTCCTGCACCACCAATAAGAACTTATTGTATATGCAGGGCGAGCAATTCACCGAGCAACAGGCGATAGTTAACCTGAACGAAATAAAGGTGCAACCCCAAGACCGAGTGTCAATAGTTGTTAACTGCAAGGAACCGGAACTCGCCCGTCAGTTTAATCTTATTCAGACAGAAAACCGACTCGGTCAAGCTAATAACACACAATCCGTCAGCAGAGTTTCAACATACACGGTAGATAACGAAGGCGACATTGATTTTCCCATAGTCGGCAAAATCCACATTGCCGGCCTTACCCGCCAGCAAATCAGCGAAAAAATTGCCGATATTCTCAAAAAGGGAGGTTGGATTAGCGACCCCATTATTACGGTGGAATTCGCCAATTTGCATTTCACGGTGCTGGGCTCGATTGCAAGTCCGGGAGTATATTCCATCGACTACGACAACGTTACGCTGCTCGAAGGCATAGCTCAAGCCGGTGACCTGCAAACCGTTGGCGAGCGCGAAATCCTTGTTATTAGAGAAGAAAACGGCATACGCAAAAAATACAACGTCAACCTTAAAGACGACAACCTTTTTGAGTCGCCGGTTTATAATCTCCAGCAAAACGACGTTATCTACATCAGGCCCAACAACACTGTGGCCCGTCAGGCATCTGACAACCCCAATAACTTCAAGTCTATCAGCCTGTGGATGTCGTTGGCATCGTTCGTAACTTCCATGGCAATCCTCATTTTCAAGTAAGTTTATCAGCAACTGTAAATAGTTATGGCAACTTCCCTACAACAGTCTCCGCGACGCAACGTTCAGCAAAGCAGCAACGGTCTGACCCTGAAAAGTATCATCGCCTTTATTGTTAACAAGTGGTATTGGTTCATCATATCGCTGGCCGTTACCATGTCGATGGCGACCATATATATAATGAGAACGCCCCCGATGTATAGCCGCGCGGCATCGCTGCTGGTTAAGGACGAGGAGCGCAACGGCCTGGCAAAATCGTCGGTCGACATGTCGAAGATGGGCCTGGTAAAATATGTTTCGAACCTCGAAAACGAACGTCGCGTACTCACCTCGCGCGAACTGATGAAAGAGGTTGTTCGCCGTCTCGACCTCAACGACCGCTACTCAATCAAGAACGGCCTCCGCTACGACGTTATCTACAAGCAGTCGCCCGTGCTTTTCTATGCCGCCGACAACGAAGAGGCTTCGACTCCGGTTTCGTTCAACTTCATTCTTGAAAAGGACAATAAGATTAACATATCGGATGTTAAGGTTTCCGGCAAAAAGATTGACAAGACCTTCACTACTACTTTCGGCGACTCCGTCCGCATTGGCAACACAACGTTTAACGTTGTTAAGCCCACATGGGATGCATCGGAGTTCGTGGGCAAAAAAATAGCATACGCCCACACCTCACTAAAGACTGCTGCGGCAGTCTACGCTCATGCGTTAAACGCCTATGTGACCAGCCCCAAGGCTTCGATTATCGACATTCACTTCACCTGCACCTCGGTGCGCGAAGCCGACGACGTTTTAACCACGCTGATTCAGGTTTACGAAGAGCGCTGGATAGAAGACCAGAACCAGGTTGCCGTATCGACCAACAAGTTCATTGCCGAGCGACTCGCCGTTATTGAAAAAGAACTTGGACAGGTTGACTCCGACATATCGTCGTTTAAGTCCGACAACCTTCTGCCTGACGTTAACGCCGCATCGAGTATTTACCTAAACCAATCGGTCGAGGCTCAGGCGAACATCATCAATCTGAGCAACCAGATTTCGATTGCCGAAATGGTTAAAAAGCAGCTGTCAACCGAAAACCTCAGCCAGCCGCTGCCGAGCAACACCATGGTCAACGCCGACATCGAATCGGCTATCAGCCAGTATAACACTCTGGTTATCGAGCGCAACCGACTGCTGGATTCAACAAATGAATCGAACCCGATAGTTAAAGAGCGTACCGACGCCCTGCGCACCTGGCGCGCCAGCATCATGGCCTCGCTCAACGCCTACATTGAAACTCTGCGCAAACAAATGGCCAATGTTAGCGAGCAAGCCAATGCCGCCAACAACAAAATCGCTTCGAGCCCCGACCAGGCAAAATACATAATGTCGGTTGAACGCCAGCAGAAAGTCAAGGAGTCGCTCTATATGTTCCTGCTGCAGAAACGCGAAGAAAACGAACTATCGCAGGCGTTCTCGGCCTACAATACCAGCGTGGTGGTTGAGCCCGAAGGCAGCACAGCCCCGACCTCGCCCGACAAAAATGGTATTCTGCTGATCGCCTTTGCCATAGGCCTGGTTATTCCGCTGGCAATCTTCATTATCCGCGAAATTCTCGACACCAAAATCCGCGGTAAAAAAGACCTCGTGTCGCTCAAAGTTCCCTATCTGGGCGAAATTCCCGCAACCATCAGCGAACCCCACGGCTTTGACCGCTTCAAGAAGCACGCAAAACAGGAACGCCAGATTGTTATTACCGACCGCAGCCGCGACGCCGTCAACGAGGCTTTCCGCGTGCTCCGCACCAACCTCGAATATATGGGCGTCGACGAGACCGGCAACAACAAGGGCTGCAAAGTCATATCCATTACCTCGGCCAACCCGGGCAGCGGCAAAACCTTCGTGTCGGTCAACCTGGCTAAAGTTTTGGCCCTCAAAGGGAAGAAAGTGCTGCTGATCGACCTCGACATCCGCAAAGGCTCGCTGTCGAAAATCATCGGCAAGCCCAAGAAAGGCATTGTAGACTTCCTGGCCGGCAAGGTTGAAGCGGATGTAATCCTCAACAAAGAAATCGACAACACCCCGACTCTCGACGCCATCGGCATCGGCACTGTGCCCCCCAACCCCTCCGAGCTGCTGTCGAGCGAAAAACTCGACCGCCTGATTACCGAGCTCCGCAAAGACTACGACTTCATTATTCTTGACTGCCCGCCCGTTGAAATCGTAACCGATGCCAAGGTCATCAACCGCCTGGTAGACATGACCATCTTCATTATCCGCGCCGGCCTGCTCGAAAAAGACGAACTCCCCACAATTCAGGAATATTACGACGACAGCCGCTATCGCAACATGGCCATTCTGCTCAATGCCACCGACATCCGTTCCGGCTACGGCTATCACCGCTATGGCTACCACTACGGCTACGGTCGCAACTACGGTTACGGCTACGGCACATACGGCTCCAAGTAATCTGAATAAGTTAGCACAATCATTATGCAAGCAATAATTTTAGCTGCCGGCATGGGGCGTCGTCTCGGTGAGTTCACCGCCGACAACACCAAATGCATGCTCGAGGTAAACAACGTAAGGCTGATTGACCGCATGCTCCATCAGCTGAAGTCTCTGAACCTCAGCCGTATTATCATTGTTACCGGCTATGAGGGTCAGAAACTTCAGAACTACATCAACAAGAACTATCCCGACTGGCCGATATTGTTCGTAAACAATCCCATTTACGACAAAACCAACAATATCTATTCTCTTTGGCTGGCCAGAGGATATATGGCCGAGGAAGACACCCTGCTGCTCGAAAGCGACCTGATTTTCGCCGACAGCATTCTCGAAGCTGCCGTAAACTCCAAGTTCGACAACGTTGCTCTGGTAGCAAAATATCAGACCTGGATGGACGGCACCATGGTGCGCATCGACGACGACCTCAACATTGTTAACTTCATTCCGAAAAAGGCGTTTAAATACGAGGATGTTCCCTACTATTATAAAACGGTAAACATCTATCGCCTCAGTAAGGAATTCTGCTGCAAGCACTACCTTCCGTTCCTCGAAGCATACATTAAGGTGCTCGGCGAAAACGAATACTACGAGCAGGTTCTCCGCGTAATCACCCTCATTGACACCGCCAACATCAAGGCACTGCCGGTGGGCGATGCCCCGTGGTATGAAATCGACGACGTGCAGGACCTGCGCATCGCCGAAGCGATTTTCGCAACGCCCGAAGAACGACTGGTTAAGCTGCAACACAGCTTCGGCGGCTACTGGCGCTACCCCGGCCTCAAGGACTTCTGCTATCTGGTTAACCCCTACTTCCCGCGCAAGCGCATGATTAACGAAATGGTGGCCAACTTTGAGCCGCTGCTGCGCAACTACCCCTCGGGCATGGGCGTTAACTCGCTGCTGGCCGGAAAATATTTCGGCATACGCCAGCAATATGCAGTTGTTGGCAACGGCGCCGCCGAACTCATCAAAAGCCTCATGGAAAACCACGATGGCAAGCTCGGCGTAATATACCCCACCTTCGAAGAATATCCCAACCGCCACTCGGCAGCTGAACTCGTTATTTTCCATCCCGAAAACGACACGTTCTCCTACACCGCCGACGACCTCATGACCTTCTTTGGCGACAAAGATATTAAATCGCTCCTGATTGTCAACCCCGACAATCCCTCAGGCAACTTCATTCCCCAAGCCGACCTGTTCCGCCTGGCGGAATGGGCCCAAGAGCGCGGCATCAGACTGATTATCGACGAATCGTTCGTCGACTTCGCCGACAACGGTCTGGAGCAGACACTGCTGACCAACGAAATTCTTGAGCGCTTCCCCGGAATGTGCGTAATGAAAAGCATATCCAAATCCTACGGCGTGCCGGGGTTGCGTCTGGGCGTGCTCGCATCAGCCGATAAAGAGCTGATTGACCGCATGAAGAAAGACGTAGCAATCTGGAACATCAACTCCTTTGCCGAATTCTACATGCAGATTTTCAACAAATACGAAAAGGATTATGCCCGCAGCTGTGACCTCTTCCGCCAGGAACGCGACATCTTTGCAGCCGAACTGGCCGGAATACCCTACCTGCGCGTCATTCCCTCGCAAGCCAACTATTTCCTGTGTGAGATAACCGGGCACTTCACCTCCCACGAGCTGACCCTGCGCCTGCTCACCGACTACAACATCTTGATTAAAGATTGCTCGGCCAAAAAAGGCTTCCTCGCCGACAAGCAATACGTGCGCATTGCCATCCGCGACCGCCACGACAACCACACCCTAACCCAAACCCTCCAATCCCTTTAATTTAATATAGTAAAATATGAAACGAACCATTATCGCGGCATTAACTCTTTTTGTATCATTTGGATACGCTTTCGCACAGGATATTGAGAAGAACGACTCAGTAAATAATTGGGGAGCAAAACTCATCCATTCCCCTTTTGGCATAGGACTTGACATTCAGACCAAATATGTATGGCGAGGAATGGAAATGATTCCCGAGAAATCCTCACCGGTTTTATTTCCCTCACTCAACTACAGCTACAAGGGTTTATATATTTACGCAATGGGCGGCTACGCGATAAATGGGAATTATGCAGAGGTCGATTTAGGGGTAAGCTATACCTGGAAAGGACTTTCAATTGGATTTAATGATTACTATTATCCCACCATCGATAATAAAAATGATAATTATCTGAAGGGAGACAAACATACAGGTCATTGGTTAGAAGCAATGATAAACTATGCTCCTGAGCAAATTCCATTATGGATTACATTAAGTAACTTCTTTTACGGTGCAGACAAATATACAACTGAATCAGGGAAAGAAAAACAAGCGTATTCAACATACTTAGAAGTTGGCACATACTACGATTTCTTGAAAAGTAACCGCATATCTCTTGGAGTTGGTGCAGCTCTCAATAAATCATGCTACAATGATTATGGACGTGATTTCTCAGTTGTAAATATCGAGCTGAAATATACTTATAATGTCCACTTTAACTCCGGCTGGATGTTACCATTAAATGTTGCCTACATTTATAACCCGACATTTAACAAACCGTTTGTCAACTTTACTGCCAATTTAGCATTCTAAATATAATGTCAATAACCAAAAGAAATGCTATAATTCTTGCGGCCGGCACTTCTTCTCGCTTTATTCCCTTGTCTCTATTGACGCCAAAAGCTCTCCTGACAGTAAACGGAGAGATTTTGATAGAGCGACAGATTAGGCAACTACAAGACGCCGGTGTTAACGACATCACTATAGTAGTTGGCTATAAAGCAGAACTGTTTGAATATTTAAAAGATAAATACAACGTTTCTATTGTCCATAACGAAGACTACAATAAATACAACAACACATCATCTATTATACGTGTTGTTGACAAGCTTCATAATACATTTATATGTAGCGCAGACAACTATTTCCCCGACAACGTTTTCTTAGGAGATCCGATTGATAGTTACTATAGTGCAAAGTATGCAGTAGGCACAACGGGAGAATATTGTCTGATAACAGATGACAATGATAACATTACCGACGTTGTTGTCGGAGGGCAGAATTCATGGTACATGATTGGCCACGTATATTTTAACGAAGCCTTCAGTGATCGGTTTAAAGAAATTCTACGGCTCGAATATAACTCTGAAGAAATCAGAAAAGCTTATTGGGAAGATGTATATATCAAAAACATCGACTCCCTCCCTTCAATGAAAATCCATAGATATGGCGACTCTGATATTTTTGAGTTTGATGATTTGGAAGAATTACGTTCATTCGACACAACCTACGTGGATGACACTCGATCTCCGATTGTAAAATCTATCGCCAAGCAATTAAATTGCAAGGAATCCGAACTGAAAAAATTCACACGAGCATCAAAAGATCCAGGAAATAAGGATTTTTACTTCTCTCACAACACCGAACGCTATTACTACGAATATCAAGCCCGTAGATTGCGAAAACTATGAATACTGCGATAATATTAGCAGCTCGAAAAGAAAAGGACTGTAACATTCCATATCCGATTCAACCTTTCGCAGATGGGATTAACCTAATAGACCGGAGCTTACAAATCCTACGCAACCTGAATTTCAACAATATCATAATAGTTGTTGGATATGAAGCCGAACTCTTCAAAAGATATATGGCAACTGACACAACGATAGTTGTTAATTCAGATTATGAGTATACATCATCAATGGCATCATTAGCCACATGTCGAGATTTAATCAGCACCGACTTCCTGCTGATTGAGGGTGACACTTTTTTTGAAATTGATGTTGTTGCAAAACTGAGCGCCATAGAATCGGGAAACTGCCTATCCATCACCGAAGAAAGCGGATCAGGTGATGAGTGCTTTGTAGAAACAAAAAACAACTTCATTACTAAAATCACTAAAGATCGGCATCGTGTTTGTAATTTTGAAGGTGAACTGATGGGCATATCGCGTATTAGCTTACCTACATTTAAAAGAATGCTTGAGTTATGGGATTCATCTTCGAACCCGGCCATTAACTACGAGTATCTTTTAATGGATGCTACAGAAGCTCTTGACCGTCCATACATACTATTTAAAAATACAATTTGGGGAGATGTCGACTGCAAAGAGGACTTTAAAAGACTTCAGAACTCTGTATATCGTACACTCAAGAGAAAGGAAGACCCCTATGATGAGGAGAACATTATAAACTATGTTCATTCTATTTTCCCCCAAAGTAATTCTTGTAAAATTAACATCAAGAAAATTGGAGGAATGAGTAACAAGAATTTTAGAATTGATATAGATGGCAACAGTTATATCTTGAGAATACCCGGGAATGGTTCTGAAGGAATGGTTGAACGAATCAATGAAGAATTCAATGCAAAAGCCGCATCCGATTTAGGCATAAATCCCGCAATAAGATATTTCAATAACAAAACCGGAATTAAATTAGCTGATTACATCGAGAATTCAGAAACGCTGAATGCTGCAACTATTCAACGTTTTGACAACATGCGTAAAATTGCTGAAATTTACAGAACCCTTCATAACTCGCGCATTCGCCTAAAAAATGAATTCAACATTTTTCAAGAAATAGAAAAATACAATATACTCCTAAAAAAAGCCAATGCCCGTATGTATGAGGGTTGGGAAGAAGTTTACCCCAAAATCTTGAAACTTGAAAGTTATCTCAATTCATTAGGCGTAGACCTCAAACCATGTCATAATGATGCTTTGTATGAAAACTTCATTAAGGATTCTTTCGGTAAGATTTATCTGATTGATTGGGAATATTCGGGCATGAACGACCCAATGGCTGACTTCGCGGCACTTTTTCTTGAAGCCGACTTTGAACAAGAGAATCAAAATTATATTCTGGATGAATATTTTGGCCACCCGGCCACAAATGCCGACAAAGAAAAGATTCTATGTTACCAGATACTTTGGGATTATTTATGGTCACAATGGACTGTAATAAAAGAGGCTAAAGGAGATGACTTCGGCACATATGGGCCGGACCGTTTCAAACGTGCCGCTAATAATTTAAATAAACTTCATAATAATATATAAACATGAAACCGGGCAAAAATAATATTGATTGGGCAACCATGCTGATTCCCTTTGTGATTGTAATCGCCTTAATGGGAATTTTTATGATAGCGCCCGACCAATCAAAATCTACAGTAGACTCATTGCGAGACTTTTTTGGCAATACAATCGGGTTGTACTACCCCATTGTTGCCATCGGCAGCGTTATGTGCGCCTTATACGTTGCTATGCACAAAAAATACGGAGAGATTCGACTTGGCAATTTAGCCCAACCGGCATATAGTGACTTTAAGTGGGGTTCCATGATATTTACATCCACAATGGCTGCCGATATTATGTTCTATTCTCTGATTGAATGGGCTTTATATGGAGGAGAACAACACGTACAAGACCTCGGCGGCACAGAAATGTGGGCAGAAACTTTTACGTTATTTCATTGGGGACCACTTGCCTGGGGCTTCTATGTAATTTTGGCCGTTTGCTTCGCATTTATGATGCATGTACGAAAAAGAGAACGACAGAGATTTTCAGAAGCGTGCAGACCACTATTGGGCGACAAAGTTGACGGTTTTTGGGGCAAGCTTATCGACATTGTGGCGATTTTTGCAATTGTATGCGCCACTGCCACAACATTCTCACTCGCAACTCCCCTGCTTACAAAAGCGATGGGTACGGTTTTCGGCTTTGAAGTAACGACCACCATTACCATTCTCGTTCTCTTGCTGATATGCGCCGTTTATACCTTCACAGTCCTGTTTGGTGTTAAAGGAATAAGCCAGCTGGCCAGCATATGCTCATATCTCTTCTTTGCAATCCTTCTATACTTCTTATTTTTGGGCGGAGAAACCGGATATATCCTCGAAAATGGGTTCCAGTCGCTTGGAAATATGATCCAGAATTTCATCGGACTTTCTACTTACATGGACCCCTTGAGGGAGAATGGTTTTGCACAAAACTGGACAGTATATTACTGGGCATATTGGCTCGTTTGGTGCGTAGCAACACCATTCTTTATTGCTCTTATCTCTAAAGGTAGAACACTTAAAAACGTTGTTTACGGCACCTTCGGGTGGGGACTTGCCGGAACATATATGTCATTCATAATCCTCGGTGGATATGGTATTGCACAGCAACTTAAACATGGAGTTGATGTTATCGGATTTATTGGTAACGGCGGCGAAATGTATGACGCCATCCTGACTATTTTCGACACTCTCCCCTTGCCTCATTTGGCATTGCTTCTTTTAGTAATCACAATGATAGCATTCTACAGTACTACCCTCGACGGAATAACATATGTAACTTCTTCATATAGCTATAAAAAAATTTCTGTAGACCAGGAACCCTCCAGAAAAATCCGCGGCTTCTGGAGCATTATGCTGATATTACTCCCCATAGCGCTGCTATTTTCCGAAAATTCGTTATATAGCCTCCAAGGCGTAACAATTATTGCCGCATTCCCGATAGGCATACTTTTAATACTTATAGTCATTAGCTTCTTCAAAGACTGCAACGCCTGGCTTAAATCAAACAAGTAATACGATTCCCATGATTGACGATAAATTGCAAACCGAATTGCGAGAACGCTATAACCCCGACGGCTCTGTCCTTAGAAAAGCACAACTTCGCATGCTGGATATGTTAACATTTCTAGATAGAGTATGCGTGGAAAACAATTTAACCTATTGGATAGACGGCGGAACACTTCTTGGTGCTGTACGCCATGGCGGATTCATCCCATGGGATAATGACACGGATGTGTGTATGCCAAGAGAAGACATGTTGAAACTTGAAAAAATTCTCAAAGGGAAGAAATATCGCGATTCACAATTTCAACTTCAATGCGCATCGTCTGACTCGGGATTCTTTGAGTATTGGGATGTTTTGCGAGATACTAAAACTGAGTATCTGATAGATGCGCGAATTCATCAAAGAAGAAAATATAAGGGCGTTCAAGTTGATATATTCCCGGTTGAGCGAGGAATAAACCCGAATTTCAGCAAAATAGCACGCTGGTTAAATATCCGAATGAATGGGCGCTGGGCAAAAAGAAACATTCCAAACGCTATTTTAAGCATTCCGGATTTTTTGATTCGCAGAGTGATATTCCCGACATTCAGATTTTTCAAAGACAAATCTAATCTCAACACATTGTATTACGGCTATGGGCAACCTTGGCTCGGACATTATGATTACGACCAAGTTTTCCCTTTGTCGGAATATCAATTTGAAGGCAAAACCTTTAAAGGTCCCGCAAACTACAACGATTACCTGACCGGGCTATATGGCAACTGGAATAGTTTGCCCGCAGAAAATAACCGCTCCCAGGCCACCCACACCTCAAACATCAAATTCTACTAAAATAATTGTCAGGCACATATGAGCCACGACGACAACAAACGCCTAGCAAAAAACACTATTATCCTGTATATCAGGATGATAGTTATGTCTCTTTTGGGGTTCTTCACAACTCGAGTAACCCTAGAGATGTTAGGGATAGAGAACTACGGCATTTACAATGTTGTAGGAGGAGTTGTCGGGATCATGTCAATAGTTACCAATTCTCTGTCGGTTTCAACATCGAGATTTATCACTATCGGCTTAGGCAAAGGTGATTTAGAAGATCTCAAAAGGATCTTCGGAGCAAGCATGAACATTCAAATATGCCTTGCTCTGACTGCATTCGTATTATTTGAGACTATAGGGTTATGGTTTCTTAACCATAAGCTTGATATTCCGGCAGACAGAATGTTTGCTGCCAATATTGTTTTCCAGCTTTCTATAATAACGGCCCTCATAGGGTTATTGTCAACACCCTATAATGCCCTTATAGTAGCGCACGAAAAAATGGGTGCATTTGCATGGATGACAATATTTGATGCCGTTTCAAAACTGGCCATAGTTTTGGTACTATTCTATGCTAAATATGACCGCCTCATATTATATGCATTATTTTTATGCCTGCAAAGCTGCTTGACCCAATTAATTTATTGGCGATATGGGAAAACCCGATTTGAGGAATGCCGCTACACATTAGTAAAAGAAAAATCATACTATAAGGAAATGTTTGGTTTTGCAGGCTGGAACTTTATTGGAAGCACAGCATACATTCTGAACACCCAAGGAACTACCATTCTTCTAAATATCTTTTTCGGCCCGCTTGTTAATGCTGCTTATGCAATAGGCAATCAGGTAAACTCCATCATATCCAGATTTACCAGTAACTTTATGATGGCCCTTAACCCACAGATCACAAAAAACTATGCATGCAGAAACCACGATAGGGTGAATTTTTTGCTCTTCGCCGGTTCAAAATTCTCATATTTTCTTTTTCTATTTCTGTCGCTTCCCATTCTGCTGGAAACTCCAAAAATCCTCGATATTTGGTTGGTGAGCATCCCACCCTACACCGCAACCTTCGTGCGGTTAATGATAATCTGGTCGCTCGTTACAATAATTTCTAACCCCTTGATAACCGCGCAATTGGCCACCGGCAAAATTAAAAAATATCAAATATGCGTGGGAGGTACTCTGTTGCTTGCACTGCCTATTACCTATTTGCTTTTTAAAATGGGGATGAAACCGGCCACTATTTTGGTAGTGCAAATTTTTATTGCCCAAATCTGCCTGTTTGAACGCGTCTACCTTTTAAAGGATATGATCGGCCTATCTTTCAGAAAATTCATAGTCTCCGTTTATCTTAAGTGTGTCATAACGACATTAGCCGCAGTGCCTGTTCCATTGATAATCTATTTGGTAATGCCCGACTCAATCCTGCGACTACTCACAATTTGTGTCGTTTCCTGTATCTTTACAGGAATCTCTATCTACTTCGTCGGATGCAACGATCCGGAAAAAGCACTTTTGAGGAACGCGTTTTATAAACTGAAATCTAAAGTAATCAGAAAATGATTAAAATTAACACACCGAGCGATTGTACGGGATGTAGCGCATGCAAAGCTGTGTGTGGGTTGGGTGCAATATCTTTGGAAGAAGATAACCACGGTTTTGTATTTCCGGTTGTAAATACTGAAACGTGCGTTAACTGCGGGCGTTGCGTTAAAACCTGCCCGATGATAAACGATATTCGCGACTCGCGTGAAACCGAATTCGCTCAACAATATTATGGGGCATATTTAACCACATCAGAGATCGCAAAAAGTCAAAGCGGCGGAGCCTTTAAAGCAATTGCGGATGCAGCAATCGACATGGGCTGTTGGGTGTATGGAGCACACATGGATGAAAACTTCAACGTATATCATAAAGGGGTCGATAATAAAGAGGATTTAGATTCGCTGCGGGGTAGCAAATACGTTCAAAGCGACATGAACAACGTTTTTCGCGAAATTGGCGAAAAACTAAAAAATGGAGAATCAGTTCTTTTCTCCGGCGTAGGTTGTCAGGTTGCCGGGCTACTCGCATATTGCAAAAACGCAAGAATCAACACCCAAAAACTTATAACCGTCGACATCGTTTGTCATGGCGTGCCAAATCAGAGAAATTTCAGGGAATATCTGGCATTCATTGAAAAAAAATACAATTCTAAAGTCATCAATTATAAATTTAGAGATAAAGCCCGGAAAGGTTGGAACAGTGCCCAAAGTTCAATCATGTTATCCGATGGCAGAACTATTTTGCCTGAAAGCGGTTTTTATAGATCCCTTTTCTTAAGACATTCTTGCCACGACTGCCATTATACGAACTTTAACCGTCCGGGCGATATTACAATCGGCGACTTTTGGGGTATTGAAAAAATTAGGCCGGAACTCGCCAAACTAAATCAAGGCGTTTCACTAATTATAACCAATACTCCAAAAGGCGAAAATATTTTAGGACACACTTCCGACATTGAATATTTTAAGGTTACCAAAGAAGACCTTCTGCAACCACAGTTGCAAGCACCCACACCTGTTAGCCGAAAGAAAAAAATATGGGAATATTTATACCGTCAAAAAGGATTTGATAAAGCAGTAAATATAATGGGACTATGGGGAAAGCAGAGCTTATTTAATCGAATATACTGTAAATTCATTTCAACTGTAATATTAAAATGAATATCGGAATCTTGACCTTTCATTGCGCCGATAATTATGGCGCTGTGTTACAAGCTTATGGACTACAATCTGTTTTAAGAAATTTAGGTCACAACGTATCTATTATTGATTACCGGCCACAATTCATTGTAGGGAACTACAAAGTATTAAATAATCCCGGACTTTCTCATTTCAACCAGTTCTTTTCTAAGAAATATTTAAAACACCTGTTGACTCTCCCGATCCGTAATAAAAGAATTAATAATTTTAATAGCTTCAGAAAACATCACCTGAACCTCAGTAGCATAGAAACAATTGATGAGAATTCAATCATGATAGTGGGGAGTGATCAAATCTGGAACCCAAAACTCACCGGTGGCAAATTAGATGAATACTATTTATTAGAGAACTTTAACGGAAATAAAATAGCGTATGCAGCCAGCGCCGGCGACAATGAGGTAGTCAAATCATCCTTCGACCACAAAACAGTATCTCATCTAAAAAGTTTCTCAGCAATCAGCACCCGCGAAAAGTTCCTAAAAGAGATTTTAGAAGAAAAAGGAATAGCCGGTATCGAAACCGTTGTAGATCCGGTTATATTGGCTGGAGCCGAAGCGTTTGAACCCCTAATCGATGAACGCTATAAGCCTAACGAGCCTTATATCCTTTCGTTTTCGCTTGTATACTCCAAGGAATATGCAGAAACGTCGGAAAAAATCGGCCGTGACCGAAACAAAAAAGTTATTCACCTAAGTTCAGCCGACTCATCGTTTTTTTCTCAAGGAATAATAAACACTGCAAGCATCAGTCAATTCCTCACCTTAATAAAATACGCAGATGAGGTCGTAACATATTCTTTTCACGGCATAAGCTTCGCCACTCTCTTTAATAAGCAATTCTGGTATCTGGATATATGGGACAAGCGAAGCGCTCGCATTCTTAATTACCTATCGCAAATAGGATTAGAGGACCGATATATCGATGGCTCCACTCTGCCAGTCATTAAGCCTATAGACTACACTGCCGCTAACGAAAAAATTGATGCCATGAGACGGAAATCACGTCATTTCATCACATCGGCCATTGATAAAATCGCAAATAAAAAAAGCTAAAGAAAAACACTTACATTAGTTATGCGGTATTTGATAACTGTTTCATCGCTGACTCCGGGTAGTGGTTTGACCCGCTACGTATTTTCTCTGTGCCGATTGTTGGCAAAGGATAATGAGGTTTGGGTGATGACTACCCACGACGATGGCTCCATTGCATACGAGCGAAATGAGTTGGACTCTATTTCAAAAGATATTCATCTGATATCGCTCGGCTCTAAAGGGAAACTATCGAAATATGCTAATGTGTTGCGGTGGATTTACCGCATTAAGCCGGACATCATCGTAAACAACTTCAATGCTACAGTTCAATTTGTTTTACCCGCAATAAGCCATCGAATTAAAGTTGTTCATGTTCTGCATGCCGATATAGATGAATTTTACCGCATAGCAGCTATCAATGGCAAACGAGTTACCGGCTGGGTTGCCCCAACACAAGCGGTTGCCAACGCATTTAACTCCTACACTTCAAATCGCTTTCAAGACCGCGTTAAAATCATTCCGCACGGCGTTGACGAACAAAATCCGGTAAAAAAGGGGGCCGACAAATTAACAATAGCTTTCGCCGGTGTTATCTACGAACATAAGGGAGTGCAAGTTCTTCCGCCGATTATCAAAACTTTAATTAAGAACGGCGTAAATCTTAAATTCACAGTTATAGGTAAGGGAATACTCCTTGAATGGCTTCAAGAGCAGTTCGCTCAAGAGATTGAAGAAGGGCACGTTGAATTGACCGGAGTAATTCCTCACAAAGAAGTTTACGACCATGTAAGTAAGGCCGACATTTTTCTGTATCCTACCCACCTCGATTCGTTCGGGCTTGTTATTGCGGAGGCAATGATGTGTGGAGCTGTGCCGGTTGTGACTTTACTCCCCGGAATTACAGATAATCTCATAACTGACGGCGTGGACGGATATTTGCTTGAAAAAGATAACGTAGATCAATTCGTAAATAAAATAATGCTGCTGAATTCCGATTCGGAATTGAGAAAGAAAATGCAAACGGCAGCATATAATACAGCTAAAACGAAACTGTCGCTGTCGACAATGCAGAAGAATTACATAGAGTTCTTTAATAATCTGTAATCAACAGTGCACTGAGGCAAATAATCTTAATTATTGATAATTATGCCGAAAAAGAAAGTTGCATTTTTGGACTATAGCCATGTTTTTGCGGGGGCTGAGCGGGTGCTCTATAATATGATTGCCCACATCGACCGCGAAAAGTATGAGCCGGTCCTCATTTTCCCTTATCCGGAAGAGCACCAGCATCGATATGATGACCTGCAGTGTGAGAAAATCTATCTTGCCGACGGCAAAAAATGGTGGATGGGCAGCGACCGGTGGAAAAAGCCGCTCAAGGGTTCTGACTTTCTGAAGCGCGCGGAATTCGGACGTAGACTGGCTCAGGTAATAAAAAAGAATAATATCGACATTTTGGACGTAAACCTAATGCGCGTTGACGTTCAGATGTGGGTTTTGGCCTCACGAAAGTTCACAAAGGCGAAAATCGTAGGCCACTATCGCAGCCAGGATCAGGGCTGGGTTGCACCGGCCAAAGGGCAAAAGTTGTTTGACGTTGTGGCGTGCGTATCGGCATTCTCGAAGATGCGCTTCCAGCTTAAAGGCAAGTTTGTACGCGCCGAGGTGCTCTACGACTCTGTGGATGTGGACGTAATGAAGAGCTCTCTGACCACATCCGAAGCCAAGAAGGGTCTCGGCTATGACGACGCCACGCGTCTGCTTATTTCAGTCGGTCAGCTATCTAAGCATAAGGGCCACGACACTGCAATTCAGGCTTTTGCAGCTATTTCCAATGAATACCCCGACGTTCGCTTGCTCATTGCCGGCGGAGGAAGCCCCGAGCTGGTCAACTACTATCGGAATCTTGCCAAGGAGCTTGGCGTTGAGGATAAAGTTGCAATTCCCGGCAAACAATTAGGAAATATTCAGGACATCTACCGCGCCGCCGACCTCACCCTTTCGCTGACCAAGGTTGGCGAAGGTTTCGGCCTGGTGCCCTACGAATCCGCCCTTATAGGCACACCGTTTATTGCCCCCTGTTTCGGAGCTGTAATCGAGTTCGTTACCGACGGCGAAACCGGATTGCTTGTCGACACCAATAATCTCGATGCCGTAACCGCCAAAATACGCCAAGCCTTGAATAATCCTGCCGAAACCGGCGCCATGGTCGAAAGGCTGAATAAGATTATCCACGAAAAATTGCAGCCCGCAGTTCTGGCTCAAAATCTCGACAAGCTCTACGAGTCACTATGAATCTGAAAGATTTTATTCGCCATGCTCATGTTGCCTACCTGAGACTCGCAGGGAGGCGCAAAGCTCAGTTTGCGCCGAAGGGCAAGGTGCTGATTGTGGCTCCGCATCCCGACGATGAGGTAATTGGGTGCGGTGGCTTGATTGCGCGGTTGGTGGCCGAAGGAAGGGCTCCGCACGTTATCATAATGACCGGCGGCGAAGGCTCGCACGGTGCCGACGGCGGCGATAAGACAGCAATCGTTAAGGCACGCAGAGGCCTGACCCGCAATGCGCTCTCAATTCTTGGTCTTTCCGAAGACAATCTTCACGAGCTCGACTTTGCCGACGGCGCCATCTCCGCCGATTCCCCGCAGATGGCAAAACTCAAGGAACTTATCGAAGCCATCAATCCCGACACCATACTCGTGCCCCACTGGGGCGAAGGTTGGCCCGACCATGTCAACACGGCAAAGATTGTTAAGAAACTGGTTGCGGATTCGGCCGATGTTTGGGAATACTGCGTGTGGATGTGGTACTACAACGTGTGGCGCGGCCTCGACTGGGCCAACGCCGCATCGCTCCGCCTAACACCCGGCGAGCACGAACTCAAGGCCAAAGCCGTTGACGCTTACATTCGCCCCCTCGCGCCCGACGGCAAACCCTGGAGCGGCGTGCTCCCCCAAATCTTCATCGAAGCCAACACCGGCAACGTTGAACTCTATTTCAAAACGAAAAGTCTATGAAACCGGTAATAGTTGTTGGCGACTCGTTTAACAACACCTTGGGGCTGATTCGGTCGCTGGGACAAGCCGGCGCCAAACCGATTCTGATTCTTGTTGGCAACGACCGCCTGTTTGTAAGCAAAAGCCGCTACGTCGACAAGTGTATCTTCGTCAACACGGCAGAAGACGCCATAAATGAATTGCGCACGCTCGAATCGCAATATAAAGGCGCATACGTAATCTGCTCCAACGACAAAGCCGCACAGATGCTTGACCGCCACGAACCGGAATTCTCGGAATTCTTCATCACCCCCATGCGCGGCAAAACCATAGGCGAACTGTTCACCAAAAACGCCCAATGCCGGCTGGCTGAGCAATGCGGCGTAACCGTTCCGCAATCGGTAATCTACAACCGCGGTGAAGAAATTCCGACTCTGAATTACCCCATACTCATAAAGCCTGACGACAGCAACTGCGGCGAAAAAGCCGACATACATATTTGCCGCAACCGCCGCGAACTCGGAGAAAGCCTGGCAATGGACTCGCATTGCAACCGGTTCATAGTTCAGGAATTTATCGACAAAGAATACGAAATCAACCTCATCGGAGCCGTCAACGACCATGGCGTGGCAATTCCCGGCGGCATACGCAAGTTGCGCCACTATCCCTCGCCCAACGGTCCTTGCTCATTCGGCGTTTATCTTCCGCTGAGCGAACTGCCGGTAGACATCGAACCGGTCAAACGCTATGTAGAGGCCACCGGCTATCGCGGGCCCTTCAGCGTTGAGCTGCTGCACTGCGGCAACAAAAACTACTTCATGGAAATGAACTTCCGCCACGACGGACTCGCCTACACAGCCACCGCCGCCGGCGTTAACCTTCTCGACTTCTACGTCAACAACAGGCCCGCGCCCGAAGGCAAAGTTCGCAAAACCTACATGATGGACATCTCCACCGATCCGCTCCACATTCGGTCGGGCAAGATCAGCCGCGGGCAATGGCTCCGCGATATCCTCAAAACCCGCTGCCAGCTCAACTTCAACCTCCGCGACCCGCAACCCACCCTCAGCTACTATCGCAAAAAACTCTTTTAATTAACATGTTCCAAACGCTTAAACGTATTTATAGATCAACAAGCGTTGCTGTAATTCGTACCTTTGCCTCAGTATTCGCAAAGCCTCTGCGCACTGACGATATGAAAAGTGTGCTGATAATCTCACCACACCCCGATGATGAAACTTTTGGATGCAATGGACTAATTAGAGAATTAGTACAGCATAAGAAGGACGTGAATGTGGTAATCTTGTCGAAAGGAGAAGGAATAGGGAAAAACTCTGAATATGAAGGCTCAAAAATAATAGATATTCGTAAAGGACTCACAGAAAAAGTATTCCGGAATATTGGTTTATCCCTCGACAAACTTCGTTTTCTCGACTTTCCTGACGGAGATTTTATTCACACACCGACTAAAGAGATTGAACGATTAGACCGGATAATAAAAGAAATATCACCGGATACTATATTTTATCCCCATCCATGGGAAGGCTCGCCGGATCATAATAAAACGGCAAAAATTGTAGAAAATTCAACCAAAAACCTTCCAATCAAAAAATTCCAATTTTGTGTTTGGGTGTGGCATCACATGAGAATGCATCGGTCGTTTTTAATGGACTACAGGAACTCATACCTCTTGTCCATTGATAAGGACTCCAAGGACGTAGATGTTGACATCTATGCCACAGCTTGTGATGATAAAGGATTCTATTATTCAGGTAAACTGCCCGAACATCTTTTGAAGTCAGTAAAGTGGAATAATGAATTGTATTTTCAGGCATGAATAACGAATTTACATTTAAAAAATATTCACCGGAATATAAAGAACAAGTTATAGAACTGCTTGGCAATTTGTGGGACTTCAACGATGATATGAAGTTGAAGTATTTCAAATGGAAATATGAAGATAATCCTTATACCGATGGTGTAGAAGGCTATATAGCACTCGATGGGAATAAGGTTATAGCCTATAGAGGATGTATGGTTGAACCAATTTTCATAAATGGCTCAACACATCTTGTTGCATTAATGGGTGATATGGTAACGCATCCGAATTACCGTCGCATGGGTTTATTCCAAAATACCACCAAATACTGCATAAACGAATTAGAGAAGAATCCGAAGTTTCTATTTTGCATCAGCTCATCCTCAGGTGGACCTACATCAGGAGGTCACCTGAAATTGGGGGGCATTCCAATGTCGGAAAGGAAGCACCTATTTCGTATTAACCTGAATGGCATTTTAGCAAAAATTTGTGGTAAGCCCAAAATCTTTTCAAAGAGAATTATAGAGAAGAATGAAATAAAAATAGTTATAACCGATGAAAAGGATATCGAAGGGATGATTTCGATTCCCTATAATTCTACTAAGTATTCCCATATACGCAATAGAGAATTTTATAATTGGCGTTTTGGAAATCCAAGAGCAAATTATGTATTTGCCTACCTCTATAAGAACAATATTATGGAGGCATACATTGCGTTCAAAGACATCGGAAATGCCCGTTACGATATTATTGATTTCAATCAATCAATAAATGGTGGTATAAATGAACTGCTCAACGCGTTCTCCAAAGCTACTCATCCCACGTATATTTCGTTATGGACTGTGGGCAAGAATAACATCATATACAATAACTATCGAAAGTTCGGTTTAGTAAATTTAGGTTGCCTCTATCGATTCAAAAGATTCCAGAAGCCACCATTCCTCATTTACAAACTCAAACCAAACATGTCCACGCATGATATGGCGGCAAATTCATGGGATCTCTATAAAATAATATCTGATGAAATCTAAAACCGTTCTTCTAATTATTCCGCACCTATCTATTGGCGGGACTGAAATGCAGACGTTTAACATTGCGGCTGCGCTTGTTGATGAAGGGTACACGGTCATAGTTTTATGTCTTTACCGCTGCATTCCAGAGGTTGTCGAAAGATTCTCCAGCATAGGAGCAAAAGTAGAGCTTTTGTCTCCTCAATATAATAAACGAGAAATAAAGATTAAATACCAGAAAGGTCCCGAACTTTGGAGATTTCTTTATAATGGCCTGAAAAACGTTATAACAAAATATCAGCCAAAGATAGTCCATGTTCAATATATGACTCCCGGAGCGACCATCATTCTGATGCTGAAATGCGTTTTCCATCAACAAAATATTATTGCGACGACTCATACTGCAGCTGATATATATACCACAAAATCGCTAAAATTATTTAGATTCCTAACCCGATATTGTCTTCGTGCAATGCAGTGCATAACATTGGCAGCTGAAAGGAGTTATTTCAATTCTGCGGGATATTTTAATGGGACATTACCTCTCAAAAAAGGGAATCATTTCACCATATATAATTCACTACCCCCTCATATTTCGGTTCTTCAAGAGGACAGAACATTCCATAGCGATATTATAACAGTTGGTGTAGTGAGTAGACTGGAGAAAATAAAAGGAATGGATTTAGTCGTTCCTGCTTTCGCCAAGGCTTTTAATCAAAACAAGCAACTACGCCTCTTAGTTGTCGGGGGTGGTTCTTTAGATGCGTTGATGAAAGAACAGGTCAGAGATTTCGGACTTAGTGAATATGTGTCATTTTCAGGAAGAGTGTCACCCAAAGAATTACAATCCAAATATGATAAAATCGACATTCTTTTGATGCCATCGCGCTCCGAGGGGTTTGGGCTGACAGCCCTTGAAGGAATGGCTCGCGGATGTGTGGTGGTAGCGTCCGAAGTTGGGGGTCTTCCCGAAGTAATACAGCATGACACCACCGGCATATTACATAAGCCTGAGGACACATCTGCTATTGCTCAAGCAATCCTTCAGGCAGCGGCGCCCGAAACTCTCGCGGCAATGTCGGCAGCGGCCCTGCGCCGATCAGCACTTTTCTCTTCCGAAGAATATAAAAAACAGATCGCAAGTTGGTATAACATTTTGAACCGATGATATATCTAAATATTTTATATTTTCTTATAATCTCCTGGTACGGCTACAAATTCCTTACCTCAAGCGGACAGATTGTTAAGGGTCCGCTCGACAAAAATGAGGAACTATACTTCTCCGGACCGGAAATGTTCTGGACGCTGACGTTCTCCACAGCGTTGCTGGCGTTCTCCGTGCCTCTGGCAATTGACTTGATGGCTATAAGGCTTATGGTCATTATGATTCTATGCTTTATGGGATTTTCATACGCCGAGAACAAGCCGGTATGGTCCATTCCTCTGATGCTTTATTCAGTCTACCTTGGCTGGCTTGTTATAGGGTGTTTTTACACGCCGAGCGTTGGATACGGCATCAGGGTCATACTAAAATACCTTTATCCATTCATAATATGTTTGTTTGCCTCGGCGGTCGTTAGAGATACATCTGTTTTTCTAAAGTCCTCACTAATTTCAAGGAAAGTCGCTTTTATTAGCTTTATCGTAGTACTTATTCCATACTTAGGGCGTCTCATTCCCGGTGTCTTTTGGTTTGTAACTGCCCGCGTTATCAATTATATCGCTATTACTGTTTTTTCGTTAGCATTGTACTTCTTCACGCGGGAAAGAAAAAATATCTGGTGGACTATATTTTTCTGTATCCCTTGCATATATTTTGTATTCCGTACATCTATCATGGGAACCGCTATGGCCCTTATGATATTTTCAATCTATAAATACAAACTCAAAGCACTTCCGGTCATCGGCGCTGTATTGATGGTATTAATAATAGCCATTTTTGCTATCCCAACAGTAAAGAACAAGATGTTCTACAACAGTGAAGAAATGAGTGTCGAGAAACTTCAATCCGGCCAAATCTCCATGGACAACATTGACAGTAACGGCCGATTTGCAATGTGGGGATGGGCAATGGACGAGTACTATTACGGTCACGAACTCGCTGGCTCCGGCACCGGCAATCTTCAACGCGCCTTCTATACGCTCGACCTGCCGTTCGGCGGACTTAAAGTCGTTCATAACGACTACGTACAAATACTTTGCGACAATGGTTTGATTGGCATCATACTTTTCGGGTTAGCCTATCTGATGATTATTGTTCACTGCTTCATTGTTTATAACAATAAACGCTATGGCCCCGGAGTAAGAATGGCGGCATTGTGTGCCGGTCCAACGCTGGCAGGCATGATGCTGGCAATGTACACCGACAATGTGGTCAATTACTCTATGGCAACCTTGTCGATGCCGTTAGGCTTCTACGGCATGATGCTCGGCATGAAGCAGAAAGAAGATGAAGAAGGCCCTGAATTTATCGAAGAAACAGACTACGAAGAAGTTCAAAAAATAGTTTAATATGAAAAAATATAATATCGCAGTTGCCGGCACCGGCTATGTCGGGCTCAGTATCGCCACTTTGCTGGCACAACACAACCATGTTACGGCCGTTGACGTAATCCCCGAAAAAGTTGAAAAAATAAACAACCGCATTTCGCCCATTCAGGACGATTACATCGAAAAATATCTGGCCGAAAAACAGCTCGACCTTACCGCAACCCTCGACGGCGCCGCAGCCTACCGCGACGCTGACTACGTGGTTATTGCCGCCCCGACCAACTACGACCCTCTGGCCAACTTCTTCGACACCCACCATATCGAAGACGTTATCGACTTGGTCCTCTCCGTGAATCCCAATGCGGTCATGGTCATCAAATCCACCATTCCCGTGGGCTACTGCCGCTCGCTCTACGTTAAATATGCCGCCAAGGGAGTAAAGACTTTCAATCTGCTCTTCTTCCCCGAATTTCTGCGCGAAAGCAAAGCTCTCTACGACAATCTTTACCCCTCGCGCATCATTGCCGGCGTTCCCAAGTTTATCGAAGACCCGCGCTACGCCGACGAAAATGCCGCCATCGCCCAAGTTGCCGACGTGGCTTTCCTCAACGACGCGGCCCACACATTTGCCGCCCTGCTGCAGCAAGGTGCCCTCAAGCCCGACATCGACACCCTCTATATGGGCATGAAAGAAGCCGAGGCCGTTAAACTCTTCGCTAACACCTACCTGGCCCTGCGTGTCAGCTATTTCAACGAACTCGACACCTACGCCGAGGTCAAAGGCCTCGATTCGCAGGCAATTATTCAGGGCGTCGGCCTCGACCCGCGCATCGGTTCACACTACAATAACCCCTCGTTTGGCTACGGAGGCTACTGCCTGCCTAAAGACACCAAGCAGCTGCTGGCCAACTACACCAACGTGCCGCAAAACATGATGTCGGCAATCGTTGAAAGCAACCGCACACGCAAAGACTTCATCGCCGATCAGGTTCTGCGCATGGCCGGCTACTATGACTATTCAACCGCCAACATCTACGGCCAAGCCCCGGAAAAAGATGTGGTTATCGGTGTTTATCGCCTTACCATGAAGTCGAACTCCGACAACTTCCGTCAGTCGTCTATTCAGGGAGTTATGAAGCGCATCAAGGCCAAAGGCGCCAAAATGATTATCTACGAACCCACTCTCGCCGACGGCACAACCTTCTTCGGCTCTGAAGTGGTTAACGACCTGGCTAAATTCAAAGCCCTGTCGCAGTCAATTCTCGCCAACCGCTACGATTCGTGTCTCGACGACGTTAAGGACAAAGTTTATACCCGCGACATCTTCCATCAGGACTAAACCCCGCCATGATTTCCGTAGTAATTCCTTTATACAACAAAGCCGACTCCATTGAACGCACTCTGGAATCGCTGAACCGTCAGACCTACAAAGATTTCGAAATCGTAGTGGTCAACGACGGCTCTACCGACTCAAGCGAAAAAATTGTAGAAAGGATTGCAGACCCCAGAATCCGGCTCATAAATCAGCCCAACAGCGGCGTTGCAGCTGCCCGAAACAAAGGTTTTGCTGAGGCTAAGGCAGACTATGTTGCCCTGCTCGATGCCGACGATGAATGGGAACCAGAATTTTTGGAAACCATGGCCGGCATGATCAAGGACTTCCCCGAATGCGCCCTGTTCGGAGTCGACTATGTAATGCGCAAGCCCGATGGGACTTCGATATCAACCATTATCCGCGGCCTTGACTTCGCAACCGAAAGTGGCGAAATCAAAAACTACTTCAGCGTTGCATCTCAATCAAATCCGCCGCTATGTTCCTCATCGGTAGTGATTAAACGCGATGCCATGCTATCAATCGGCGGATTCCCCTTGGGCGTTAAATCCGGTGAAGACCTCATTACATGGGCTCGCCTGGCCGCACGCTACCGCGTGGCCTACAGCCGCAAACCGCTGGCGATTTTCAACGTCGAGGGCTACAACGTTAAAGAGCGTCCCAAGCGCATCCCCCCCAAAGAAGACTATGTTGGCGCCGAGCTGCTGAAGCTCAAAAAAGAATTCCACCCCGCCGGAATCGACCGATATATCTGCCACTGGCACAAAATGCGCTCATCCATCTACATGCGCCTGCGCCAACGCGCCAACAGCATCCGCGAAGCCGCCATAGGCCTGCGCTATAACCCGCTCAACTATAAACTCTACGCATTCATAGCCCTCAACCTCCTCCCCTCTAAACTCCAGCCATTCTAATGAAGACTCCCATAGTGATTTTCGGCTTTAAGCGGCCCGACGCAATGACGCGGCTCATCGACTCTATCCGCACAAACCCCGGATATGACGACCGCGAGATTTACGTTTTCGTCGACGGCGGACGCAACGACGCCGAGAACGAAAAAGCCCGTAAAGTCGCCGAAATTGCCCGCCGGCTCACGCCAAACGTAGTGCAGGCACCCGCCAACAAAGGCCTCGCCCGCTCGATAATCGAAGGCGTAACCGACGTTATGGCCCGCCATGGTAAAGCCATAGTGTTGGAAGACGACCTTGTGCTGATGCCCGGCGCGCTGAACTATTTCGACGAAGCCTTAAATAAATACGAATCCGACCCGCGAATCTTCTCCATATGCGCCTACGGCCTGAAAATCAAGCGCCCCGAAGACTATCATGGCGACGTTTATCTGAGCCTGCGCTCTTCATCGTGGGGCTGGGCCACGTGGGCCGACCGATGGGCTAAAGTTGACTGGGAAGTTAAAGATTTCGATCGCCTGGCAGCCTCCCGCAAAATGCAGCGCGAGTTTAACCGCGGCGGCAGCGACATGTACGGCATGCTCCGCGACTATATGGCCGGCCGCAATAACTCCTGGGCAATCAGGTTCTGCTACGCGCAGCATCGCCTCGGCCTCTGGAGCGTACATCCCTTCAAATCGCTGGTTGCCAACGAAGGCTATGGCCTTGATGCCACAAACTGCAAGCAAAAATACTCCCGCTTCCGCATTGAGCTCAACTTCTCCACCGACCCGCTCAACCTCCCCGACCGGCCCGAACCTAACAAAAGCATCATCGCCCAGAACGCCGCCTACCATAGCATTCCCCGCCGCCTCTACAGCCTCGCCCGCCGCCTGCTGAACATATAATTGTAAAACATTATGAACCAGCTAATTACCCCCCCCCACACCGCAACGTTCACAGCGAAGCAGCAATCTGGAGCTGCTGCGCATTGTGTGCATGTTTTTGGTTCTGTTGATTCACTATGTTCCTTCACGCATAACTCCAACGCCTGAAACAGTCCACACCCATTTTGCAGATGTTTGCCTGAACCTCGAACTCCGGAGTCTGTCGTTTGTCTGCGTAAATTGCTTCATTCTTATTTCAGGCTACTTCGGCATTCGTTTCAAATGGAAATCTTTAGCATCACTTCTGTTTCAAGTTGCTTTTTATGCCGTGGTTGCATGGGGCGTCGGCTACGTGGCCGTGCGCTATGGCCTTGACGATGGAGCGGCGCTGCATGGCCAACATATTCAAAAAGCATTTGTAGTCAGATGGTTTATCGGCGCATATTTGTTGCTCTATATGCTCGCGCCGGTCATCAACAGATTTATTGAAAACAGCAGTAACAAAGAACTCGGCCGTTACATAATATTTTTCTACATAGTCAGCACCGTATATGGCTACATCCTCAAATTCAACGACTACAATGAAGGCATGAGCGTTCTGTCGCTGATCGGTCTCTACCTGATTGGCGCATACCTTAAACGTAGTCAGGTCCGCTGGTTCCACCTGCCGGCCCTATGGGATTTAGTCATCTACCTCACTTTAGGATTTATATTGGTCGCCATCAGCTTAGTGAGTCTGAAAGTAGGAATTACCAAAAGCGTTTACGGATACCTCAATCCGATTGTCATCGTTCAAACCATATACCTGTTTCTCTTCTTCTCCAAACTTAAAATCGGTCAAGTTCGTTGGGTGAACATCGCAGCAGCGTCGGCATTCTCCGTTTATTGCCTCCATCACCACCCCTACGTATATCCTATTTATAACAACATCTGCAAACTAATCAGCCAAAACGCTTCGCTCTCTCTTCTTCTTGCCTTTGGATTTTTTGCATCAATCTACGTATTCTGCATGCTGGTTGACCCCCTGCGCAACCTGCTCTTCAAAGGCCTGACCAAAGGTGTTGAACTGATTAAAGCCCCTAAATAACAGCGAATAACCGGAAATGAAAGTTTTGCTTGTACATAACGACTATGGCAAATACTCGGGCGAAGAGGCTGTGGTCGACAAAATGGCGGTAATGCTCACCCAAATGGGCCACGAAGTGGCACAGCTACGCATGTCCACCGCCGGCGCGCGAGACTCTCTCTCCGGCAAAATCAAAGGCTTCGTCGGCGGCCTGTGGTCGCCCTCGGGCGTTAAGGCCATGCGCGAAGCCCTGCGACGCGAAAAACCGGACATAGTTAACGTCCACAACCTCTATCCGTTCATCTCTCCAGCAGCCCTGCGCGAATGCCAAAAAGCAGGCATACCTGTAGTTATGACCGTTCATAACTACCGCCTGATCTGTCCTACCGGCCTGTTTATGCGCAATGGCCAAGCCTGCGAACTCTGCCTGCAAAAAGGCAACGAATGGAACTGCATCAAACACAATTGCGAGCACTCCATGCTGAAGTCGGTAGGCTACGCCTCGCGCAATGCCCTGGCCCGCATTAAGCGACACTACACCGACTGCGTCGACGTTTACGCCTGCATTACCGACTTTCAACGCCGCAAACTCATCGAAGCCGGCTTCGATGCCAACAAGATTGTTGTAATCCCCAATTCCGCCGATGCCCCCGAACTCACGGACTTTACCCCGGGAGAATATGTGGCCTTCAGCGGACGCCTCAGCAACGAAAAAGGCGTTGACCTCATAATCGAGGCCGCGCGCCGCAATCCGGAAATCCCGTTCAAACTGGCCGGTGCCCTGCGCGATAAGGAATTAGTCGACAATTTGCCGGCAAACGTGGAACTCATGGGCTACCTCTCCGGCCAGGAACTCGAAAACTTCTACCGCAACGCCCGCTTCTTCGTAATGGCCAGCCGCTGCTACGAGGGCTTCCCCATGGCAATCCTCGAAGGCGCCGGCTATGGCAAACCGGTCATCGCCCCCGACCATGGCGGCTTCTCGGAAATTATCGGCAAAGGCACGGACGCCATCGGCATACTCTTTGAACCGGGCAACGCCGATACCCTCGCCCAAGCTATAACCGCGCTCTGGGCCGACCCCGAACGCACCCAAACTCTCGGCAAAAAAGCCAACCAAAAACTCAAGCAACTCTACTCCACCGAAGTAGTCGCCCAAAAGTGGAACACCCTAATCATCGACACAACACACTATGAATAAGCAAATTACCCCCCCCACAACAGCAACTTAAAAGCGCGTAGCGCCGGGCTCGACATTGTCCGGACCATAGCCTGCATCACTGTTATTGCATCTCACTACTTTCTGTATTCGCACTTTAACACCTATAAGTTTGAGGGAGCATCCATGTACTTTCAAGGAATGTTAGCCTCTATAACCGTGGGAAGTGACCTATACATGATTCTTACCGGATTTTTGTGTTGCAACAAAGTATTTGGCAAAAGCTTCTATTTAGGAGGGGTCAAGGTTTTGCTTTCATATGTCTTTTTCTCGATATTAACTATAATAGTCAACATTTACCTATTTCACACCGGAATGACGTGGAAATCAGGCATCTTGGGTATCTTCAGTTTCTCAACCATTCCCTATGCCTGGTATATCGAAATGTGGATCGGGCTTTTCATTTTGGCTCCTTTCCTTAATATTTGGTATAAGGCGCTTCCTACTAAAAGAATGAAGATATATCTCATTTTGATTCTCATGGCATTATCGGTCCTTCCCGATTTCTTTAACCGCTACGGTTTCTACGTAGTTCCCAAATATTGGGAGCACGTCTTCCCCCTTGGATTCTACTTCACCGGCTGCTTCATTCGCGAATATCAACCCAAAGTGCCACGAAAATTACTGTTGCTGTTGATTCTCATCATTTCGATGATTTCGTCAACAGTAACCTTAATCGCCGGCCACCCCACGTTCCTTCGGATTATCGGCGACCGCAACGGCATTTTCATCTCAACGATTGCAATTTCAATCTTCCTGCTCTTCTATAATGCCAACGTAAAGGCTCCCGCGTTCAAATATATCTTTAAAGCCATATCTCTCAGGTCGCTCGACATCTTCCTTTGCAGCGCCATACTCGACTACTATATTTATCCTCTGTTTGAACGAAACTTCTATGTTAATCAGTCGCAATACGGTCTTTTCTACTTTATCATAGTTCCCCTGATTTTCGTGATTTGCTACTGCATCGCCTCAATAAAGAGAATTATTTTCAACCTTATTCAACCCATATTGAAGACCTGTTCAATAAATGTTGCTCTCCAAAGCCGAGGATAAAATAATATCTTCAATTTCAGTCCAACACATTTCACTTTCCTTACCAACGTGAATACATATTTTAATATAAACTACGAATTTGACCGGGAACGCGTTCACGCTTCAATAGCCGAACGCCTCGCCTCGGAAGGTTCTGACTATATCTGCGTGGCCGACGGCGTTATTCTCAACATCGCCAACCGCCAGCCCGATTATCTGGAGGTGGTCAACGGCGGCATGTTCGCCATCTGCGACAGCAGCTACGTGCCCCTCTACCTCAAATGGATCTACGGCATGCACGTAGGCCAATACTGCGGCAGCCAGATTTTTCATGACATAATTGCCTCGCGCAAATACCGCATGATATTTCTCGGCACCCAGCAGGCCACTCTCAACGGCCTGCAGCAGAACCTGCTGGCCACCAACCCCGACGTTGCCGACATGAAATTCATAGAACTGCCGTTTTGCAACGTTGAAGACTTCGACTATCCGGCAATAGCCCGCATGGTCCACGAAGATGGTGCCGACATTGTTTGGGTTGCCCTCGGAGCCCCCAAACAAGAAAAATTCATGGCCCGGCTGAAACCTCATCTTCACCACGGCGTAATGCTCGGCGTGGGAGCCGCCTTCAAGTTCTTCAGCGGAGGCGTCGACACCAAGCGCGCACCCGAGTGGATGGTCCGCAACCACCTGGAGTTCGTTCACCGCATCAGCCAGGAACCCCGCAAACAATTCAAACGCTGCTTCGACATAGTCCGCACCCTCCCGGGGCTGCTCTATGGCGAATGGCACAGAAAAAGAAATAATAATAACTTACAATGAAAACCGCATTAATCACCGGTGTTACGGGCCAGGACGGCTCGTTTCTCGCCGAATTTCTTCTTGAAAAAGGCTACGACGTTCACGGCACCATCCGCCGCTCATCGGTCGACTTCCGCGAGCGCATAGCTCACCTCGAAGGTCACAAGAATTTCCACCTCCACTATGCCGACCTGGGCGACTCCATGTCTGTAATTCAGGTCATCAATAAAGTCCGCCCCGACGAAATCTACAACCTCGCCGCCCAGAGCCACGTGCAGGTCAGCTTCGACTCGCCCGAGTTCACCGCCGACGTCGACGCCGTTGGCGTTCTGCGCATTCTTGAAGGCGTACGCCAGTGCGGATTAACCGACACCTGCCGCATCTACCAGGCCTCTACCTCCGAACTCTACGGCAAAGTTGAAGAAGTGCCCCAGAACGAAAACACCCCCTTCCACCCCTATTCGCCCTATGCCGTTGCCAAGCAATATGGCTTCTGGATCGTTAAGGAATATCGCGAGGCCTACGGAATGTTTGCCTGCTCCGGCATTCTGTTCAACCACGAATCGGAGCGCCGCGGCGAAACCTTCGTAACCCGCAAAATCACTCTCGCCGCCGCGCGCATAGCCCAGGGCAAGCAAGACAAACTCTATCTCGGCAACCTCTCCAGCCTCCGCGACTGGGGCTATGCCAAAGACTACGTTGAGTGCATGTGGCTGATTCTGCAGCACGACAAACCCGAAGACTTCGTAATCGCCACCGGCGAGCAGCACTCAGTGCGCGAATTCGCAACCCTCGCATTCCATAACGTTGGCATCGAACTCGAATGGGTTGGCGAAGGCGCCGACGAAAAAGGCATCGACAAAGCAACCGGCAAGGTGCTCGTCGAGGTGTCGCCCGACTTCTATCGCCCCACCGACGTCGTAAACCTTTGGGGTGATCCGACCAAAGCCCGTGCCGAACTCCACTGGAATCCGCAGAAAACAACTTTCGAACAGCTCGTTAAGATAATGACCGACGCCGACATGGCAAAAGTTGCCGTTGAACGCGCCTCCGAAAGCGTTCGCACCAACCTTGAGGAATATCTCGAAAAAGGAATTGTGAAATGATGCAGAAAGATTCTAAAATCTACGTCGCCGGCCATCGCGGCATGGTGGGTTCCGCAATTGTCAGAGAACTGCAGCGCCAGGGCTACACCAACATCATTACCCGCACCCACAAAGAACTCGACCTCATCAACCAGCAGGCCGTCAACGACTTCTTTGCCGCCGAAAAGCCCGAATACGTGTTTCTCGCCGCTGCCAAGGTCGGCGGCATCATTGCCAACCAAAACCATCTGGCCGACTTCATGTATGAAAACATGATGCTCGAAATGAACGTTATCAACGCCGCATGGCGCAACGGTTGCAAAAAACTCGAATTTCTCGGATCTTCGTGCATCTACCCCCGCATGGCGCCGCAGCCCATGCCCGAAACATGTCTGCTCACCTCGCCGCTCGAACAGACCAACGAAGCCTACGCCCTGGCCAAAATCTCAGGCCTGAAATACTGCGAATACCTCAACCGCCAGTATGGCACGGACTATATCTCCGTTATGCCCACCAACCTCTACGGGCCCAACGATAACTACCACCCCGAGCACAGCCACGTGCTCCCCGCCCTGATTCGCCGCTTCCACGAAGCCAAAGAAGCCGGCCTGCAAGAAGTTACCTGCTGGGGCGACGGCTCGCCCCTGCGCGAGTTCCTCTATGTCGACGACCTCGCCAACCTCTGCGTGTTCCTCATGAACAACTACTCCGGCAACGAAACCGTCAATGCCGGCACCGGCAAGGAACTCACAATCAAGGAACTAACCGAACTCACCGCCCAGATCGTTGGCTACAAAGGCAAAATCAACTGGGACACCTCACGCCCCAACGGAACCCCCCGCAAGCTCCTCGACGTGTCGAAAGCAACCAAACTCGGCTGGACCTACAAAACCGAGCTCGCCGACGGTATCCGCCTCTCCTACGCCGACTTCCTCAACAACCCGCTCCGCGCCGAACGCTGACCCCTGTCAAGGCAATATTTACAAATATTCGCCCGTAAGCTTTGTGATTTTAGAATTTATTAGTAACTTTGCGAAATATTAAATCATAATAATACCATCAATCACCATTCTCAAATGATAAAAGAAAGAGTTCCCATCGCCTTTTCCTGCCTGTCAGCAATGATTGCAGGAATAGTCCCTGCCGCTGCTCAAACCGAAGAAACCCCGGTTGACAAGAGCCGCCCGAACGTTATTCTGCTCATTGCCGACGACCTCGGCTATGGCGACCTTCAGTGCTACGGCGCAAAAAACGTTGAAACCCCCAACGTTAACCGCCTCGCCAGCGAAGGCATTCAGTTCACCAACTGCCACGCAACCGCTGCCACCTCAACCCCCTCGCGCTACTCTATCCTCACCGGCGAATACGCCTGGCGCAAAAGCGGCACCGGCGTGGCCCAGGGTAATGCCGCAACCATTATCAAACCCGAGCAGTTCACCATGGCCGACCTCTTCCACAATGCCGGCTACTACACCGGTGCCATCGGCAAATGGCACCTCGGCCTCGGCCCCGTTACCGGCCAGCAGGACTGGAACAGCAAACTGACCTGCACCCCCCGCGACCTCGGCTTTGACTACCACTACATTCAGGCTGCAA
>CAZKPP010000005.1:0-63046 GCA_964554665.1 uncultured Bacteroides sp.
GCCTTGGCCAGGTTGGCGCGGGCGCCGAAGAACTGAATCTGCTTGCCGATTGCCTGATAGCTTACGCAGCAGGCAATGCCGTAGTCGTCGCAGTCACGGACCTCGCGCATCAGCGTGTCGTTTTCATACTGAATCGACGAAGTGTCGATCGACACCTTGGCGCAGAAATCCTTGAAACCTTCAGGCAGTTCGGGGCTCCAGAGAACGGTCATGTTCGGTTCGGGCGACGGGCCGAGGTTATAAAGCGTCTGCAGGAAGCGGAACGAGGTTTTGGTAACCTTGGTGCGACCGTCGTTGAAGCGTCCGCCAAGGCTTTCGGTAACCCAGGTGGGGTCGCCGGCAAAAATGTCGTTATAGCTTGCCATGCGCAGATGACGCACCATGCGGAGCTTGATAACGAACTGGTCGATAAGCTCCTGGGCAAAGGTTTCGTCAATCAGGCCGTGGTCGAGGTCATACTGAATAAACACGTCGAGGAACGAGCTTACGTTGCCCAGCGACATTGCCGCGCCATCCTGTTCCTTAACGGCAGCCAGATAAGCCATATATACCCATTGCACTGCCTCCTGTGCCGAAGCTGCGGGGCGGCTGAGGTCGAGGCCATAGATTTCGCCGAGCTGACGGATTTCGTCGAGCGCGCGAATCTGTTCGGCAACCTCCTCGCGCAGACGGACGCGCGCCTCGTCCATCGGGCCGAGCAACGTAGCGAGGTCTTGCTTCTTGGCCTCGATCAGACGGTCGGTGCCATAGAGGGCCAGGCGTCGATAGTCGCCGATAATGCGGCCGCGGGCATAGTTGTCGGGCAAACCGGTCAGGAAGCCGAGCGAGCGGAAGCGGCGGATTTCTTCGGTGTAAACGTCAAAAACGCCGTCGTTGTGAGTCTTGCGGTAGTGGGCAAAAATCTCGCGGATTTTCTCGGGCAGTTCAATTCCGTTTTCCTTGCATGCTTTCTCAACAACCTTGATGCCGCCGAAGGGCTTGATTGAGCGGCGAAGAACCTCATCGGTCTGCAGGCCGACAATCAGCTCGTCGTCTTTGAGAATATAGCCGGGGCCATGGGAGGTAATGGTAGAAACCACATTGGCGTCGATTGAGCGGACACCACCGTTTTCGCGCTCTTCCTTGAGGGCTTCGAGACATTTGTTCCAAACCCTCAGAGTGCGTTCAGTAGGCCCTTGCAGAAAGGAGGCATCGCCGGTATAGGGGGTTATGTTACGGCTAACGAAGTTACCGGCGTCGATTTTCGACGTCCACGCTCCGTCGGCAAATTTTTCCGTAGGGGTCATAGAGAATATTTGATTAGTAGTTATTACCTTTGAGAATGCCGCGGTGGGAGTTGCGGATAAAGTCAACAACCTCGTCGCGCAGGTCCGACTGCGGGAAATCGGCTTCAACAGCCAGCAGGGCGTCGGTGGTGTTGAGGTCGCTGGAGAAAATCATTCGATAGATTTCCTGAAGGGTTGAAATCTGCTCGGCGGTGAAGCCGCGGCGACGCAGGCCAACAACATTGATGCCGGCATAGCTGATGGGGTTGCGGGCACACATGATATAGGGGGGTACGTCTTTGTTGACCAACGAGCCGCCCTGCATCATAACGTGGGCGCCGATGTGGCAGAACTGATGAATCAGCGAGCCGCCACCAATTACGGCGTGATGGCCGATGTGAACTTCGCCGGCCAGTTGCGAGGCATTGGAAATGATAACGTTGTCGCCAACAACGCAGTCGTGGGCCACGTGGCTATAGGCCATAATCAGGCAGTTTGAGCCAACGATGGTGGTGCCCTGCGATGCCGTGCCGCGGTTAACGGTGGCGCTTTCGCGGATAACGGTGTTATCGCCGATAACTGCGGTGGTTACCTCGCCTTTGAATTTCAAATCCTGAGGTTCGCCGGCAACAACCGCGCCGGAGTGGATGCGGCAATTGCGACCGATGCGTGCGCCGTCCAATACTATGGCTCCAGGGAAGAGCTTGGTGCCTTCGCCGATTTCAACGTCGGCGGCAACATATACAAAAGGTTCGATTATAACCCCGGGGGCAATTCGCGCGTCGGGGTGGATGGTTGCAAGGGGTTGACGGTGCATAGCTTACTTATTTTTTACGATTTGGGCCATGAATTCACATTCGGTAACGATTTTTTCGCCAACGAAGGCATAGCCTTTCATCATGGCGCATCCGCGACGCATGGGGGTCATGAACGACACGTGGAAAATCAGCGTATCGCCGGGCACCACCTTCTGGCGGAACTTAACGTTGTCGATCTTCATGAAGTAGGTCGAGTAGCGTTCCGGTTCCTCAACCTGGCTCAAAACGAGCAGGCCACCGGTCTGGGCCATAGCTTCGACATGAAGCACACCGGGCATAACCGGCTCCTGGGGGAAGTGGCCCTGGAAGAAAGGCTCATTGCCGGTTACGTTCTTAACGCCGACAATATGTTTCTGACCGATTTCGATAACCTTGTCGACCAGCAGGAACGGATAGCGGTGGGGCAACGCGCGGCGAATGGCGTTGACATCCATAATCGGTTCAACGTTGGGATTATAGACCGGAGCCTGAATTTCCTGGCGCTTGAGCTCCTTGCGGATTGATTTCGCAAGGGTTGTGTTAATAGAGTGACCGGGACGGGTGGCGATTACGCGGCCTTTGAGCGGACGGCCGATGAGGGCCAGGTCGCCGATAACGTCGAGCAGCTTGTGGCGTGCGGGTTCGTTGTCGTGTTCCAGCGGGCGGTTATTGAGGTAGCCGAACTCGGCGGCGTCGATGTGGCGTGCACCGGTAGCGTCGGCAATACGGTCGAGGGTTTCCTGGTCCATAGGCTTGTCGTAGATAACGATTGCATTGTCGAGGTCGCCGCCCTTAATCAGATCGGCATTCAGCAGGGGTTCGATTTCGCGAACGAAAACGAAGGTGCGGGCCGAAGAAACTTCGTCGTAGAACGAAGCGATGTCGTCCATCGACGCAAACTGGTTGGGAATAACCGGCGAGTCGAAGGCAACCATAGTGTCAATCGAGAAGTTATCGTCGGGCAAAACGATGATGGAGGCACCGGTAGTGTCGTCTCTAACCTCGATTTTCTGCTTAACTACGTAGAATTCTTTTTCAGCCTCCTGCTCTTCAATGCCGGCGGCAATGATGGCGTCGGAAATCACGCGCGAGGAGCCGTCGAGAATCGGCATTTCGGGGGCGTTTACCTTAATGAGTACGTTGTCGATACCGGCAGCGTAGAGCGCGGCCATGGTATGTTCAATGGTCGATACGAGGGCATCGCCTTTACCGATAACGGTGCCGCGGGTTGTTGACTTAACGTTTTCGGCAACGGCATCTATAACCGGTTCGCCTTCAAGGTCTATGCGCTGAAATTTATAGCCGTGGCCCACGGGGGCGGGCAGAAACTCGGCGGAGATATTCAGGCCGGTGTGCAGCCCCTTGCCGTCGAGAGTGAAGCTGTTTTTTAGGGTTGTTTGCTTCATATATTAATTTTTTATTGATTTTTCGAGTTGATTTACGCGCTGAAAAAGTTCGCTCAGGCGGTTAACATAACCCATATTGCGCATCCACTGGCGGGCTTGAACTGCCGGGGTGCCCATAATGGTTTGGTTTGAGGGAGTGTTGGCGTGCAAGCCGCTCTGGGCGCCGATGTTCACGCGGTCGCCGATTGAAATGTGGCCGGCAATGCCAACCTGGCCGCCAACCATGCAGTTCGACCCGATTTTGGCCGAGCCGGCAACGCCGCCCTGGGCAGCCATAACGGTGTCGGAGCCGACTTCAACGTTGTGGGCAATCTGAATGAGGTTGTCGAGCTTGGTGCCTTCGCCAACGTAGGTGCGGCCCATAGTGGCACGGTCGATGGTGGTGTTGGCACCGACTTCAACATTATCGGCGATTTCAACAATGCCCAACTGGGGAATTTTCTGATACTTACCTTCTTGGTCGGGAGCGAAGCCGAAGCCGTCGGCGCCAATAACCGCGCCTGAATGGATTATGCAGTTGCGGCCGATGCGGCAACCATGATAGATTTTCGCTCCGGCATAGATTATGGTGCCCTCGCCTATCGTTACTCCGCGGCCCACGTAGGCCTGCGGATAAATTTTGGCGCCACGGCCAATGGTAGCGCCGGCGCCGATATAGGCAAACGCGCCAACATAGCAATCGTCGGCGATTTCCACTCCGGGAGCCACGAACGAGGGCTCTTCAACGCCCGAAGGCTGCGGATTGAGCAGGGCGTCGACCATGCGCATCAGCTGCGCGAGCGCCGCATATGGGTTTTCAACGCGAATCAGCGTAGCTGTGGTGCCGTCGGCAGGTTCGAAATCATTGGCAACAAGAATTGCCCCCGCCTTCGACGAGGATACGAAATGTGAATATTTGGGATTTGACAGGAAAGTCAGGTCTTTGGGGCCTGCACTCTCTATCTTATTAAAATTCGACAGCTTGATATCAGGATTGCCCTGAATCGTGCCTCCAAGCATATCGGCGATTTGTTTGGCGGAAAATTCCATGTGATGAACTTTATAAAGTGCTGCAAATTTACGAAAAAATTCCCACATAGCCAAACCCGCTGAATCAGCGGGAGTTTGGCTGCGTTCAGCGGGGTTCGTTGGCAATGGTCAGTCGGCCGGAATTGGCGCGCGAGGTATAGTCTTGCATAAAGGCTTTGAACCAGGTGTACATCGAGTCTACCTCGGCTTTGTCGTATTCGGCCAGCGAAGCGGTCAGCTGCGGGTCGTTTTCAACATCATAAACCGCCTCTATTCTGTCGCCTGAAATCGGCAACCTAACCATATAGCGTGGCGAGAATATGCTCCAGCCGCCCCACCGCTGCGTCAGGCCATAGTGAGGCTTCGAGTCATCGAAATAGTTGGTTCCCACGCCAACGTAGGGTTTGTCATATCCGGCAAGCCAGAGCAGCGTGGGCGGAATGTCGAACTGCGCCATGGCGCGGTCGCCGCGCTTTTCGGCCGGGATTGAGCCGTCGGGAGTATAGATAAGGAACGGAACGTGGGAGTACACGAAATCGCCGTTGAGTTCCGGTTCGGGGAAGTCGCGGAAGCCATGGTCGGAGGTGATGATAAACACAGTGTTGTCAAACCAGGGCTGCATGCTTGCAGTTTCGAAGAAGCCTCGCAGCGCATAGTCTGTATATTGCGCGCACCGCAGCATCTTGCTCTCAACTTCCGGATAATCCGGGTCTGTCCAACCGGCGGGCACATGGAACGGGCTGTGTAAGTCAATAGTCAGCCAGGTTGCAAAGAATGGCTGTTTCTGCGTCGACAGGTTTTCGGCTATGTAACGGCCCATTGCGTGGTCGCCATAACCCCAGCCGTTTAGATTTCCCTCTTCGGGATAATCAATAGAAAAACGGTCATGAATCTGACCGAAACCCATTGCGCGGGCCAACGGTCCGAGCGAGAAAGCCTCGCCCTTCGCGCCTATATAGAATATGGTTTCGTAGCCGGCGTCGCTTAACAGACGAGCAGGAGCGTCGACTTTCAGTGCGGCGTATTTTGTAGCCATCCAGTTTTGATGACCGAAAGTAGGCACTCCGCCGATAATGCTTGCCAGTCCCTCAACAGTCCGACCTCCGGTGCAGTGCGACGCGGTAAGTGCCAGCGATTTGCAGGCTATGGAGTTCAAAAAGGGCATTGTGCCGGCATATTGTCCGTTGCTGACCACACTGATTGAATCAAACCAAATCTGGCCACCTCCTTCGAGAACAATCAGCATCAGGTTCTTTCCCTTGACGGCTTGCTGCAGCGGAGCGAGCGTGTCGGTCGTCTCGGTGTTGTGCAACGAGCTGCGCAACGAGGCGAGTTCTTCGTCGGAGTAATACACCTTGGTTTGCATACCCTTGGAGTAGTTCGACGAGCGAAGAATGCAGAAGGGAGTATTGAGCAATACGTTAATCTCCTGAGGCTGCTTGGCCATAGCGCCGGCGGCTTCAATGCCAATAGCGCGTCCGGTCAGCCGGCAGCCTCGCATTCCGGCGAAGACCACGATGATAGCCACAACAAGCAGCCCTACCCTGCGCCACACGCCTTTGACCATGCCGGTTATCTGCACCCGCGTGGCCAGCCAAAGCATCAGCGCTATGATGCAGACAATTCCAACGTAGGCCCACCAGTAGGCTCCGATATAAATAAACATGGTGGCAATCATTTCGGGGTCGAACATCGACAGGAACGAGTCAAGCTGCATGTGGCCGTTATTGAACCTGAAGAAGGCTATATCGCCCATATTCACCATGAGTATCAAGCTGTTGGTGATTCCATAAATTACCATGGTCAGCCTCTGCCACCATCTGCGCATTACGAAATCAAACGGCAAAAAGCGCATCAACACGAACAGGCTGTTGATGTAGGCTATGGCAACGATGTCGAACACAGTGCCGCGCAGACACACCGACATGAGCTCGCCGCCGGTCAGTTCACCGACAACGTCGGCATTATAAGCATAAAAAGCAAAGCGCTGAAGCCAAAGAAGAAGCAACGGTATCAGAACCTGATAAACCGTTGCTACATAGATATTGCTCTTAAATTTCATTTCTTATTATTCGATTTCCATCGACAGAATCTTGATGTCCGAGGTGGGGCGGTCGTGGGAATCGGTCTGGGCCTTTTCGATTTTTTCAATCACGTCCATACCTTTGATTACTTCGCCGAAAACGGTATATTGATTGTCGAGGTGGGGAGTACCGCCAACGGTGGTGTAAGCCTCGCGCTGGGCGTCGGTGAGCTTAACGTCGGCCGTCTGCTTTTCGGCAATGGCGATAATCTCTTCCTGGAGTTTCTGCAGGCCTTCGCGGTCGCCGGCCTGCTGGAGTTTCTGAATTTCGGCCTGACGTTCGCCGGCTATCTTATAGAATACGCCCTGCATCTGGCCCATTTTCATCTGCTGTTCCATCTGGTCGAGCTGGGCGGGGGTGTAGGCTTTGCCGGTTACGATATAGAATTGCGAGCCGGAGCTTTTGCGTTCGGGGTTAACCTGGTCGGCAGTGCGGGCTGCAGCCAGTGCGCCGCGCTTATGGAAATGCTTGGGGTAGACGAATTCGGCATCAATCTGATAGCCGGGGCCACCCTGGCCGAGCTGCTTGCCGGCGGGAGCGTTTTTGCTGTCGGGGTCACCGGCCTGAATCATGAATTCGTTGATTACGCGGTGAAAAAGAGTGCCGTTATAGTAGCCTTCCTTAACGAGTTTCAAAAAGTTTTCCTGATGCTTGGGGGTGTCGCCGTAGAGCACGATTTCAATATCGCCTTCGGTGGTTTTGATGAGCACTTTTGCGTCATCTTTAGCGGGGATAGTGTTGTTTGTCATAGCTGTTTCTTGATCTTGGTTAGTTGTTGTTTCGTTAGCTTCCTGTGCTTTGGCGCCGCAGGCAACCAGGCCTATGGCGGGGAGGAAGCATAAAATCAGTTTCTTAATCATATTGCGGAAGTAGGATAAAGTCGTTTGTAGATTCTGCGGAAATTATTGCTGGTGGCCGACAGCTCTTCGGCGCGGCTCTCGTAGTCGTCGCCCCAAATGCTCTGCACCAGCGCGGGCAGGTAGCGGCGCTCGCGGTCGCGGTCAATCGTTGCGGCTATGAGTTTGTCGATTTGCGCGGCAAACATTTCGGGATTGATGGCGTTCAGATAGCGGGCTGCCGAGCCGGTAAACTGGCCCAGGTTGTCAACTTCGATAATATTATCTGTCAGCCAGTCGATGTCGAGGTCCGACTCGCCGATGTGGTTGGCAATATATTCGTATGTCAGCAGGCCGTCGGAGTCGGCGGCAAGACGTTTCTTTTCGGTATCGGTCATACTAACTCAGCTCCTTTGGCAATTGCCTGACGGTTAAGGGGAATCAGATGGTGGTGGCGTTCAGGCAGCGTTTTTTCCAGGCCCTTGATAACGGTTTCGGTAGCAACCATGGGGTGAAGCTTCAGCAGCGCGCCGAGCAGCAACATATTAAAGGTTTTCATGTTGCCTTCGGCAATGGCAGCCTCGGTTGCGGCAACCTCCACGCTATTGATGTCGGTGCGCGTCGGCAGGCGATGAATGCCGTAGGGGTCATAGAGCAATGTGCCGCCGGGTTTTACGTGGCTCTCGAATTTGTCGAGACTCTGCTGGTTGAGCACTACGGCAACGTCGTATTGGTCGAGCACGGGCGAAGAAATCTGTTCGTCGGAAAGAATAACGGTAACGTTGGCGGTGCCGCCACGCTGTTCGGGGCCGTAGGAGGGCATCCAGCTGACTTCCTTACCGTCGAGCAGTCCGGCGTAGGCCAGAATCTTGCCCATGGAAAGTACGCCCTGACCGCCGAAGCCTGAAATTATTATTTCTTTGGTCATTTTTCAACTGTATTTTTAATGTCGCCGGGGACATATTTCTTAAACATGTTTTCCTCCATCCATTTGTTGGCCTTTTCGGGGCTCATCTTCCACCCGGAATTGCAGGTAGATACTATTTCAACAAACGAGGTGCCGCATTTGTTGCGGGTGTTGATAAAGGCCTGGCGGATTGCAGCCTTTGCTTTGCGCACGGCAGCGGGGGTGTGGACGCTCTGGCGTGTAACGTAGCAAACGCCGTCGAGTTCCTTGACCAGGTTGGTGATGTTGAGCGGATAGCCGTTGAGGTCAACGCGGCGGCCATAGGGGGTGGTAGAGGTCTTCATGCCCTCAAGGGTGGTCGGAGCCATCTGTCCGCCGGTCATGCCGTAGATGCCGTTGTTGATAAAAATCATGGCGATGTTTTCGCCGCGGTTGCAGGCGTGGATGGTTTCGGCGGTGCCTATGGCGGCCATGTCGCCGTCGCCCTGATAGGAGAATACTACGGCATCGGGGTTAAGACGCGAAGCGGCGGTGGCGACTGCCGGAGCGCGACCGTGGGCTGCCTCAATCCAGTCAACGTCAACGTAGTTGTAGGCAAACACCGCGCAGCCTACCGGCGCTACGCCGATGGCGGTGTCTTCCATGCCGAGTTCTTCAATAACTTCGGCAATGAGTTTATGAACAACGCCGTGGGAGCAGCCCGGGCAATAGTGCATGGTTGCATCGAGCAGCAGCTTGGGGCGGGAGTAAACTTTTGAACCGCCGCCGGCAATTATTTCTTCTTTAGTCATGGATGTCGAATTGTTTTTTAAGTGATTCAACAACTTCGCCGGGATTCGGCACTATGCCGCCGTTGCGGCCGAAATGGCACACCGGGCAACGGCCTTCTACGGCCAGGCGAACGTCTTCAACCATCTGGCCGGCATTCATTTCGGGCACCAGAATGCCTTTGACCTTGCCGGCCAGCGCGGCAATCGGCTTGGATGGGAAAGGCCAGAGGGTTATCGGGCGCAAAAGGCCAACCTTGATGCCTTGGGCGCGGGCCTGCTCGATGCTCTTTTTGCAGATGCGGCTCATTGAACCGAAAGCAACCAACAGATAGTCGGCATCGTCGGTCATATATTCTTCGTAGCGCACCTCGTTTTCCTCGATTTCCTTGTAGACGGCCTGCAGGCGACGGTTAATTTCCTCCATGGTCTTGGATTCGAGTTCGAGGGTGGTCATAACGTTATGGTGCTTGCGTCCACGTTTGCCGGTAACGGCCCAGGGACACTGCTCGGCGATTTCAGCCTCGGTGCGCCGCGGACGCGGTTCGGGCAAAACCACCTTTTCCATCATCTGACCGATAATGCCGTCGGCAAGAATCATGGCCGGAGTGCGATATTTAAAGGCCAAATCGAAGCTCAGACCGATAAAGTCGGCCATATCCTGCACCGAAGCCGGGGCAAGAACAATGAGGCGATAGTCGCCATGGCCGCCACCTTTGGTTGCCTGGAAATAGTCGGCCTGCGAGGGCTGAATGGTGCCCAGGCCGGGGCCGCCGCGCATAACGTTGATAATCACTGCCGGAAGTTGGCCGGCAGCTATATAGCTTATGCCCTCCATCATCAGGCTGACGCCCGGCGACGACGACGAGGTCATAACGGCTTTGCCGGTGGCGGCTCCGCCATAAACCATGTTGATAGCGGCGACTTCGCTCTCGCTCTGCAAAACAACCATGCCGGTTGTTTCCCAGGGGCGGAGCTCCTCAAGGGTTTCAAGTACTTCGCTCTGCGGAGTAATCGGATAGCCGAAGTAACCGTCAACGCCGTAGCGGATAGCGGCGTGGGCGATAGCTTCGTTGCCCTTCATGAGCTTAAGGTCGTTGATAGGTTTGTTTTCCATGTCAGTTTTCTTTTTTCTACGCGTTTGAAATCAATTCCCGGAAATGAGCCGATAAACTTCGATGCAGCCGTCGGGGCACACCAGAGCGCACGAGCCGCAGCCTACACAGCCATCCGGATTCAAGGCGTAGGCGAAATGATAACCGCGGTCATTGACCTCCTGCTCTCTGAGCGCCAAAACTGACGTCGGACAGGCAACCACACACAGGTTGCAGCCCTTGCAGCGATTGATGTCGATTTCTACGGTGCCGATAGCCTTTGCCATAAATTTCTATTTTAAAAGTTAATATCTGACTGCAAATGTGGTGAAAAAAAATTAAAAACCCAAGAATTTTGGGGATTATTAACCCTTTGCGCAAAATTTGCCGATTGTGCAACTTCGGCTCGTTTTTGCAATTCGCAAAATAAATCGTATCTTTGCACTAATAAATAACGCATATCACAATCTGTTTAATGAGAAAGTTTTATTTACTCGGCGCACTCTGCGCCGCAGCGTCGTTGACCGCCATGGCCAACGATGCTACAACAGCGACTTTAGTTCCGCCGGAACCGGCAACGGTGCTGTGTGGAATCATGGTCAGCAACGATGACTGGGCCGACTTATCCGAGGCCGGCGTCTACTCCGTTGAGGTGAAACCCGACGGCGCAATCAAGTGCATACACCGTTCGACCGACATGGCATTCACCGCTGCCGGCCTGCTTCAGAACGGCATAATGTACACCGTATCCGCCACTCCCGACGACCGGTGCTACTACAATAAATATTCGCCAACCGACTGGTCGCGCAAGTCGCGCGAGGAAATCGACGTTCAAAACGTTCCCTCCGACCTTTGCTATGACCCCAAAACCGGCAAGGTCTACGGCGCGTTTTGGGATTCGGAATACGGTGGCTACTCAGTCATAGCCTCTTTTGGCCTGAACGATGCCGAAGCCAGAAAGCTGACCGGCATCTGGGACGAACGCGACTACCACGCCTTTGCCGCCACGCCCGACGGCACCGTCTACACCATTAAAAGTTCGCTGGGCTATCTCCACACCGTTAACGTTACCAACACAAAGGCCAATGTGGGCATTACGGATGCCGTAGGCGACAATAATGGCAGAACCGGCCTCAGCCCCCACTGTGACTTCCTCGAAGGCACAGTGTGCTCGATGACCTACGACGAGGCCAACGACCGCCTCATCGCAATCATTCCGCAAAGCACCGGCTGGGGAACATCTTTGGTTAAATGGACCTCGCTGGTCGAAATCAACCCCCACACGGCCGAAACCAGAGAAATCCGCCGCATGCCGGGCAACGCCTGCTTCGCCGGAATCTACGTTGCCGAAACCGTTACCGACCCGATGGCTCCGGCATCGCCCGCCGACCTCGCAGTAGCCTCTGCGCCCACCGACCCGCTGGCCGGAACCGTAACCTTCACCGTTCCCACAACGACCTTCGGCGGCGCCGCACTCACCGCCCCCGTCATGGCTATAGTTGAAGTCAACGGCGTGCAGAGCGTTCACGGCTATTATTCCGCCGGTCAGGCAGTTGAAATCCCCGTAACCCTCGCCGAGGGTGAAAATGCCGTCAGAGTCATTCTCTGCACCGACCAGCTGCGCGGCGAACCCGTCGACACCTCAATCTATGCCGGCGAAGATGCCCCCACCCCGGTTACCAACGTTAACCTCAGCATTGAAAACGGCGTCGCTACCCTCACCTGGGATGCCCCCGCGATTGGCGCCAACGGCGGCTCCATAATTCCCGCCAACGTTAAATATACGGTAACCCGCATGCCCGGCAAAAAAGTGATAGCCTCAGGCATTAGCGAAACCACCCTTACCGACAGCAGCCTGCCGCAGTCGGCCCGCGCCATATATTATACGGTGCAGGCGTCAAACTCCAAAGGCAAAGCCGACGCCGTTGAGTCAAACCGCGTGCCCCCGGCCGGTGCCTTCTCGGTTCCCTATACCGAAGGCTTCAATTCGGCCGACGATTTCGCCCTCTGGACGGTTGTTGACCCCAACGGCGGTCCCACTTGGGCATATCGCAGCGGCCAGGCCGACTACCTCAACAACCCGGGCCTGGTTGAAGCAAACGACTGGCTGATCAGCCCCGCAATCAACCTCGAAGAGGGCAAATCCTACAAACTGAGCTATCAATACCGCACCGGCGGCTACAACAAAGCCGAAGACTTTGAAATCAAGGCCGGAACATCGCTCAAATCCGAAGATTTGACCATCAACATTGCCACCCACACCGGAGTCACCAACACCAAATACACCACCGCCGAAGCCTCGTTTACGGCTACTTCGACCGGCAAATGGCACATCGGCATCCACTGCTTCAGCCCCGCGTCGAGCTACGAACTGCTCATCGACAACATTGCCCTGACCGAGTTCGACGGACGCGTACCGGCCAAGGTTGACGACCTGACCGTAACCCCCACCGCCCCCGGCGCGCTGAGCGTCAAGGTTGACTTTACCATACCCGCCACCGACGCCGACGGCAATGAACTCACCTCGGTTTCCAAAGCTGAAATTTATCGCGAAGACCTTTCCACCTCAACTCCGCTGATGGTGCTGACCGACGTTGCCCCCGGCAAGAAAATGTCGGCCGACGACACTGTAGCCAAAGCGGGCATCTACACCTATTCGGTCAAGGTTTTCAACGCCACGGAAGCAGGCGTTGCCGCCTCGCAGTCGGTATTTATCGGCGAAGATAAGCCGGCAGCCCCCGCCAACCTGAAAATCACAGAAAACGGCACCCACCCCCTGGTCAGCTGGTCAGCTCCCGAAAAGGGCGACAACGGCGGCTGGTATGACCCCGCGAAAATCAGCTATAACGTTTATCGCAACGGCGAAAAAGTCGGCGGAAACATAACCGAGACCTCGTTTGTAGACAACAGCTACACAATTCCCACAAAACGCCAGGATGCGATAAGCTACATTGTAATTTCTTGCTACGACGGAGCAACCTCGCGCGGTGCGCAGAGCGACGCCACAGTTGTTGGCGCCCCCTACAAAGCGCCGGTTGCCGAAACCTTCCCCGACGCTAACCTTGCCTACTACCCCTGGCTGGCCCAGAGCTTCATGTCGCCACAATACGCCTGGACTCTCGAAACTTCGGGTATCAACCCGGTAGTTGCCGATGCCAACGGCGACCGCGGCCTTGCTTGCTTCCACGCTGTTGGCGAAAAAGATGGCATCGTTTCCTACTTCTATTCGCCGAAGTTCGACATTTCCGGCCTCTCGGCTCCGATGCTGTCGTTCTACATGTATCACACCCCCTCCATCGCCGGCTCCGGCTCGATGCAGCTGATGGTGTCGGTTGATGGCGAAGATTTCGTTAATGTGGGCGAGCCGATTATGCGTGCCGAAGGCGAAACCGACGGCTGGGTGCGCCATACCCTCGACCTCGCCCCCTACGCATCCGCCACAAACCTGCGCATCGGCTTTGCCGGCACGGGCGACACTGCCGCCAACATTTTCATCGACGACATCAAAATCGACAACGCAGTTCTTAAAGACGCCGCAATCAGCTCGATGGTTGCCCCCGCAAAAGTTGCCGCCGGCCAGACCTTCCCGGTTGAGGTTTCGGTTGAAAACGTTGGCCTCGAAGCACTCAGCGGCCTGACCCTGACGCTCACCGCCGGTAACGAAACCATTGCCGAACAGCAGGGCATCAACCTGGCCGAAAGAGCGGCTGAGACCTTTAGCCTCGATGTTACTTTCGAAGCCGAAGGCACCTACGTTCTCACAGCCGCTATTGCCACCGACGAAAACGCCGCCAACAACTCGGCCAAAGCAACAGTGAAGATTGTTGCCCCGGTAATTGCCGGCGTAAGCGGCCTGGAAGCCACCGTTAACAACGGCGATGTTATCCTTACCTGGAAAGAGCCCAAAGAGAAGGGCGCCGTTACCGACGACGTTGAATCATATAAAGACTGGGCAATCGACAACATTGGCGAATGGACAATGTTTGACGGCGACTATGCCCCGACGGCCTATATCAACAAAGACCTGGGCGAATACCCGAACGCCTCGGCGCGCAAAGCCTTCCAGGTTTGCAACGCCTCGACTCTCGGCATCGACATCTGGGATCAGGGCAAAACCCACTCCGGCAACAAGATGTTCATGGCAATCGCGTCGATTGACTATGTTAACAACGACTGGCTTATTTCGCCCCGCCTCAATGGCGCCGAACAGTGGATTTCGTTCTTTGCCCGCTCGTTCACACTCGACAACACCCCGGCCGAGCGCATGAGAGTTTGGTATTCGACCACCAACACCGACCCGGTGAACTTCATAGCGCTGACCGCCAACCATATCGAGCTCGGCGAAACATGGCAGGAATATCGCTTCCTTCTGCCCGAAGGCGCCCGCTATTTCGCTGTCAACTGCGTAAGCGACAATGCGTTTGCAATGTTTGTCGACGACTTGACATTCAACGACATGACCGTTCCCGTATGGTCGCTGACCGGCTACGAGGTTGCCCGCAACGGCGAAACCATAGCCACCGTTACCGAGCCGACCTACACCCACGCCGGCGGCAGCGGCAAATACTCCGTGCGCCCGATCTATGCCGAAGGCAACGGCGCTTTCTGCGAGCCGGTTGAAGTAACGGTTTCGTCAATCGAAGAAGCCGCCGCAGCCAGTGTCCGCGTTTACACCCGCCCCGGCACCATAATTGTTGAGGGTGCAACCGGCGAAGTGAGCGTAACCAACGTTGCCGGCCAGACCTTCGCAGCCTCCGCTGAAACCATCGCCGTTTCCGCCGGAGTCTATATTGTAAAAGCCACCGGCAAGACCTTTAAGGTTGTGGTTAAATAACCCCTCCGACAAACCCAATAGAGCGGGCGCACTGCTAAAGTGTGTCCGCTCTTCTTTTACACCCGAAAATCTATTTGCAAATCAAAAAAATATTTCATATCTTTGCAGTCCGTACTCTAACCGAATACGCACTCCAACATTATGCTAACCAATCTAACACATAGCCTGAGAAAAAACAGTTTCCTAAGAACGCATATCGTATTTATTATCGACACTTTCGTGTCGGTGTGCGCTTCGTTAATTGTAATTTTTCTTCTTCCTCTCATCAACCCCGACGTTGACTTCGGCCGCCAGTTCACTCTCGCCTGGGTTCTCGGCTCGCTCGGGGCAAGCGTGATTTCCTTCCTTGCCGGGCGTTCCTACCGCGCGATTATCCGCTACTCCACCCTCCGCGAAATCGGCAGTCTGACAATTGTTTCCTTCGCCAAAGAGCTGCTTTTGTGGGTTGCGATGCTCGCCTTTACCGACTACTCGTATAATAACCCGCTGCTGCTCGGCATGATTTTCATCGACCTGGCCGTGACGGTTTGCGCGCTGCAGATGGTGCGCGTCGCCATGGTTACGTTCTACGACATTGTGCGCAACCACACCCGACAGCAGGGCAACATCAAGCGGGTTTTGATTTATGGTGTGAGCGACAAATCGGTGGCCATGATTGCCCGCCTGCGCAGCTCGCGCCACTACTACGTGGCCGGCTTTATAGTCTACGGCAAAAACATGCGCGGCCACTCGCTGAGCGGACGTAACGTTTACTATTTCGAGAATGCCGACGACCTTCAGAAAATCAAATTCAAGTCGGCAATCGACGGCATCCTCTTCCCCTACGCCGCCGATGCGCGCTCAGAGCAGAACCGCCTGATTGCTTATTGTCGCGACTACGGCCTGAAGACCTATCTCACCCCCGGCATCGACGAAATGGACTCGCGCCGACCCATGGGCAACGTTGTCCGCAAAATTAAAATCGAAGACCTGCTCGGACGTACCGAAATCAAAATCAACATGGACGACATTGTGTCCAATTTCTCCGGCAAAATCGTTATGGTCACCGGCGCAGCAGGCTCTATCGGCTCCGAACTCTGCCGTCAGCTGGCCACAGCCGGAGTTGAGCGCCTCATACTCTTCGACAACGCCGAAACCCCGCTCCACAACATCCGCCTGGAACTCGAAGACCGCTTCCCCGAACTCGATTTCGTTCCGGTTATCGGCGACGTGCGCTCGCTGCCCCGCCTCGACATGGTTTTCCGCCGCTACACCCCGCAGATTATTTTCCATGCCGCGGCCTATAAACACGTGCCTCTGATGGAAGAGAACCCCTGCGAGGCAGTTTACGTCAACGTTATCGGTTCGCGCCACGTGGCCGACAAATGCGTGGAATATGGCGTTGAAAAAATGGTTATGGTGTCGACCGACAAAGCCGTCAACCCCACCAACATTATGGGCTGCACCAAACGCCTGGCCGAAATCTACGTGCAATCCATGGGCCTGGCAATCGAAAAGGGCGAAAAGAAAGGAACAACCAAGTTCGTAACCACCCGCTTCGGCAACGTGCTCGGCAGCAACGGCTCGGTAATTCCGCGCTTCCGCGAGCAAATCGAGCATGGCGGCCCAGTAACCGTTACCCACCCCGACATTACCCGCTTCTTCATGACCATTCCCGAGGCCTGCCGCCTGGTAATGGAAGCCGCCACATTTGCCACCGGAACCCAGATTTTCGCCTTCGATATGGGTCAGTCGGTAAAAATCGCCGATATGGCAAAGCGCATGATTTCGCTGGCCGGCCTCGAACTCGGTCGCGACATCGACATTGAATACACCGGCCTGCGTCCCGGCGAAAAACTCTATGAAGAGGTGCTCGCATCGATGGAAAACACCATTCCAACGAACCATAGCCGCATCTTCGTTGCCAAAGTACGCGACTATAACTACGCCGAAGCCTCTGACTCGCTCGACCAGATGAAGAAGCTGGCCATCGCCGCCATTATCCCCGATCTGGTGAAACTGATGAAGCAGGTGGTTCCCGAATTCAAGAGCCGCAACTCTGAATTTGAAATCTTCGACAACTGATTAAAACCTCTGCCTGAGAACCGTTGCCATATAATCGTTGTTATGTTTAAAACAACTTTTATATGGCAATACCTACAATATTTACCCGTTGGCTGAAGGAACTCGGAGTGCCCCACACCGTTGAATACTCCGACACGCAGTTCCACACCCTCTCCTTCAAGTCGCTCTTTGGATTGCAGAAACTGCTGAAATCCTACGGCATAGAGTCGTCGGGCTACCTCCTTAATAATAAAGAAGAGCTCCGCGAGCTCACTCCACCCTTTCTTGCGCAAAGCACCGACAAGACCATTTTGCTGGTCAAGGAGCTCAACGGCGGCAACGTGACCTACGACCGCCACGGCCACACCTTTACCGAGCCTGTTGACGCCTTCACCGAAAAATGGTCGGGAGTTGCCTTTCTGGCCTTTCCTACGGCCGACTCCGCCGAGCCCGACTATCGCCAACATCGGCTCACGGAGATAATATCGTCGCTATCGGCCTACGCCTTAGGCGCGGCAACGCTCATAGTGTTCGCCTACTTCTTTATTTCGCGCGGCATCTATAGCCATGTTTCAACCGTGCTGATTACGCTGTTCGACCTCGCGGGGCTATATTTGAGCTACATGCTGCTGCAAAAGTCGCTCAACATCCACACCCGCACCAACGACCGCGTCTGCTCGGTGCTTGAAAAACAAGGGTGCGACACCATAGTCAACTCCCCGGCCTCGAAGCTCTTCGGAGTATTTTCGTGGAGCGAGGTAGGCTTCGGCTACTTCGGGGTGTCGCTGGCAACGCTGCTGCTCTTTCCGCATCTATGGCCCTCGCTGGCGGTGTTCAACGCCTGCTGCCTGCCATATACATGCTGGAGCATCTGGTATCAGCGATTCCGCGCCCACCATTGGTGCACGCTCTGCGTCGGCGTTCAGTCCACGCTATGGCTACTCTTTTTCTGCTACTTGGGAGGCGGCTGGTTCGGTCGTTTTCTCCCCTTCCACCCCGACACACTGATTTTGCTCGCCGTTTACGTATTTACGGTTTTGCTCGTCAACATGATCTTACGAATCTTCAAAAACATTCCTTGCCATGAAAGAAATTCACGAACCTGACCTGAAGCAGGCAACCGCTTTGAGCGCCGCAGAGCTCAACGACATAAGGCTATGCACGGGCACCATAGCGGCCGACACACCGGAGCCATAAAAATTTTTACGTCTCCGCTGCAAAAAATTGTTTTCGCATTCCGATAAAAATTTGTAAATTTGCACAACTAAAACCAAAACCTATTTTTATCACCATGCTTGAACTCAGCGAAGTCTACAACGCATCGCGCGTTCTTAAAGGCGTTGCCCGCCGCACGCCCATCATGTTTGCCTCCCGTCTGAATACCGAGGCTAAAGTTCATTTGAAATGCGAAAACCTTCAAAACACCGGCGCATTCAAATTGCGCGGCGCATATTATAAGATTTCGCAGCTGTCGGAAGAAGAAAAAAGCCGCGGAGTAATCGCCTGCTCGGCCGGCAACCACGCCCAGGGCGTTGCCCTTGCCGCCACCCGCAACGGCATCAAGTCGATTATCTGCCTTCCCGCAGGCGCCCCCGTCAGCAAAGTTGAAGCCACCAAAGGCTATGGTGCGGAAGTGTGCATGGTTCCCGGCGTTTACGACGACGCATACGCCAAGGCCGTTGAACTGCGCGACAAAGAAGGCTACACCTTCGTTCACCCCTTCGACGACGAAAAGGTAATTGCCGGCCAGGGCACCATCGGTCTCGAAATCATCGAAGACATGCCCGAAGTTGAAGCCGTTATTGTGCCCATTGGCGGCGGCGGTCTGATTTCAGGCGTTGCCTTTGCCATTAAGCAGCTGCGCCCCGACGTTAAGGTCTATGGCGTACAGAGCGAAGGCGCTCCCTCGATGTATAAGTCAATGAAAGAGGGCAAACGCGTTCACCTCGACTCGGTTAAGACCATTGCCGACGGCATTGCCGTTAAGGAACCGGGCGAAACCACTTTCGACCTCATTTCTAAATACGTTGACGAAGTAGTAACCGTTAGCGAAGACGAAATCGCAGCCGCCATCCTCGCCCTGATGGAGCAGAAAAAGCTCGTTAGCGAAGGCGCCGGCGCAGTAGCCGTTGCCGCAGCCATGTTCAACAAAGTTCCCATCAAGGGCAAAAACGTTGTTTGCGTGGTTTCCGGTGGCAATATCGACGTAACCGCACACAATCGCGCCGTTCGCCGCGGCCTGGTAAAGGCCGGTCGCGACGTATCGCTCATCCTCGACCTGCCCGACAAACCGGGCCAGCTGGCCGGAGTGCTGCAGATCGTCAGCGAACAGGGTGCCAACGTTGAAAGCATTGTTCACGAACGCAGCACCGACGACACCGACGTTACCGGATGTATGCTCCACCTCGAACTCGAAACCCGCAACCACGAACACATCAAACAGATTAAAGAAGCCCTGAAAAAAGCCGGCTACGTAATCCGCAAATAATGAACGACTACACCGAGCTGAGGCTCGACTTCAAACCCTGCAGCGCAGACATTACCGACGTGATGGCTGCGCTGCTCGCCGACGAAGGCTATGAAAGCTTCGTGGCCGACGAATCCGGTCTGACGGCATATATCCGCGCCGACCAATACTCCGAGCAGGCGGTCAGCGACGCCCTCGGGCAGCTGCCGTTTGAAACCGACGCCGTCAGCACCGCAAAAGTTGTTGAAGGCCAAGACTGGAACCACGAGTGGGAAAAGAACTACTTCAAGCCCATAGTGGTTGGCGACCGCTGCGTTATTCACTCGTCGTTTCACACCGACGTGCCTTCGGCCGAATACGACATTGTTATCGACCCTAAAATGGCGTTCGGCACCGGCCACCATGCAACCACATCGCAGGTGATATCGGCCCTGCTCGACCTCAACCTCGAAGGCAAAACCGTTACCGACATGGGTTCCGGCACCGGCATTCTGGCCATACTCGCCGCCATGCGTGGCGCCGAACGGGTCAGCGCCATAGAAATCGACACCCCGGCATGGGAAAATGCGCTGGAAAACATTGCCTTCAACGGCGTTGAACAGAAAATCACCATGCTCAACGGCGACGCTTCGCTGCTCCCCACCCTGCCCAAGGCCAACGTATTTCTGGCCAACATTAACCGCAACATCATAACCGCCGACCTGGCTGCCTACGCCGCAGCCTGCGCCCCCGACGCGCAGATAATACTCAGCGGCTTCTACGAGGCTGACATTCCGGTTATCATGGCCGTTGCCGAGCCGCTCGGCCTGACCGAAACCGGCCACACAACCCTCAACGAATGGTGTTGCCTAAAACTCAGAAAAAATGCATAATCGCCAAGAAAAAATTGAAGCGCTCGGACGCGTAATCGACGTTTTGGAACGCCTGCGCGTAGAATGCCCCTGGGACCGCAAACAAACCAACCTGTCGTTGCGCCCCAACACGATTGAAGAAGTCTACGAACTCGCCGATGCCCTGATGGCCGACGATAACCCCAACATCCGCAAGGAGTTGGGCGACGTGTTGCTCCACGTTCTTTTCTACTCCAAAATTGGCGAAGAAAAGGGCGAGTTCGACATTGTTGACGTTTGCGATGCCCTGAATGCCAAACTCATTTATCGCCACCCCCACGTTTTCGGCGAGGTGAAAGCCGACGATGCCGAAACCGTTGTGCAGAACTGGGAAGCCCTTAAACTCAAAGAAAAAGATGGCAACAAAACAGTGCTTTCCGGCGTTCCTGCCGCGCTGCCGGCGCTGGTAAAGGCATTCCGCATTCAGGAAAAGGCCGCCCACGTTGGCTTCGACTGGGAAAACCGCTCGCAGGTCTGGGATAAGGTTAAGGAAGAAATCGCCGAGTTCGAGGCCGAAGCCGGGAAAGGCGATGCCGACAAGATGGAGGCAGAAATGGGCGACCTGTTTTTTGCGCTGGTCAACGCCGCACGCCTTTACGACATCACCCCCGAAAACGCTCTTGAACGCACCAACCGCAAATTTATCAGCCGTTTCACCTATCTCGAAGAAAAAGTCAAGGCATCGGGCCGCAACCTGCGCGACCTGACGCTCGGCGAAATGGACCAAATCTGGAACGAGGCTAAGACCCGCGAATGATTCTTTGCATAACGGAGAAACCGTCGGTAGCCCAAGATATAGCCGCAATTCTCGGGGCGACTACCCGCCGCGAAGGCTACTTCGAGGGCAACGGCTATTGTATTACCTGGACTTTCGGCCACCTCTGTGAGCTGAAGGAGCCTCACGATTACACCGACGCCTGGAAGCGCTGGTCAATCGTTTCGCTGCCGATGGTTCCCGACCGTTTCGGAATCAAACTCAAGGCCGACAAAGGCATTGAAAAACAGTTTGCTACCATAAAATCGCTGATTGGCCGGGCAGCCGAGGTTATTAACTGCGGCGACGCGGGCCAGGAGGGCGAACTTATTCAGCGCTGGGTGCTCCAGCTGGCGGAATGCCGCGTGCCGGTCAAGCGACTGTGGATTTCATCGCTGACCGACGATGCCATCCGCCAAGGGTTTGCCGACCTGAAACCGGCCGCCGACTTCAATAACCTCTTTATGGCGGGGCTTTGTCGCGCAGCCGGCGACTGGCTGCTCGGCATGAACGCCACCCGCCTATATTCGCTGAAATACTCCCAGCCGGGCAAGGTGCTGTCGATAGGCCGCGTCCAAACCCCCACCCTCGCCCTGATTGTTAAACGCCAGCTGGAAATTCGCGACTTCAAACCCGAAGACTATTGGGAGCTGAAAACGGTTTACCGCGGCGCCACGTTCAACGCGACTTCAGGCCGCTTTTCCGATGAGGAAAAGGCCGCGCCGATTCTCGAACGCATCAAGTCGCTGCCTTTTACAATAACTTCGGTCAGTAAAAAAGCCGGCAAAGAAGCGCCCCCGCGCCTCTTTGACCTGACCTCGCTGCAGGTCGAGTGCAATAAACGCTGGGGTTGGACCGCCGACCGCACGCTGCAGCTCATTCAGACGCTCTACGAAAAAAAGGTAACCACCTACCCGCGCGTCGACACCACCTACCTGCCCGACGACGTATACCCCAAAGTGCCGGAGATTCTGCGCAAAATGACTCCCTACGCGCCGCAGACCGCACCGCTGCTCGCCGCCCGTATTCCCAAGAGCAAAAAGGTTTTCGATAACTCAAAAGTTACCGACCACCACGCTATCATCCCCACCGGCGAATCCCCCTCGCGCCTGGCCGGCGACGAAAAGCTGATGTACCACATGATTGCACTCCGCTTCATCGCCGCGTTTTATCCCGACTGCGAGTTCTCGACAACCACGGTGCTTGGGCGCGTCGACGACGTTGAATTCAAAACCACCGGCAAAGTCATAACCAAACCGGGCTGGCGCGATTTATTTAAAAACGACAAAACCGACGACGACAAAGAGGGCGACGACAAGCTGCTGCCCGACTTTGCCGAAGGCGAAAGCGGCCCCCACGAGCCGGCGCTGTTGAAAAAGCAGACGCAGCCGCCGAAACCTTATACGGAAGGCACGCTGCTCCGTGCCATGGAAACCGCCGGCCGCACGGTCGACGACGAAGAGCTGCGCGAAGCCATGCGCGAAAACGGCATAGGCCGCCCTTCGACCCGCGCCGGAATCATTGAAACGCTTTTCCGCCGCCACTACATTGCGCGCGAACGCAAAAACATAGTCGCCACCCAAGCCGGCATCGACCTGATAGCCCTGATCAACGAAGAGCTGCTCAAAAGCGCCAAACTAACCGGAATATGGGAAAACAAACTGCGCCGCATAGAGCGCGGCGACTATCAGGCTCAAGAGTTCATCAACGAGCTCAAGGTAATGATTCGCGAAATAGTAACGGCAGTGGTTACCGACGCCACAAATCGCCGCATCGTTATTGAGGACGACACCAAACCCACCCCAAAAGCCAAAGCTCCGGCCAAGTCGCGCGCCCCGCGCCTGAAATCTATTGAAGAAATCGAGTGCCCGAAGTGCGGGCGCGGCCACCTGCTGAAAGGGCGTACAGCCTACGGTTGCTCCTGCTTCCGCGAGGGCTGCGACCTGCGCCTCCCCTTTGAGCAATTTCCCGCCGACCTGACCCCGGCCAAACTCCGCACTGCAATCAAGAAGCTATGATACAATGGATAATCGTGGCGATAATCCTCGCCCTGGCCCTGATGTGGCTATGCCGTCGTTTGGTTCGCTCCCACCGCAATGCCGACGGCAATTGTTCGTGCTGCGACGCACATTGTCCCATGAAAAAAGCCCGAAAATAGGCTTAAAATTACACTTGAGTTAAAAGACGGTTACAAAGCAGTTACACCATCAACTATTTTGCAACCGCCTGTGTTATGCTTTCGAAAACAACGAAAACCAAACACTAACACTCAAAAAAACTAAAGATATGATCACCATCGACAACATCAACAATATCTACAACAAATACGCTAACCTCCCCGTAGACGCCGACGTTTGCACCCAGCGCAACCTCCACAACCTGATGATGTACACTTTCGATAGCGACCACATGGACTTCGAAGGCGACAAAATCACCCTCACTCAAGGCGCAGGTCCTCTGAAGGCAATCGACATTGAACGCATCTGCGGCGCCGAAGACCTCGGTTCACACTGGGCAATCGTTCTTCCGACCTCGGTAATCTTCGTCAACAAAAAATCCGGAGAAGTTCGCGTATTCCTCGCCGAATAATAAAACAGCCACCAATCCAATCACAACATTTCATAACGATAAATAGTAGTAATAGTAGTAGAGAGACCCGGCCGGGAGTGATCCCCGCCCGGTCTCATTTTTTTACATATCTTGCAGTGTAAACAGACGCGTCGCTATCTTAAATTTCGAAAGAATAGTAGTTTTCAAGCGGTCCACTTTCTCCATAAATAGCTTATGGTCGTAGTTGCGCTGCTGTCGTTTTACTTCGGCAACCACTGCTGTACTATCGTCTATGGAAATAGCTACAATATCTACTTCGTTAGCATCTTTGCCTTTCTTACGCTCCCACCAAGAACCGATGTCAATATACTGATGACTTTCAGTCATCTTCAGCCTAAACCATTTCTCAAGTGCAAGTCCTGAAAAGGTAGGATAATCGTCTACAATAATCTTGCGGAGATAGTCAAAATTATTAAGCTCAACGAGTGTCTGATTTCTGTCAAAATAGTTAAACCAGAAACGCAGAAAGTTATCCGTGATTTCGTATTGGACACTTTGGGAGCGTGGCTTCGCCATTATAGGACGCACCCGCTTTATTAAAGAATAATCCTCTATCAGTCTTTTAAGATGTCCGGCCACCGTCACACCTCCCAAAGCGCTTTCTATCGCCCCTTGAGTGTTTATTCCCGTTGCTATGCAGCTCAAAACAGAGAAATACAATCCGTAATCTTTCCCAAATTCTTCTATAAGAAGGTTGCGGCCTTCATTAACGAAGGGAGAATTCTCGCGCACTACATAGTCAAACATCCCCTCGATTGATAAATCGCTGTTATCACAAAGCAGCTCTATATATTTGGGAACGCCACCTGTTATTGTAAAAAAAGCCAGCAACTCATCATTTGTATAGTTTGGACGATAGTCATAGATAATCTCCTTCATGGTCTCTGTGCCTAACCCCGAAAGGCGGATGATTGCGTCTGCGCGACCAAAGAGAGGCTCATGATAACTCTCGAAAATTTTGTGCATCATGGAATACACCGAACCCATCAACAAAAGATTCATCCGGGTGTCATTACGATATGTATCCCAAATATTTTGCATATCACTAAAAACCGAAGAATTGATATTGAAAAACTCCTGAAACTCATCAATAATCAGGTTAAACTTGCGAACTTTGGCGAGTTCCATCAACATCTTAAATAATGACTTGAATGACCTGATTTCAGAAGGCACATAACAATTCAGCTCTGATGATATAAGCCCGGCAAACTCTTCACATAAAGCAGCCTCGTTTTTTCTGCTGACAAACAAATATACCGTTGGATATTCTCCTTGCGTAGCACGCAAAGCAAGCGATGTCTTTCCTATGCGCCTGCGTCCGGTAATTACAGTCATTCTCGAATGATTGCTAAATGCTCTCTCATGAATACGTCGGAGTTCCTCTATTTCCTTAACTCGATTATAGAATTTCATAACTTTATTACCACGGTAATTATTACCGCGGTGACAAAGTTACAAATTATTCTTCTATTCTCCAAATCCAGATTCTACTAACGCGATATTGCCATACCCCTTTATTCAAAAAATCCTTAGCAATAATCCGATAAAATATTCATTAAATGATATTGCAAATTACATAATTATTCGTAACTTTGCAACGCATAGGAAACTATGTAGACATATTTATAAAAGCGTTTTTTGCTTTATCCTCCTAAGGAAATCGCCAATTTCAAAAACACGAAGGATAACAGCAGTCCAAGACGCTCATGCTTGTCGCATATCTACTCCCCATGTGGGATCCGATATACGATTTGGCGTGGGAGTGGATTGTTTATCTCGTGTTAGGCGTTTGGCGATGCCTCCTTAGGAATAAACAAGAAATCATTCCACGCTTTCTTCGTTTAATTACTTAATTGTCAATTCGGGAATGGATGCGACACCAAACAAAAAAAATGGGAAAAACCATTAACCGCATGCTGCTGTTATTTTTCACAGCACTAACTTTAGTAAGCGTTTCTTGTAAAGAGAACGAAAAAGATGAACCCGGTATCCCGTCTGACAATACAAGCCCGATTGTATCCGGAAGTAACACATCTTTGATTACAGCATTTTTCAAGGCAGGAGGCAATATTACGCCAAGCTTTGCTTTGTATCCTGATGGTACATGCCAAACATTTGCAACAGGTACTTCAACTCGCGACGACTCAGGAACATGGGTGTATGATCAAGAAAGTAAAGTATTAGTTCTGCTTATGAAATCCAGCGGCAATCACACCTATACGGTCAAAGCCCTTACAGAATCAACTCTTACGGCAGAGTGGTCATCTGTTCAGTACGGAAACTTTACTTCTACCTGGGAAAGATATGCCATGGGCTTAGTTGGCCAGATAGATAAATCCCTGCTCCCCGGCGATTACGATTACATGTATGGGACAAAGGACATTAATTACCTGAATATCTATGAAGATGGGAAGTGCTTCTTCCGCGACAGCAATTATGACTACAACGGAACATGGAGCTACGACGAAACAAAATGCACCTTGTCATTAAAAGGTTCTGATACTTATAAACTTCCCTATCATTATAAATCGCCAACTTTTAAAATTAAGACATTATCAGAGCGGATATTGACAACCGAAGACGCTGTTTTTGAGCGTTTGATTAAATAATAATATCGAATAGAACGAATATTTCAAAAGTTAACAACTTAAGAGAACATAATTTAGGGAGGTTGCGCCGATGGGTGCAACCTCCCTGTTTGTGGGGTATAAAGTTTGCGGGGGATTAGATGCCGAGGTCGGACTTGATGGCGGCGATTTTGGCCTTGGCGGCGGCTTCGGCGCTGTCGTAGTCGGCAGTGGTGGTCATCGGGTGCTGAGCCTCGATGTAGAATTTGATTTTCGGTTCGGTGCCTGAAGGACGGATCGAAACCTTCGAGCCGTCGGCAGTGAAGAACTGCAGCACGTTAGAGGTGGTGGGCATATCCATCTTTTCGACCTTGCCGTCGGCCAGGGTGCGCACGTTCAGGTCAGCGTAGTCTTTAATCATAACTACTTCGCTGCCGCCGAGGCTCTTGGGCGGGTTGGCGCGGAAATCCTTCATCATCTGCTGGATTTCTTCGGCGCCGGTCTTGCCGGGGCGAACGACTGAAATGCCTTCTTCGCGCGAGAAACCGTTCTGCAGATAGATTTCGGCGAGCATCTGACCGAAGTCCATGCCCTTTTCCTTGGCCCAGGCGCAAGCCTCGGCCATCAGGCAGATAGCGCTGACAGAGTCTTTGTCGCGGCAGAAAGTTTCGGCCAGGAAGCCATAGCTTTCTTCGCCGCCGCCAAGATAGCGCATCGATTCTTCGTTGTCGCGGATAACGGCGGCAATCCACTTGAAGCCGGTGTAGCAGTCAAACATCTTGATGCCGGCGTTCTTGGCGATGTTTTTAATGATTTCGGTCGTAACGATGGTCTTGACAATATATTCGTTACCCTTAATCAAACCGAGTTCGCGGTTGCGGGTAATGATATAGTTGAGAAGAATCATAACGATCTGGTTACCGTTGATCAACACGTATTCGCCCTTGTTGTTGCGCATTACGCAACCGATGCGGTCGGCGTCGGGGTCAGAGGCCATAACGATGTCGGCCTGGGTTTCCTTAGCCTTGGCAATAGCCATTGCCATAGCGGGAGCGTTTTCGGGGTTGGGAGAATCAACGGTGGGGAAATCGCCGGAAGGAATATCCTGTTCGGGAACGTGGATAATATTGTTGAAACCGTAGTTCTTGAGGCTTTCGGGCACGAGCTTCACACCGGTACCGTGAATCGGGGTGTAAACGATTTTCAGGTCGGCATGTTTCTTAACAATGTCGGGGCTGAGCTGCAGGCCCTTTATGGCGTCGAGGAACTTGCGGTCGATATCTTCGCCGATGATGTGGATGCGGCTCTTGTCGCCACCGAACTTAATGTCTTTGGGGGTAATGGATGCCACGCGGTTAACGATGTTCACATCGTGGGGAGCGATAATCTGGGCGCCGTCGCTCCAATAGGCCTTATAGCCGTTATATTCCTTGGGGTTATGGCTGGCGGTAATGTTTACGCCGCTCTGGCAGCCGAGTTCGCGGATGGCGAACGAGAGTTCGGGAGTGGGACGGAAGCCGTCGAAAAGATAAACCGTAATGCCGTTAGCCGAAAAAACGTCGGCAACGATTTCGGCAAATTCGCGCGAGTTGTTGCGCACGTCATGACCCACGGCAACGCTGATTTCGGGCAGGTCCTTGAACGTTTCGTTCAGGTAGTTTGCCAGGCCCTGGGTTGCTGCGCCTACGGTGTAGCGGTTCATGCGGTTAGTGCCTGCGCCCATAATGCCGCGCAGACCGCCGGTGCCGAATTCGAGGTCGCGATAGAAGCTTTCAATCAACTGGGTGGGATCGGGGTCGTCGAGCATACGCTTGACTTCGGCGCGGGTGGCGTCGTCATATCCGTCGCCAAGCCATTCGTTGGCCTTGGCGCGTACGTCTTTAAGGAGTTGTTCGTTAGTATCCATTTAATTTGGTTATGGGGTTAATTATTGCGCAAATTTACGCAATATAAACGACATTTCCAAGGGTTTGAATAAAAGTAAGAGGAGCGCTCACATCGTCATCGCCAACCGACATAGCTTCGGTCAACCAAAGGAGCAACAGACCAATAAGAATAATAACGCCGATAACGGCCCAAAGGGTGCTTTTAGTTTTCTGTTTCATTTTTCTCGGTTTTTTTAAGTTATTTTATCTTTTAAACAACCGAGAGCCTCCTTATGTTCAAGGGGCGATTACAGAATTGGCGCCAAAAGGTAGTTGCTACCGCCTATGAATATGCTTTTTACGGGCAGGGTGCGCGCCAAGGCCAAAGCGTCGGCAACGTTTGCGGCAATGCGACCCGCCAAGCCGCGCCGGGCTGCCATGGCCGCGAGTTCGGCTGCGGGGAGGGCCCGATGAGTGTCGGGCGCGGTGAAGATATAAGTGGCCTCGGCAGGCAGCAGGTCGAGAATAGCGGCAACATCTTTGTCGGCGGCAAACCCGCATATAACCGCCAGCGGCTTATCCATTCGCCGGAGTTCGTCGGCAAGATAAACCCACGCCCCGGGGTTGTGGCCGGTATCGTAGACTATCAGCTGCGGCTCGGTTTCGAGAACGCTCAGGCGTCCGCGCAAGCCGGTCAGCTCCCCTACCCGCTCGAAGCCCCGGCGCACCGCCTCGATTGAAACCGGAGGCAAATGGCGCAGCGCCGCCAACGCGGTTGCGGCATTCTGCGGCTGAAAAGCTCCTCGCAGCGAGCCGTGAATCTCGCCGTCGGGGTAATACCAGGTACCGTCGGGGAGGGCAATGGCCTTTATCGGCTCCACAAACTCCAGCGGAGCGCCGACTTCGCGGGCTCGTTGCTCGAAAACAGCTCGCACTTCCGCCTCGGGGGCATAGCCTACAATGGCGGGCACCCCGGGCTTGAAAATCCCTGCTTTTTCGGCGGCAATTTCCGCCAACGTGGAGCCGAGCAAGCCGGTGTGGTCGGCCGATATGTTGGTCACGACGCTCACCAGCGGAGTGATTATATTCGTAGAATCAAGGCGCCCGCCAAGGCCCACCTCGATAACTGCAATGTCAACTTTTTCAGCGGCAAACCAGCTGAAAGCCATAGCCGTAGTGAGCTCGAAGAAAGATGGTTGCAGCGGCGAAGCGAGCTGCTGCCAGCGCTCAACGAACCCAACGACCTCGGCTTCGGGAATCATTCGACCGTTGACCCGCATACGCTCGCGGAAGTCAACGATATGGGGCGACGTATATAGCCCCACCCGGTAGCCGGCAGCCTGGAGCACGGCGGCAATGGTCGACGCCGTGGAGCCCTTGCCGTTTGTGCCCCCAACATGCACGGTCGGATAGCTCAGTTGAGGGTTTCCAAACAGCCGGCAAATGGTTTCGATAGTTTCCAGACCCGGCTTATAGGCCTCGGCGCCGTCGCGCGAGAACATCGCCGTTTGGCTGAACAGCCACTGGGTAGTTTCCTCGTAATTCATGGCCGCAAATTTACGCGATTTTTTTGTTTCCGGCAAAAGTTTCGTAACTTTGCAAAGATGTTAGGCGCCGGGCTATATATAATGAGCGTTTTGTCGGTCGCTCCGATTGCGGGCGACACGCTGCGGACCGTAGAAGTCATCGGGCAGCGGCCTGTGGCGCAACCGCAGCAGGTGCTGTCGGGCGAAGAGCTGCAGCGGCTCAGCTCCCATTCGGTAGCCGACGCTATCCGCTATTTCGGCGGCGTTGAGGTTAAGGACTATGGCGGAGTCGGCGGCATAAAGACCGTTAACGTGCGTTCCATGGGCGCGAGCCATGTCGGCATATCCTACGACGGCGTAGTTTTGGGCAACGCCCAGAACGGCCAGATTGACCTCGGGCAGTTCGGCCTGGAAAATATCGACGAAATATCGCTGACCACCGGCCGTCAGCCCCGGTTGCTGCAGCCGGCGCGCGAATTTGGTGCCGCGGCGCAAGTAGCAATGAAATCACGTCGGCCGCTGTTTAAAGCCGGTGAGCGCCCATGGCGCCTCAAGGCGCATCTGTCGGGCGGGTCGTTTGACTACGTTGACGGCGGCGTTTTGGTTGAGTCGCGGCTTTCGGAGCGCGTAAACGCTTCGGTGAGCCTGAATGCACTCAACGCCTCGGGGCGATATAAGTTCCGCCTCAGGGAGTACACCCCCTCCGGAGCGTTGGCCTACGACACGACCGCCGTGCGCCAAAACGGCGACATACTGGCCACGCGCATCGAGGCAAACCTGTTCGGCACCCTACCCTCCGGGTCGTGGAGCGCCAAGGCCTACAGCTATTATTCGGACCGCGGTGTGCCCGGGGCGATAGTTGCCAACGTCTGGCGCCGCGGCGAGCGCCTGCGCGACAGCAACTCGTTTGCCCAGGGGAGCTATCGAGGGTCGTGGGGGCGCTGGCAGTTGCTTTGCAACGCAAAATACGCCTACTATAACACATTTTATAAGAATAACGATACCCGTACCATAACTACCGCCCACCATTACCGCCAGCACGAAGGCTACCTCTCGGCGGCGGGACAGTATAATATTCGCGAGAATTGGGCGGTAAATCTCAGCTACGACCTGCAGCTCAACCAAATGACGGCCGACTTGACCGGATTCAAAACGCCGGTGAGGTGGACCAACATGCTCGCTGCGGGCACGGAATTGCAGCTATCGACAGTTGTTATTCAAGCATCAGGTTTAGCAACGTGGGTCAACGACGTTGTCCGCTCGCGCAAGTCGTCGATCAGCGCCCTGACGCCGTCGCTCAACCTGAGCTGGCAACCCATAGGCGATTTTCAGCTGCGGGCCATGGGCAAACGGAGTTTCCGTATGCCAACGTTCAACGACCTGTATTACACCGACGCGGGCAACGTCTCCCTGCGCCCCGAGCGCGTGGGGCAAATCGACCTGGGTGCGGTTTATGAGCGCAAGCGGCCCGGTCAGCTGCTTGAACTCGTTCGCCTGAGCATCGACGGCTTCTATAACCGTGTGAGCGACAAAATCATAGCCTACCCCAAGGGGCAGCAGTTCCGCTGGACAATGTTGAACCTCGGCGAAGTAGACATTCGCGGCTTTGAAGCCGGCGCGCGGCTGATAGTGGCCCCGCACTCTGACTGGCAACTCGGTCTGCGCGGACAATACACTTTCCAGAAGGCAATCGACATTACCGACAGCGACGACAGCTATTACCGCAATCAGATTCCCTACACTCCGCGCCATTCGGCATCGGCAACGGCTATGGTGCGCTGGCGAACGCTGCAGCTCAACTACAGCTACCTCTACGTTGGCCGGCGCTGGAACCAGCAGGAGAATATCGCCCGCAACCTCATGCGCCCGTGGTCAACGTCAGACCTGAGCCTGTCGGCCGACTGGCGCAGCTGGCGCGTGCAAGTTGAGGTCAACAACCTGCTCGATCACCAATATGCCGTTATTCTTAACTACCCGATGCCGGGCCGCAATTTCCGCGTAACGCTTTCTTACAGTCTGTAAATCAGACTTGCCTCAGTCATTGTGGCTGGCCATTGGAATGAGCCTTTGAGTTGCTTTCCGTCGAAAATCTCGGTTACGGTTGATGCGCTGACGTTATTCAGCAGCTGCATCCGGCATCCGCTGCACGACGAGTTTTTAGCGCCGCCGCAGAGCAATGTGCCACCGCTGACTGCAGCTTCGGCCGCCTTCAGGCCGTTGTTGGTTGCAAATGCGTAGACTACGCCGTTAGTCATCTCCATCGCTCCGTCGCAGCCAATTGCCGTGGAGCCGGCGCCGATGGCACTGATGCTTACTCCGCCGGCCGAAACGAGCAGCGAGCCATGGACATTCAGCCCCTTGGGCACCGACGAATCCATGTCGCCCGCCTCGGCTTTGCCGCTGAGGGCGATTTTCAGCAGCGAGCCGTTGATGGTCATGATGCCGTCGGAAGTAATACCCTTGCCGCCATTGGCGGGCGAAATCAGCGAGAGGGAGCCGCCACTGATGTTAACGTTCATATCTGACTTAATGCACGCCGCCGAGCTTAAGGTGCCGTCGGTGTCAACCGCCGGCGCTCCGGAGGCATAGAGAGCCAGTTTGCCGCCGCGAATGGCTATGTTTGCATCGCTTTTCATGGCTTTGCCTGCAGGTGCGGAGGTGTGGGCATAAACGTAGCCGCCTATAATCTCAATGCCGCGGAAGTCGTTGTTTACTCCCGAGCCCTTGACGTGGATTGCGTTTTTGGCCGCATTGGTAACGGCCAGCGTAACGCCGGGATTTACAAACAGATAGCCGTCGGTCACAAGTCCGTGGCGATAGCGGCCCTCGATTTGAAGGACGCCGTCGCCGCAAAGAACAATGTGGTCTTCGGCAAACAGGCAGCCCTTGCGTTGCTCGCTGCTGGTCAGATAATTGGCGCCGTCAACGAGTTTATTTTCGCCTCTGACCACCAAAAACATTCGCTTTTTAATCTGGTCGTTGATTGCCGGGCGGTCAACTGCGGTGAGCGTCAGGTTATTCAGCTCCAGCAGATGCTTATAGTTTCCGGTCAGTCGCAAAGAGCCGCAATCGGAGCTGCCGCTCGCAACGATGCGCACCGACTTGACGTCGCCGAGCTTCAGGGTTACGTGTGCTTCCGTGACTTCTGCCGACACTCCGGCCTCTGCAGCACCGCTGACCGTTGCCTCCGCGCCTTTGTACTCAACGCGGACGATATTGTTCCAATCATTCAGCTCAGGATTCAAATCAGGGTTGCCTTCGGGATATGATTCGGCGTCGGATGCACGCTCGCCGGCGTATGGGGCTACGGTATAGGTAAAATCGGGAGTAACTTCCGGATTGTAAACCGGGGTTTCGCCTTCGCCGGGCACTGTTACCTCTGCAATCGGAGGATTCGGTTCGGGATTGGAACAAGCGGCAAGAGCTACGGCGGCAAAAGCGGCGGCAAGGAGTTTAACGTTCATCGGCGTCAGTTAATATTTTATTGAAAATTCGTCGGAATCGAGGCCGGCGGGCATATACTCGCGGAGCTTGGCCAGGCCTTCGGGGTCGGTGGTGAAATAAATGGTTTCGGAGGCATCGGCCGTGCAGAGGCGAGTGCCGATATAATCCCATGCAAAGGTCAGCCCGTCGTAGTCGCCATACTCGTCGGAGCCACTGCGGTTAGCAACAACCATATATGCCTGGTTTTCAATTGCGCGGGCCTGCGACAGGGCTTCGAGCGCAACTGCCCGCGACTGCGGCCAATTGGCGGGGAGTAGGAAAATGTCGTAAGCGTAGCGGCCATGGTTCATGGTGTTTCTGCACCAAACGGGGAAGCGCAAGTCGTAGCACACGCCCAAAGCTATGTTCCAGCCGCGGAAGCGTACAACCGGATAGGTCGACTTTCCGCCGGTAAGAATCTGCGCCTCGGGGGATACGTGGAACAGATGGCGCTTGTTAACAAACGCCGTATCGCCCGTGGGTTCAATGAAAAAGCCGCGGTTATAGAACTCGGTCGCAGCCTCGTTGCGGGCCAGCAAACTGCCGGCAATCGCTATGCGCTTTTTGGCGGCAAGCTCGCTCAGACGCGCAAGCGTCGGGCCATTGTCGGGCTCGGCAAGGCGCTCCAGAACGTCCATGTCGACTATGAAGCCGGTTGAAAAGAGTTCGGGCAACACAACAACGTCAACTCCGGGCCGCAGATTATCTATGGCCGCCTCAACGGCCTTGAGGTTGGCGTCGCGGTTAGCCCAGGCAATATTGAGCGGAACGATAGCTATGGTTAATGGTGCAGGCATCATTCAATAGTGAATTTTTCAGGATATTTACCCTCAAACGGGGCATAGTAAGATTTCACGGCGCGCATGTCGGCCTCAACGTCGCCTGTGGGCTCAAAAACCGTATCCATAACTATGGTTTTGGTCTTAAAGTCGAGGGCGGCAAGACAGATGGGCACGCCCGTTGCATAGGCAACGCGCAAAAAGCCGGTGTGCCAGTTCGGCTGCCGGGAGCGGGTGCCCTCGGGGGTGATGGCGATGCGGAGGGTCGGCGAAGTGTTGAAGCGGTCAATAAGCTGCTCAACCAGCGAACGGCCCGGCTCATGGCCCACGGCTACGCCGCCGATTGAGCGGAAGAAATAGCCCAAGGGCCAGAAGAACCACGCTTTCTTCATCAGAAAACCTGCCGAGCGCCCCACCGAGCGGATTGCCAGCTCACCGAGAATAAAATCCCAGTTCGAGGTGTGGGGTGCCACGCAGATTATCGTCTTCGGAAAGTCGGGAACTCCGAGCTTAACCGTCCAACCGGTCAGTTTGAGCAACCGGCGGCAGAGGAATTGAATCATTCCTTGGCCAGACCGGCAATCTGGTTCATACGGTGAACGCACTCCGACAGGGCGGCATTAAACTGCTTGTGGAGGGTGCGGAACGCCTGGCGGGTATAAGCCGACTTTGCCTTGCGATATTCGGCTTCGCTGGCGAAATCGCGCGGAGATTTATCGAACGAGAAATTGGTGTGGGCAATGGTTGATTCCTGAAGCACTGCCAGGTCAACAATCAGCTGGTTCACTTCGGGAAGTTTTTCTGCGGGACAGATTTCACCGATAATCAGGCATTCGCCTACGAGGTCGCCGCAAATGTAGCGTATCTGTTTCTTTAAAGTTCTTTTGCTTTGCATATTGAGTAAGTTTTAATGGTTATGTTTCTATAGTTAAAACGTTTCAGCGAGTCAAATTTACGAATAATATTTGACATTATTACAAAAATAATTCTTAAATTTGCGCAAAATCTTTTAACATGACTGAAATCCGCAAAATATTATCGGCTTTGGCTCTGCTTGTTGCATCGGCAGTTATGGCCCAGCCCGATCTTCCAACCAAAATCGTTAACGGTAAGGTTGTATATTACTACGAAGTACCCCCTAAAGAAACCATATATTCGATAACCCGCAAGTTCAACGTTACGCGCGATGAGCTAATGCGCCTGAATCCGAGTCTTATCGACGGCCTGCGCGCCGGCTCGACAATCATCATTGCCGAAGTAACCGACCCGACCTACACTGAACTTGACGAAGAGGAAACCGCCGAAGAAACCCGGGAGGAACTGACCGAAGAACCCGTTGAGGTAGTTCCCGAAGAGGCGACTGAGGAAGTTACGGAGGAAGCGACCGAAGAAGTTACGGAAGAAGCACCCGAGAAAAAGGTTGAGAAAAAGGTGGTTGAGAAGACCGTTGAAAAAACAGTCGAGAAGACCGTCGAGAAGACCGTTGAAAAGGAGGCGCCTGCTCCGGCAGTTGCGGTTGTTGAGCCAGTTGAGGCTGTAGAAGCCGCTGAAGAGCCCGTTGAGGTTAATGCGGTTGAAGAGGAAGATGTTGCTGAAGCTCCCGACTACATCAATGTTGCGATAGTTCTCCCCTTCATGCTTGAAAGCGAAGGCATTACCCGCAACGCCCAGAATCAGCTCAATTTCTATCGCGGCATGTTGCTGGCGCTCGACCGGTTGCCTGCCACCGATTCTAAAATCAAGATCGTTGCTGTTGATAGCGAAGGCACCGCCGAAAAAGTTGGAGCCTTCACCGCCTCGCCCGACTTTGAGAACATGGACTACATTGTGGCCCCGAGCGATTCGCTATCTATCGAGACCTTGGCTGCGGCCGCCGACACCTCCGGTGCCACAGTGCTCAACATGTTTGCCGTTAAAAACGATGCCCACCTGCGCCACGAATCGGTTCTGCAGGCCAATATCCCCCACGCCGAGATGTATGCCGCCGCAATCAACGGCTTCGTAAAGTCATTCCCTAAAAAGAAAGTTATATTTCTCAACGCAACCGATATTCCGGCCGACAAGCAATCTTTCGTGAGCCAGCTGAGCAACGCACTCGTTAAGAACGGCATACCTTGGGAAACGATTGACTATTCGGGCAAACTCGCGCCTGAGCAGCTCACCGAACTGCCGCGTCACGACTACGTGTTCGTGCCCACCTCATCGTCGCGCGAGGCGCTGCTCAAAGTAATTCCCACGCTGATTGAGTACCAAAACGCCACGGTCGGCTACGACACTCAGCTATTCGGCTATCCGGAATGGGTGGTTTTGCGCGGCGACATCAAAGATAATCTCCACCGCCTCAACGCCGTGGTTTATTCGCGATTCTCAACCGACCTCGACGGCAACGACGTAAAGGCCGTCAACGACGCCTACACCCAATGGTTCGGAACGGAACCCACTCCATCGTTCCCCGACACCATGCTTTTGGGCTTCGACACCATGGCCTGGATTGTGAGCACCGCAACCAATGGCCTCGAAACTCCCTATCGCGGCCTGCAGAACGCATTTACAATAAGCGAGGTCAAGAACGGAGGCGACGTTAACACGGCTCTCTATTTCATAACCTTTGGCGCCGACGGACGCATAACCGCCGAAACGCTGTGAGGCGACTGCTACTTATCGGTTTAATGGCTTTGAGCGCCCTTGGGGCCGCGGCTCAACGCTACTACTCGCCCGACTTTGCCATCGGCGTAAGGGGCGGCGGAACAATGTCTAACATGGCCTGGCAGCCCTCGGTGCGCCAGTCTATGACTCCAGGCATAATTGCCGGCATTACGATGCGCTATACCGAGGAAAAATATTTCGGCCTTATGGCTGACCTAAAGATAGTTCAACGCGGTTGGGCAGAAAAATTTGAAGACAACCCCGAATTTAAATATCGGCGGCAGTTTACCTACGTTCAGCTACCGGTCATGACCCACATTTATTTCGGAAGCGAGAAATTTCGCGGGTTCGTCAACCTCGGTCCATCGGTCAGCTTTATGCTGCAAGACAAGATAACCTCGAACTTCAACCACCGGAATCCGTCGGAAGTCAGCGGCTTCCCCACAAACCGACGCACCGAGCAACTCGACCTGCCGGTCTACCGCAAACTCGACTACGGCATTACCGGAGGCGCAGGCATCGAGTTACGTTTGCGCCGCAAATATTCCTTTATGCTCGAAGCACGCTATTATTTCGGCATCGCCAACGTGTTTTCCAGCCAACGCGGCGACACATTCGGCGCCTCGCGCAACAACTCCATCGACATCACCGCCGCCTGGATGTTCCGCCTGAAGTAGCGCAACATCCGCCCCGTAAAAGTTAATAGGTGTTAATTACCCCCCCCCCACATTTAGTTAAAATATTATAATTCTGCAACTTAACTCTTGTAAAGCCAATTTATAAAGAGTATATTTGCCGTTGAGTTATTAACCCCTAAATTTTTTTGATATGAAAAAGTTCATTACTGCGGCTTTTGCTTTGGCCGGAATTCTTGCTCCCGTATGCCACGCCGCCACTCCCGATGTTCTCATTGGCAAATGGCAAATTACAACTGAAAACGGCGAACCCGCGAGCAGCGTTAACAATGCGTTTGAAAAAACATACGCCCCCGACGGCAAATTCAGCGTTACAGAGTCGAGACTCAGAAGTCGCGAAAATGGCGTGCGCGTTTACGACATAAACGAGGTTCAGAAAGGCGAATGGCAAATCATCAACGACAGCACCATAGTTGAAAAATGCGAATGGGGCAACAAAGGCGACGTGGTGATTCGGTTCACACTCAATCCCGATTCTACTATCGTTGAAAAATTTGCCTACAACAGCAACATTGATAAAGTCTACGTTCAGGAGCTGAAACCGACTACCGAAAAAATCTTGCCGCGCCAGCGCAACTCTTCGAGTAAGGTTAAGTACTACACAACCGACAACGATATACCCGGCTTGGGCTCCTTCGGCCCGACCGACGGTTTGGTTTACTTCATCGGCGACACCCGCTATAGCGATTTCAAAGAATTTAAGGCAGCCCTCCCCGAGGCTTCAAAGATTGAAATGTTCAGCGTATTGAAAGACGGATCGGCATACGAAATGCTCACCGACGAAGAAAAAGCTGCCGGCAAGAGCGGCATCTTTATCGTAACACTCAAAGAATAAGTTTAAACAGGAACTACGAGTAGAGGGAGGTCGACCTGGAAGAGAAGGCGATGAGCGGCTCCGGGATTGAACAACCGGGCAAGAATGTTTTTACGACGTGAGGGCAAAACCACCAACTGGGCATCCTCAAGCTCAAGGCGACGCGACGATTTATTGTGCTGAACAACCGAGAACCGATAGCGCGGGAAGTGCACCCGGCAATATTCCAGCAGCGCACGGCGGGCAGCATCGTTGGTCGACATTGAGTAGCGGTCGTTAGGCATACATATCACCTTGATTTCAGGCTCGGCCTCCTTAGGCAACAGCCGGCTCAGGGCATCGAGCACCAAAAAGTCTTCTTGCTCAAGATGCGACAGCAGGGCAATGCGGTTAACTGTCGACAGGTCGGTCAACTTAGAATCTTCGGGCAGCGTCAGTGCCTCGATGCGGCAGCTGTTAAGCACCTCTGCGGTAATGCTGCCGGCCAGGTCGAGAGCCTTTTTTGCCACGGCGCGCGAGCCCATAATCAGCAGCCTTACTTCGCTGTGCTCCTTAACGTATTGACCTATGGCCTCCTCAGGCAGGCCCTGAAGAATAACGGTAGTGAACCGTACGGCCGGGAGCTGGCCACGCTTGATTTCGGCGCGCAAGGAGTTGGCGAGCTTGCGCATGCCCGCTCCGGCAGCCTGAGCCAGTTCCACTGAAACCTCCACCGAGCCGGCATCGGAAGTTGCGGAATCGAGGGTGAGCGAATTGCTCAGGTTCATCAGCGGATTGCCGCGAGGCACGAGAAAGGCATGCAACAAAACCACCCTGTCGGCGATGCCTGTTTCGGCGGCCATGCGCAAGGCCATGCGGGCCGCGGCTATCGACTTGTCGGTAAAGTCGACCGGCACGAGTATGGCTCGGTTATCGTCGGCAGTAACCGCCCCTTCGGAACGCGCAAAAATCTCGGGATTTTCAATTACCCTCAACGCCAGCGGCAGATCGCTTTCGTTGATTCTTACCCTCACTCCGGCCGATAGCACGGGCGACGAAAGGTTAACGTTCTGGAGGGTGGCCGCAACGCCTTCGCGTTCAAGCAGGTCGCGCAGCTGCGCAGCCTTGTCGAACGTGTGTATAGCAATTGTTATAAGTCTATCGTTATCCACTGATATAGTCAAAAAAAGCGGAGGCTCCGAACACCTCCGCTTAAAAGTTTCTTTTTACTTCTTTTCTTCAGCGAGGATTTCCAGAGCCATGTCGTAAATGGTAGTATCGTCGAGAACAACGATGCCGCCGTCGGGGCCGGGTTCGATGTGAACGCCGTGGTTTTTACCGAATTCGTAATTGCTGCCGCCGAAATAGTTGCGTACGGTCTGAACGGTTATGTTGAGTTTATCGGCGATACGGTGCATGGAGCCGTCGGGCAGGGAATCCTTGAGTTGACGGAGCTCGTTGAATGTGATGGTCTTGCTCATGATAACGGATATTTTAAGTAAAGGGGGTTAATTATATAGCGTAAAGTTAGGGATAAAATCCGACCTGACAAAATAAATGAGCAAGTAGTTTTTATGTTTTACAACATATCAACCATAAATCACTGTAAGTTAGATAATTTCTATGGCGTCCGACGGAATCCACGCGCGGTGCTCGGAGTCGATGCGAACGTCATACCAGGTTTTATCGGCTCCGACAATGGAGTCGAGAATGGTAACCTTGGTGCCTTCGTGGAGCAGCAGGGCCTCCTCGGTGCGGTCTTTGGGCGTGCGGGGCGTGGTTGACAGAATAACCGACGGAGCGGTAACCACGGCGGTGTCGCCTCCGGCAACCCTGTGGGCGGAACGCACGGCAAGAATATTGGCTAACAGGCAAACTATCAGCAGAGCGCCGGCACCGAAAAAGCCGGTTTTGCGCAACATAACGGCCGAGCTGAAGAAATAAACCAGCACTCCGGCCAGGGCGAGCACGAACGCACCCATGGCAATCCAGGCCCAGGCGTCGGGGTGCATGCGGCCGGCAATGTTGTCGACCGTGCCGCCGATCAGTCCGGCCTGAGGCTCGATGCGGTCAACGGTTTTGGAGTTGACAAATTCGAGATTGTCGAGAATGTCGGCATTGGTGGGGTCGAGGCGCAGAGCGCGCTCGTAGCTGACAATGGCCATGCCCGACAATCCGGCGCGATAATATGCGTTGCCGAGGTTATAATATCGGTCGGCCGAGGGCCCGAGGGAGTCGATAGATGCTTCGTAGAGCGCGGCGGCATTCAGGAAATCATCGGCAAGATAGGCCGAATCGGCACGTTCTATAATGCCCGCACGGAGCCCGAACGCACTGCAAGCGGCAGTCAGTATAATTATGGCAAGTTTCTTCATTTTAAATCTTCAATAGAGTTGATGACTTCGCGCGCGGCGGCAAACGACTGGTCGGCGGCGCCGGATGTCTGCGGGGTGTAGCGCGCCATCTCGCAATCGTTGAGCAACGAGTACAGATTGCTTATAAGCTCGGGCGACGCACCGCGGCGGACAAGAGCCTCCGAAATAGAGTCGCGGCTGAGCTGCGAGGCGGGCAGGCCGAGTTTGTCGGAAAGGTAGCTCTGCATGGCACGAAGCAGCTCGGCATAGAAGCCGTCGAGATTCTTGGCGCGCAGGAGCTTGCCGGCCTTGTTGAGGCGGCGGCGTGCAACTTTGCCGGCCTGGCGGAGCTTGCGGGCTTCGGGATCGGCGTTGCGGCTGCGCCACATTACGAACATAATTGCGCCGGCAACAACCAGAAGCAGCGGGTAAAGCGACCAATAGATGGCCGACTGCGACATAAAGCCTGCGCGCGCTGCCGGGGCCGAGGCATTGGGGCGGATATGGTGGATGTCGGTGTTTTTCGCCTTAATATCTTGCTTGCCGCTAACGGCAGTGGCGCTTACGTTGGCACCTTTCTTAACGTCAATTTCGTAGCCTTCGACCGGAATGGTTACATATTGTCCGCTCGACGGGTCGAAATAGCTGAAGTCAAAGCCGCCGATGGTGAATTTGCCCACCGACTGAGGCACGAAGGTGTATTCAACGGTTTCGGTGCCGGTCATGTTCGAGCCCGATACGCGTGCTGAATTATCGACCGAAGGCTCGTAAACCTCAAATTCCGAAGGGAAGTCGACCGCGGGCACATTGAGGAACTTAATATTGCCGGTGCCTTCAATGGTGTAGATAATCGAGGCGGCATCGTTGGTTTTAAACGAGTTGCCAACCAACTTCGACGAAGCGCGGAACTTGCCCACGGCTCCGTTGAAGCCTGCGGGCTTCGGTTCGGGCAGAGCCTTGACGGTCAGTGTTGTTGAACGCGGTTTGAGCTTCACATCGCGGCTCTCCATCGAGGGTCGGTAGCCGAAAAAGTCCTGAACATAGGTCTGGCGATAGGCACGCGCGGTGTATTCGCCGCCGTTGAGGGTAATTGTGCCGGCACGCTGCGGGTAGAGCAACGCGCGGTAAACAACGGCTGAATACATCTGGCGACCGCCGACGTTTTCCGAGTGCCATTCGATATTCTGGGGCATTCCGAGGCTCTCGATCAGGCAGCCGTCGAATGTGGGCAACGCCGAAGTTGTCAGGCCTTCGACCTGCTGGTTCGAGGAATAGAGCTTGATTGAAGCCTCAACGGCCTGCTGCTCGTAGGCGCTTGATTGCGAAACCACAACGCGCATAAACAGTTCATCGGGGCCAATCTCAAAGTTCCCTCCCGGAGCCGGACGCGATGCCGAAGCGCCGCCCCCACCCTGCTGCGCGGGCTGACCTGCCGAAACGGTAAACTGGCCCGGTTGGGTTGAGTATTGCTTGCCGTTGACGGTCACGGTTACTGCCGGAACCTTCACCGTACCCTCCTCATCGGCAAGATAGGTAAAGGTATATGATTTGGTTTCGGAGCGCTGCATGCGGCCGTTGATAATCGACACGGACGACGACGTCGATGTGCCGGGGCCGCCTACAAACGAGCAACCGCTGAGGGTCAATGCCTTCGGGGGCTGAACATTGCCGTCGGGATTATTGACGGTAACGGCGATGGTGAAACGCTGGCCAACGCGAGGATTGCGTGGCAGCGAAATTTCGACGGAAGTCTGCGCCATGGCCGCGGCTACGGTTGCCACGGCTACGATAATGGAGATGAATAATCTGCGGAGTGCCATAGTTTTTCAATTACCAGTTGCGGCCATGCTGACGTCGGCCACCGCCCTTTGAGGGGTCACCCTTGGCGCGGGCGCGGGCTGCGGCGTCTTTTTTCTCAACGGCGTTGAGAATCTGGTCGCGGTTGCTTTGGCTAATATTTTGTTCCTGCTGCTGTTGCTGCCGGTCTTGATTCTGTTGCTGATCTTGGTTCTGCTTGTCCTGATTCTGGTCCTGATCCTGGTTCTGCTGCTGTTGTTGCTGCTGGTCCTGGTTCTGGTCCTGATTCTGGTCTTGGTTCTGATCCTGGTTTTGATCTTGATTCTGCAACTGCTTTTCAATAAAGCGGTAATTCTCGCGGGCGAGCTCATTTGCCGGATTCACGCGGAGCGCCTGCTTATAGGACTGCAATGCCTGCTGCAGCTGCTGTTGACCGTAGGCAACATTGCCGAGGTTATAGGCGGCATATTCCGCAACCTGCGGAGTCTGGGCCTTGACCAGCTGCTGCAGGGTCTGAATAGCGTTTTGCTGCAGTTCGGCATTGGATTCCGCCTGATCGCCGGCCAAGTGCAGCCGGGTCAGAGCCTGGTTATAGAGCCCGACTTCGGAGGTTGGGTTTACGCTCAGGGCGCGCGCATAGAGGATTTCGGCCTCGCGGTAGTGGCCCTGGCGGAACTGGTCGTTGCCGTCGCGGATATATTTGCGCTCGGGGCGCTGTGAATTGTCGGGGAACTGCAGGGCCGGCGCCATCGGAGCCTGGGCGGAAGCTATGCCGCCACACAGAGCCAGAATTGCAACCGCGGCTCCGCGGCTAAAGAAGTTATATTTGCGCAGGAAGCCGATTTTGCGGTTCGAGAATATGCAATCTATAATAATCATTATCAAAGCGAGCCAGGCAAACAGCGGGAACTGTTCGTCGGAAGCCGTATAGTTAATTTTTTCGAAATTCGTTTTCTTGATTTCATCCAGGCGCTGCACCAGGTCGTTGAGCGCCGAGGCCGATGCACCGTTGATATATACACCACCGCCGGCTGCAGCAATCTCCTGGGCCAACGGCTCGTTGAGATAGGTTGTAACAACCTGGCCGTTTTCATCTTTCAGCCAGTTGGTATAGCTGCGGTCGAGGGGAATCTGCGCTCCCTTGCCCGAACCGAGACCTATGACGTCAACCTCGATGCCCTCCTCCTTAGCGGCGCGGGCAACCGAAACGCCGTCGCCAATCTGATCTTCGGCATCGGTAATAACGATTATTGCGCGTTCAACGTCTTTCATTCCGCTGAACGAGTTCATGGCAACCTGAATGGCCGCGCCAATGTCAGTGCCCTGATTTTCGACCATGCCGGTTGAAATTTCGTTGAGATAGAGCTTGGCCGAAACGAAGTCGGGGGTAAGGGGCAGCTGGGTGAACGCATCGCCGGCAAAGACGATGAGGCCGACGCGGTCGTTGTCGAGTTTGCCGATCAGCGAGTTCAAAACGTGTTTGGCGCGCTGCAGACGCGAAACGCCGCGCGGGTCGTCGGTCGACGACGCGAGCATCGAGTTGGAAACGTCGAGCGCAATCATGATTTCGATGCCGCTGACTTCCTCTTCGGTCACCTTGCCTTTGGTGCGCGGACGCGCGAGCATAACAACCATCGAGGCAACGGCAATCAGCGAAATAACGATTTTGAGCGTAGGGAGATATTTCGACACGTCGGGCATCAGCGAGCTCAGAACCTCGGGATTGCCGAAGCGCGAAAGGCGGCGGCGACGCAAAAAGCGCATGCGCCAGAACAGCAGCGCAAACACCAAAACTGCGCCAAGCAGCCAAAGGAGTTGAGGATTAACAAAATTTACCATAGTTCTCAAGGTATTGAACGGGTAACGGTTAGCTTCAGCAGAAGCTGGAGAGTAAAGAAGCCGAAGGCGAGCCATGCCCACAGCATATAGTCATCTTCGGTGTGCGAGAAGTTGCGCACGTCGAACTCGGTTTTTTCCAGAGCATCGATTTCGGCAAACACATCGCTCAGGGCCGATGCCGACGTAGCTTCGAAATATTTGCCGCCGGTCATGCGGGCAATCTGTCCGAGCGACTGCGCATCGACGGGCGAGGTCATGAACATGCCCAAAACGTTGCCGTTTTCATCCTTATAGGCAACGGCCTGCTCAGCCTGTGCGGCGCCAACGCCGATGGTATATATCTTAACACCAAGGTCTTTGGCGATTTCGGCAGCGGTTTCCGGAGCAACGACGCCGGCGTTGTTGGTGCCGTCGGTAATCAGGATTATGCTCTTGCTGACGGCCTGACCGTCTTTAATGCGGTTTATGGCCGATGCGATGCCGTCGCCAATAGCGGTGCCGTCGGCCGAAATCAGGCCGGTTTTCACGCCGCCGATATAGTTAGCGAGCATGGCGCGGTCGCTGGTCAGCGGCACTGCCGAGAAGCTCTCGCCGGCAAAGAGCACAAGGCCCATATTGTCGTTCTGGCGACCGTTGACAAACTGCGAGGCAACTTTCTTGGCCACTTCCAGGCGGTTCTGGCGGCCGAGGTCGGCGGCCTGCATCGAGCCCGAAATATCCATTACCAAGACAATGTCGGTGCCTTCAACATTGGTTTTGTTCCAGCTATCGTGGGTCTGCGGACGCGCAATAACCACTATCAGGCAGGCAATTGCGGCGCAACGCATGGCAAAAAGCGCATGGCGCATCCACGAGCGCCAGCCGCCGCTCACTCCCGCAAAGGCTCGAATCGACGACATTTGCAGCGCGGGCTCCTTATGGCGGCGCATAACATACCAGGCAATCAGCGGAATCAGCAGCAGGAGCAGCCACAAGGCGTGGGGGTGCATAAACTCTACGTTCATTTCGCGGCCTCCTTTCCGTCGGTTTCTTCAACCGGCTGGGGTTTGGTGTTCTCAACAAACTGCATGGCCTGCGAGAATGCACGGGCATTGTCTTCGGGCAGCGGGCGCAGGCGGGCGAACTTAACGTAGTCGGCCATTTCGAGGATTTCGTTCATCATAGCCGATGCCGACTTTTCAGGCACGGTGGCATAAACCGCACGCTTGATCTGCGGAGTTGTCATTTCCATAGCGTTGATGCCGAAACGGCCTTCGAGATACTGACGCAGAATTTCGGTGAGCTCGGTGTAGTATTCCTTTTCCCGGCCCTTTTCGCAGAGTTGGCGGGTGCGCAGTATATTGAGCTGTGTAATGGCCTTTTCGTAGGGCGGAACGGGCTTGGCCGGAGTGGCGAGCATCTGACCCAGACCACCCTTGCGGCGAATAATATAGGCGGCAACCCCGCCGGCAATAGCCAAGAGGCCGAGCAGACATGCCCACCAGTAGTTATAGAGCCAGTCGGGCACCCAGTCCCAGAAATGGCGCTTCTGAACCGCGTAGGGCATCATGTCGTGCACGGTGGTCATGGTGTCGACGTCGGCGGTGTAGACTTTGAGCACTATGGGGTTGGAGCGGAAAGTATCGATTCCCGAAACTATTGCCAGGTTGTTGATAACGACTTCGCCGGAATCCCAGGGCTGAACCAGCACGGTTCGGCGCAGCTGCAGGCGGTCGTTGCCCAAATCGGTGGTGTCGACCGGGCTCGACCAATTGATTTCAACTCCGGGCTGAATTTCAACAATCCTGTGGGCGGAGTCAACAGGGTCGGTGAGCCAGCGGGCAACCAGCGCGCGCGGCTGCACAACCTCAAGGTCGACCTTGCGCAGGGCACCCTGCATAACGTCGACCGAATCAACAGTGGCCGAAACCTGAACCGGGCCGGCCCATGCTGCGCCGCTGATTGCGGCAAAAGCGGTTAATGCTAAAAGTTTCTTCATAGTTTATCTTAAACCGCGCTGGCGGAATAGAGACATCAGGGCTTTAACGTAATCTTCGTTGGTTGCAACGCTGGTTGAATCAACCCGGCAGCGGTTAAGGGTGTCGGTCATGGCCTGCTGGCGGTTGTACCACCATTTGCCGTAGGCTTTGCGAACCGCTTTCGACGAGGTGTCGACCCAACATTCGCCCTCACCTTCAAGGTCGGCAACGCGAATCAGGCCTACGTCGGGCAGGTCGGTGTCGCGGCGGTCATAAACCTGAATTGCCGTGAGGTCATGTTTGCGGGCGGCAATCGACATTGGCTGATAGTAGTCGGAATCGTCAATGAAATCCGAAATCAGGAATGCCGTGCACCGTTTTTTAATGGCATCGCTCAAATAGCGCAACGCAACGCCGATGTCGGTACCCTTTTCGTCGGGCGTAAAGTCGAGCAATTCGCGGATAATGAACAATATATGGCGCATACCCTTTTTCGGGGGTATGAACTTTTCAATTTTCGATGAAAAGAAGATAACGCCAATCTTATCGTTGTTCTGACTTGCCGAAAATGCCAGTGTTGCGGCTATTTCGGCAATCATTTCGCGCTTGGGCTCGCCAACGGCCCCGAACAGGCGCGAACCCGAAACGTCGACCAGAAGCATCATGGTCAGCTCGCGTTCCTCCTCATACACCTTAATATAAGGGTGATTCTGGCGCGCGGTAACGTTCCAGTCAATGTCGCGGATGTCGTCGCCATACTGATATTCGCGCACTTCGCTGAAGGTCATGCCGCGGCCCTTGAAGGCCGAGTGGTATTCTCCCGCAAAAATATTGCGCGATAGTCCCTTGGTCTTGATTTCAATCTTGCGGACCTTTTTAAGCAGCTCGTTTGCGTCCATGTCAGCTATGGTTTAGGGTACCTGAACCCGGTCGAGAATATTGGAAATAACCTCGTCGGTAGTAATATTATTGGCTTCGGCTTCGTAGCTCAGGCCGATGCGGTGGCGCAGAACGTCGTGACACACGGCGCGCACATCGTCGGGAACAACAAAGCCGCGGTGCTGCAGGAATGCGTAGGCGCGGGCGGCCTTAGCGAGTGCAATTGACGCACGCGGCGAAGCGCCGAACGAAATTATGCTCTTGAGGTCGTCGAGATTGTAGTCGGCGGGGAAACGGGTTGCGAATACGATGTCAACGATATAGCGTTCGATTTTTTCGTCGATATAGATTTTTTCAACGGTCTTTTGCGCATCGAGCACCTCTTCGGGTTTGAGCAGGGCGCGGATGTCGGTCTTCACAGGCGAGATATTCTGGCGGATAATCAGCTTTTCATCCTCGCGGGTGGGATAGCCGATAATAACCTTGAGCAGGAAACGGTCGACCTGCGCTTCGGGCAGCGGATATGTGCCTTCCTGTTCAATGGGGTTCTGTGTGGCCATTACCAGGAACGGCTCATCGAGCTTGAAGGTGTTGTCGCCAATGGTTACCTGACGCTCCTGCATGGCTTCGAGCAGCGCTGACTGCACTTTGGCGGGAGCACGGTTGATTTCGTCGGCAAGCACGAAGTTTGCGAAAATCGGGCCCTTCTTAACCTGGAATGTTTCGTTTTTAACGGAATAGACCATCGTGCCGATAACGTCGGCCGGGAGCAGGTCGGGGGTAAACTGTATGCGGCTGTATTTGGCGTCGATGAGCTGGCTGAGGGTTTTGATAGCAAGGGTCTTAGCCAGACCGGGAACACCTTCGAGAAGAACATGGCCGTTGCTCAGCAGCGCAATGAGCAGCGACTCCACCAAGTGTTTCTGACCTACGATTGTCTGGTCCATACCTTTGACAATCAGGTCGATGAAATTACTTTTCGCGGCAACTATTTCGTTTAGCTCGCGGATATTTACTGGTTCGCTCATATTATGGGTAGTTTATTTAACACTGCAAAATTAACACTTTAACGTTTAAGTTAAAACAACAGTTTAGTTAATTATTATTATTTTTGGCTATTTAGCGTTAAAGCGCGCATATATAGCCGTGGCCATTTGCCGGGCAAGTCCCAATTGGTCAGCGTTTTGCGGATCGAGATTCAGCGAATCTGCCGAGGGGATAACGACCACCGTTCCGCGTGCCAGACGGTCGGGCCGGTCAAGTTTTGAGGCATTGGCTTCGTAGATGTAGGGCCAGAAATCCATGTGGCCATAATGTTTGCGGGCCATGGATGTGAGAAAATATCCCGAGGCGATGGTGTCGGTCACTACGGGCCTGGGGGCCACGACGATAACGGTATCCTCAACAAGGGCCGGCTCCGGCTCGTCGACTACTTCAACTACCTCAACGATTTCGAGCTCGGGCTCAGGTTCAGCCGGCGGCTCATCGGCAATGCGCGAATTGCCGCAGATATAGCCGCCAATAAAGCAGACAATGCAGCCAATCAACCACCAGGGCCAAGTCAGTGACCGCTTGGGCTCCTCGACCGGTTGGGGGTCGTACTGGTCGGACATGTCGGACGGGGCTGACCGGTCGGACGGGTCTGATTCTGCCGGTGCTGCCGGCTCTTCGGCCAGGGCTTCTTGCTCAAACTCAGCGGCTGCGGCGATTTCCTGCTCGGCCTCCGGCTGGGGGGCGGACCGGTCGGACGGGTCGGACATGTCTGACAAGTCGGACTGGTCCGACTCGTCATCGGGAAGTTCGATAGCCTCAAATGCTGCAAAGGGCGCATTAATTTCTTCGGCCAGAGTACTATCGGGGGCGTAAACAACGGTTTCATCGGAAACTACAAACGTGCCGAGGCCCGGCACTTCAACCTGGCCGTCGGTTTCAAGACGCTCGGCAATCAGCGCCGACAGTTCGCGCACAAAGAGTTCGGCATCGTCGGCGGTGACGCCTGTCAGTTTGGCGATTGTTTCGCTCAACTGATTCAAAATAATCGTATTATTCATCGGCCTTGGAAATTCTGCGTAGTTTACCCGCTGCGCGGAAGGTCATTTCAATTTCGGGCGGAAGGAGCAGGCGGCTGCCGGTGCTGTGGTCAACAACCTCCTTTTCGTCGTGTTTCACGGCCGTAAAATTTCCGAAACCGGGAATGGCAACGGTGTCGAGCTCCGAGCAATGTTGCTTAACGGCCTGCACAAAGCCCTGAAGCAACGCTTCGGTGGCTTTTTTATCGCGATTTATGCGCGAGGCAAGTTGTGCGGTAAATGTTTTCATCAGTCGTTAAATTCGGTTTGGACGGGCAGTTGGTTCAGCTGCTCGATATAGTCGAGCAGTTCCTCGCGGCCGAGATTGCTTTCCGACGAGGTTACGAAAGTCGGGGGCAACTCCTCCCAATGTTTGAGCAGTTCGGCCTTATATGCTTCAATATTAGCGGCAAGAGCCACTTTGCCGAGTTTATCGGCCTTGGTGAAGACTATGGCAAACGGCACACCGTTCTCGCCCAGCCAGTCCATGAACTCCATGTCGATTTTCTGGGGTTTATGGCGCGAATCAATCAACACGAAGAGCGACGTCATTTGCGGACGCTCCAGAATATAATCTTCAATGATACGTTTGAGTTTTTCGCGGTCGGTTTTGCTGCGCAGGGCGTAGCCATAGCCGGGAAGGTCGACGATATACCAGCTGTCGTTAATCAGAAAATGGTTGATCAGCGTGGTTTTGCCGGGTGTCGACGAGGTCATGGCCAGCTTGCGTCGGCCTGTGAGCATGTTTATGAGGCTCGATTTGCCTACGTTGCTTCGGCCTATGAACGCATATTCGTGCAGGTTCGTGGCCGGGCACTTTGCAACATCGCTGTTGCTGATATGGAATTTTGCTGAAGTAATTTGCATTTCGGTTATGAGGAATTTAATTCGTTTATACTCCGCCATTTATTGGGCAAAGTTACAAAAAAAAGCTAAAAGGTGCAAAGTTTATTGTGCCGGAGAGTCTGCCGGAGGAGCCGCCGTTTGGTCTGCGCCCTTAAACAAGCCGGCAAGATATTTCTCTCCAAAGCGGTTCATCACCAGCCAGAAATTCGGCACAAACAGGGTGCCGACCAAGGCATTCATGGCCATGCCGAACACTACCGCCGACGCCAGCGATATGCGGCTCGCGGCACCCGCCCCTGTTGCGAAGAGCATAGGCATAACGCCGAACACAAACGCGCAGGCGGTCATCATTATCGGTCGGAAACGAATGTTGCCGGCATCGGCCGCGGCCTTGACGTCGGGGATTCCCTGCTTGCGGAAATCCATAGCATACTCAACAATGAGAATAGCATTCTTGGCGGCCATGCCAAGGAGCAGGATAATGCCGATCTGGGTGTAGATATTGACCTCGGCGTTCATAATCATGCAGCCGATAACGGCTCCGAGAATCGCCGTGGGCATGGCTATGATTACTGCCACCGGCGAGGTCCAGCTTTCGTATTGCGCGGCAAGCACCAGCAGGGTAATGATAACCGCAAAGAGCAGCGCCGTTGTGATGGTGGCTCCCGACTGAGTCTGCTGATACGCCTCGCCGGTCCAGGCATAGCTGTAGTTATCGCCCAGCGAGGCATTGACGGCCTGCTCCATCGCCTCGATGCCCTCCGACATCGACACTCCTTTTGCGGTCGACGCGGTCAGCGAGCCGGAAGTGTACATGTTATAGCGGTTAACGTTGGGCTGACCCATTGAGCGTTCAATATCGCAGAAAGCACTGAACGGCACCATCTCGCCCTTATCGTTGGCAACCGACAGGGTCCGGAGTCCTTCGACCGATGCCCTGGTCTTGCCGTCGGCGCTCAGATTTACCTGATAGGTGCGGCCATATTGGTTGTAATCGTTAACATAGTCAGTGCCCATAAAGGCCGATATTGACGCGTAAACATCGTCGAGATTCAGCCCGAGCTGCTCAACGCGGTCGCGGTTGACCTTGAGCGAATATTGCGGAGTCGCACCTTTATACATTGACCTCACCGACGAGAATTTGCCCGATTTTTGGGCTTCGTCGGTCAGTGTGGCTATGGCATCGGCCAAGGCCTGCGGACCGCGGTCGTTAATGTCGAGCAGTTCCATTTCCAGGCCCGAAGTCGAACCGAGTCCTGGAATTGCCGGCGGATTTACGGAAAAGACAATTGCCTCCTGAATGTTGCCGCAAAGTTTATCGACTTTATCTATGATGGCGTCGGCCGACTGATCTTTGCCTTTGCGCTCGCTCCACGGCTTGAGCATTACGAACAGCGATCCGTAGTTGGTTCCGCTGCCGCCAACGAAGCTTGAGCCGGAAAAGCTCAAAACGTCCTTGACTTCGGGAATGGACATTACGCGTTTGGTAGCCTCGCCGACTATGGAATCGGTGCGCTGCAGGCTCGCGTCGGTGGGCAATTCAATAGAGGTTATGAAGTAGCCGAGGTCTTCCTCTGGAATATAGCTCGTGGGCCGGGTTGCATAGAGCCAGAAGGCGAATACACACAAAATCAGGTAAAAGCCCATGGCCAGCATCGGGCGCTTCAACATGCGGCCCACCCCGGAGTTATATGCGGCAAGGGTTTTGTCATATCCCTTGTTGAACCAGCGAAAAAGGAAGAAGCGCGAGGCAAAGCTGTTGGCCTTTCGTTTGCGCAAAAAGAGCGCACACATGGCCGGAGTAAACGTCAGGGCATTGAAGCCGCTGAAAGCGGTGCTGACTGCAATGGTCAGTGCAAACTGCTTATATAGCTGTCCGGTCATGCCCGAGATAAATGCCGTTGGGATAAATACCGACATCAGCACCAATACCTCGCCGACTACCGGGCCGGTAAGCTCCTTCATGGCTTGCATGGCAGCTTGGCGCGGGGTCAATTTTCCCTCGTCGACTATTCGCTGGCAGTCTTCAACAACCACTATGGCATCGTCGACAACTATGGCAATCGCCAGCACAAGGCCAAACAGAGTCAGAGTATTCAGCGAGAATCCGAGCAACTTCATCACCGCAAAAGTGGCAATCAGCGAAACCGGAATCGTGAGCATAGGAATAACCACTGCCCTTGCATTCTGCAGAAAGAGCATGATAACGACCATTACAATGAGCGTGGTTTCAACAAAGGTTACCAGCACATCGTCGATCGACGCATCCACAAAGCTCGTGGTGTCCATCATTACCTGGGCGTGAACCCCGGCGGGCAAATATTCTTCCAAGTCGGCGAGCTTGGCCTTGACATTCTTGCTGACCTCCACGGCATTGGCGCCGGGCAGCTGCGAAATGCCGATAATGGCTGAGCTCTTGCCGTTGACAGTAGTGGTGTTGCTATAGCTTTCGCTGCCGCGCTCAACCCGGGCAATATCGCGCAGTCTGAGCATTCCGGAGCCATCTTCGCCACCTTTAATAACTATGTTGCCGAACTGCTCGGGGGTTGTGAGGCGCCCGTTGGCGTTGAGGGTATAGTCAAAGGCAACTCCGGCCGGAACCGGGGCGTCGCCGACGCTGCCGGCCGACACCTGGATGTTCTGGGCCTCGATAGCTGCGGCAACCATGGCGGGCGTCACACCGCGCACCTGCATCTTATGCGGGTCAAGCCAGATGCGCATTGAATAGTCGCCGCCGCCAAACACACCGACGTTGCCCACGCCATCGACTCGCGACAGTTCATCGCTCAGATGCAGGTTGGCATAGTTTGCCAGATAGAGCGCATTCTGTTCGGGCGAATCGCCGGTAAGGCCGATGAACATCAGCATATTGCTCGAACGCGACTGAACATTGACGCCGGTGCGGGTAACGGCAGAGGGAAGCTGCGGTTCGGCCATGCTGACGCGATTCTGCACCTTAACCGCCGCGCGGTCAATGTCGGTGCCCTGCTTAAAGGTTACGGTCAGCTGATAGGAGCCGTCGCTGCCCGAGCTGGAGCTCATATAGAGCATATCTTCAACGCCGTTGACCTGTTCCTCGATAGGAACGCCCACCGAGCGGGCCACGGTTGACGCATCAGCCCCGGGATAGGAGGCGGACACCATCACGGTTGGGGGCGTAATGTCGGGAAACTGCGCTACCGGCAGCGACTTAACGGTAATCAAGCCGGCAATGACCATGATTATGGCCAGAACGGTAGCGAAAATCGGCCTGTTGATAAAGAACTTACTCATAGCGCGGGGTTATTTTTTGACCCGGACGCACTTTAAGCAGCGCCTTGGTAACGAAAGCCCGGTCGGGTTGCAGTCCTTTTGTAATCACTTTCAGGGAGTCACCAATCGAATAAGTAGCCTGCACGGGAGTGTATTCAACAATATTATCCGCGCCGACAGTGTAGAGATAGTCGCCGCGCTGGTCGGTTGAAATCGCCGATGCCGGCACGACAATCGCGCTGTCGACCTTGGCGTAAGGGAGGTCGATGGTCACATACATGCCCGCACGCAGCTCATCGTAGGGGTTTTCGAGGCGGCCCTGCAGGCTGAACGTTCCGGTTGAGGTTTGCACGTCGGGCGAAATATAGCTGAGCGTGGCAACATAGTCGTGGGGCATAGGCTCGCTGAAGGTCACCGGCATTTCTGCGGCCTGAATTTGGCCGCCGCCCTCGTTGAGCAGGGTCAGATACTGGTCATCGTCAATCTCGAAATTAACGTTGAAGTGCTCTTCGTCGAATATCGTAGTCAGCTGCTGGTCAACGTTCACAATGGTTCCGGGGTCGACATTGCGGGTGGCGACGCGGCCATCGAACGGCGCACGGATTGTGCAGTAGCCGAGCTGCAGATTGGCGTCGGAAAGGGCAGCGGCGGCGGTCTGCACCGAAGCCTCGTATTGCTGCACGGCACTGCGTGCCTGCTCCACTTCCATGCCGCTCACGGCATCTGCCTCGTAGGCCTTTTGCAGGGCCTGGTAATGCGACCGAGCGTATTCTAACTGCGACTGGGCCGACTGCAGCGCGGCCTTGGCCTTGTCAACGGCGTTGCGATAGGGCGTTGCGTCGATGGTGAAGAGCAGCTCGCCCTTCTTAACCGGTCCGGCAGTATAGGGAGCCGACGTCAGACGCCCCCCTACCCTGGCAACGACTTCTACCTTAGCGGCCGCCGACAGATAACCGGGGTAGCTCTTCGATAGAGTTACATCGCGCACCTGCGGCAGGGCAACGTCAATTGAGTCTGTTTCAGAGCCTTCGGCAGCGGAACGGTTGCCGTTGGTGCATGCGGCTGAGGAAATCATAATTGCCGCAAGGGCAACGCCTATAGTATATCTGGTCATAAATAACAATAGTTGGAACTAAATTATTCTTAATTCCATAACAATCTGACAGTAAAATAAGTTTTCGGCTATTAGCTACGAATTAAACGGACGGCGGTTTAAAATCGACCGGCCGAGAGTGATTTCGTCGGTGTATTCCAGCTCGTTGCCTACGCTCACGCCGCGCGCCAGCTGCGTAACCTCGACGGGCAACGTTCCCAGGCGGCGATAGATATAGAAATCGGTGGTTTCCCCTTCCATGGTGGCCGAAAGCGCAAGAATAACCTCCTTAACCCCGCCGGCAGCCACGCGCTCAACCAGCGAATCGATTTCGAGCTGGTCGGGGCCGATGCCGTCGATGGGAGAGATGACGCCGCCCAAAACGTGATAGAGGCCGCGGAACTGCCCGGTATTTTCAATGCTCATAACGTCCTTAACGGTTTCAACCACGCAAATGGTCGAGGAATCGCGCGCGGGGTTGGAGCAGAGCGGGCAAACATCTTCTTCGGAAATGTTATGGCAAATGGTACAGTATTTCACGCCCTTGCGCATTTCGCTGATGGCGTGGGCCAGCGCCTCGGCCTGGTCGGGCTCGCGGCGCAGCAGATATAGGGCCAGGCGCAAGGCGGTTTTGCGTCCCAGTCCCGGCAGCCGCGACAGTTCGGTTACCGCCGCTTCGAGCAGCGGCGAAGTGAGCTCGCGGGAGTTCACTGCGGCAGGCGGTTGGTCAGGGTGTCGGGAAATACCAGACGCGGCTTCATGGCGGCGCCCTCTTCGGGTTCAACCAGCGCGTAGGCCATAATAATTACCACGTCGCCGCGGTGAACGCGTCGGGCAGCAGCGCCGTTGAGGCAAATCACGCCCGAGTTCGCAGGTCCGGGAATGGCGTAAGTGTCGAAACGCTCACCATTGTTGTTATCGACAATAAATACCCGCTCTCCGGGAATAATGCCGGCGGCCTCCATCAGGGCGGAGTCGATGGTGATGCTGCCGATGTAGTCGAGATTAGCCTCGGTAACGGTTACCCGATGTATTTTTGATTTTAAAACCTGAATCAGCATTTGGTATCGAATTTAATATTGTCTATCAACCGAACGTCGCCGGCATAAACCGTTATGCAACCGACAGGCTGCGCGCTTTCGCTCCAGTTGGCGATGGGCAGACAGGTGGGGCCGTCAACAATCTGGAAATACTCGGTTTCGAGGCCGTCAACGCCGTTAACCAGGCCGGTTACGTAGTCAACGGTTTCGCCTACACCATGGGTGCGGGCAAATTCCACTCCCGCAACCAGCGCCTTGTGGATTTCGGGAGCCTTGGCGCGCATGTCGGCACTCAGACGCACGTTGCGCGAGCTCATGGCCAGGCCGTCGGCCTCGCGCTTGATAGGCACGTCGACGATTTCCAGGCCGTTGAAGCCACCTTCGAGCTCAACCATTTTGCGGATAACGGCAATCTGCTGAAAGTCTTTTTCGCCAAAGTAGGCGCGGGTCGGGTTAACCATGGCAAAGAGGCGGCTGACCACCTGCGCAACGCCGTTGAAATGGCCGGGACGCATTTTGCCCTCCATAACTTCGGCCACGGGGCCGAGGTCGAACCGGCGGGTGTCGGGCTCGGGATACATTTCTTCGACCGAAGGCACGAAGGCCACATCGACTCCGGCAGCGCGGAGCTTTTCAAGGTCGGCTTCCTCGGTGCGCGGATAGGTGCGCAAATCTTCGGGGTTATTGAACTGAGTGGGGTTAACAAAAACCGAAACGGCAACAAGGTCGTTGGCCTCGCGGGCACGCGCAACCAGCGAAAGATGACCGTCGTGGAGCGCGCCCATGGTGGGCACGAACCCTATAGTGCGGCCGGCGGCACGCTCTTCGGCGCTCCACCGGCGGAGTTCATTGGCTTTACGAATTACTCTCATAGCAGGCGCAAAGATACGCATTTTTTTAGGTTTTCGGAAATTTTTCGTAACTTTGCGAAAAATTTGAACCCCCTGTATGTTTGAAAATCTAAGCGAAAGACTTGAACGCAGCTTCAAGATACTGAAAGGTGAAGGCAAAATCACCGAAATCAACGTTGCCGAAACCATGCGCGACGTGCGCCGCGCCCTTTTAGACGCCGACGTCAACTTCAAGGTTGCCAAGCAATTTACCGATACTGTAAAAGCCAAAGCCCTCGGCCAGAACGTTTTGCAGAGCGTAAAGCCGAAAGAGCAGATGGTAAAGATTGTTCACGACGAACTGGCTGCCCTGATGGGCGGTTCGGCCGCAAAATTCGACCTCAGCGCCAACCCCACGGTAGTGTTGATGAGCGGTTTGCAAGGTTCGGGTAAAACAACCTTTTCGGGCAAACTCGCCCGCAAGTTCAAGAGCGAACAGGGCAAGCGCCCGCTTCTGGTCGCATGCGACGTTTACCGCCCCGCAGCCATTGAGCAGCTCAAGGTCGTAGGCCAGCAAATCGACGTGCCGGTCTTCACCGAAGATGGCAATCAAAACCCCGTCGACATCGCCCTGAAAGGTGTTGCCTACGCCAAGGCCAACCATCTCGACCTGGTAATTGTCGACACCGCCGGCCGTCTGGCCGTCGACGAAGCGATGATGCAAGAGGTTGAAAACCTCAAAAAAGCCCTCAACCCCAAGGAAATCCTCTTTGTGGTCGATGCAATGACCGGTCAGGACGCCGTCAACACCGCCCGCACCTTCAACGAACGACTCGACTTTACGGGCGTGGTACTCACCAAGCTCGACGGCGATACCCGCGGCGGTGCTGCCCTTTCGATCCGCACCGTGGTCGACAAACCGATCAAGTTCATCGGTTCGGGCGAAAAGATGGATGCCATCGACGTGTTCCACCCCGAACGTATGGCCGACCGCATCCTCGGCATGGGCGACATTGTTTCGCTCGTTGAAAAGGCCCAGCAGGATTTCGACGAAAAGAAGGCCCGCGAACTCGAACGCAAAATCGCCAAAAATAAATTTGACTTCAACGATTTCCTCGACCAGATTCAGCGCATCGAAAAAATGGGTTCGCTGAAAGACATCGCCTCGATGATTCCCGGTCTGGGCAAAGCTATCAAGGACGTTGAAATCAAAGACGACCCCTTCAAGAACATCAAGGCGATTATCGGCTCAATGACCGCCGCCGAACGCGCCAACCCCGACATTGTTAAAGGTTCGCGCCGCCAGCGCATAGCGCGCGGCTCGGGTACCGACATTGTTGAAGTCAACAAAATTCTGAAGCAGTTCGACGAAATGCGCAAAGTAATGAAATCGGCTGCCACAATGAAAAATCCCATGCAGATGATGAAGGCCGCGCGCCAGATGCAGCAACTCCAGCAAATGCGCCGCCGCTAAACCTCATAAACCCCTAAAAACCAAATGCAGATTATCGACGGTAAGGCCACCGCATCGGCCATAAAAAAAGAGATTGCCGCAGAAGTTGAAGCCCGCGTGGCTCAAGGCAAGAAGCGTCCGCACCTGGCTGCCGTTTTGGTTGGCCACGACGGCGGTTCGGAAACCTACGTGGCCCACAAGGTAAAGGCCTGCGAAGAGTGTGGCTTCACCTCCACCCTTATTCGCCGCGAAGCCGACGTTACCCAGCAGGAGCTGCTCGACATAGTGGCCCAACTCAACGCCGACCCCGACATCGACGGCTACATAGTGCAGCTCCCCCTACCCTCCCACATCGACGAGCAAGCCATAATTCAGGCCGTAGACCCCGATAAAGACGTCGACGGCTTCCACCCGGTCAACGTGGGTCGCATGAGCCTCGGTCTCCCCTGCTTCCTCAGCGCCACTCCCGCCGGCATAATCGAGCTGCTGCGCCGCTACGAAATCGACACCCGCGGCAAACACTGCGTGGTTATCGGCCGCAGCAACATCGTTGGCAAACCCGTGGCCTCGCTGATGATGCAGAAGGCCAACCCGGGCAATGCAACCGTAACCGTTTGCCACTCGGCAACTCCCAATATCAAGGAAATAGTAAGTCAGGCCGATATTATTATCGCAGCCATAGGTCACCCGGGATTCGTAACGGCCGACATGGTTAAGCCCGGCGCAGTGGTTATCGACGTTGGCACCACCCGCGTTCCCGACGCATCGAAAAAGAGCGGCTTCCGTCTTGCCGGCGACGTTGATTTCGAAAACGTTGCTCCGCTCTGCTCGGCAATCACGCCGGTGCCCGGTGGCGTTGGCCCCATGACCATCTGCTCGCTGATGATCAACACCCTTCAGGCTGCCCGCAATAAGGATTAAGACCCACCGGGCATTAACGCCGTGTTGTTAGCAAACCTACTGACCTTTTTGTTGCCGCTGGTGCCGGAGCTCGCTCAGCTTCCGGAACACCGGTCGGCAACATTGCTTTTTGCAGGCGACGCCATGATGCACGAGGCGCAGATTTCAGCTTCGCGCACCGCTTCGGGCACCCACGATTTCAGCGGCTGCTTCGAGCAGGTGAGCCCGATGATTGAAGAGGCTGACTTTGCGGTTGTTAACTTCGAGGCGCCGCTCGGGGGCAAGCCATACGCCGGCTATCCGTGTTTTTCGGCGCCCGACGAATATCCGAAAGCACTCACCGACGCCGGCTTCGACTTTTTTCTGCTGGCCAATAACCATATTCTCGACCGCCGCGACCGCGGGCTGCACCGCACCATAACCACTCTCGACTCGCTGGGCATTCCCCACGCGGGAGTATATCACGACTCCGCCGCACGCGACTCGTTTGCCCCGACAATAATCAACGTTAACGACTTTAAAATCGGGCTGCTGAACTATACGTATGGCACCAACGGCATTCCCGTGCAGCATGAGGCGGTTGTTGATTATATCAACACCGAAAAAATTGCAGCCGACATCAAGGCCGCCCGCAGCGCCGGAGCGGAACTGACTGCCGTGTGCGTTCACTGGGGCGACGAATACCACCTGCTGCCAAACGCTTCGCAAAAAAGATTGGCCGACGAGCTCGTTACCCTCGGCTGCGACATGGTTATCGGCGGCCACCCTCACGTAGTTCAGCCTATGGAACTGCGCACCCGACCCGACGGCCGTCAGGCCCTGGTGGTTTACTCGCTCGGAAATTTCATATCCAACATGCGCACCGTCGACACCCGCGGCGGCGCCGTTGTGCGCGTTCAGCTCAGCCGCGACTCTGTCGGGCAGGCCCGCATAGCTTCGGCCGACTATTCGCTGGTGTTCGTTGAGCCGGGCAAATTCCGGCTGACCGACCCCGCAAACTCCAACGACTATCGCGCACGCGCCTTTGAAAAGAATGCGCGCGCACTGTTTGACAAACACAACCAAAACGTTCCTCTCCGCGTTGTAAAATAAAAAATCCTTACTACAAATGTCTGAAATAACCCTCACCCGCGGCTCAATCTCCGCAACCATCCGCACCTTGGGTGCCGAACTCATTTCGCTGAAAAAGAATGGCCGCGAATATCTCTGGCAGGCCGACCCTCAATATTGGGCCGGACAGTCGCCCCTGCTCTTTCCTAACTGCGGCAACTTCTGGGAAGGCACATATCGCTATGAAGGTCAGGAATATAAACTCGAAAAACACGGTTTTGCGCGCCGCTCGGAGTTTTCGGTCGTGAACCAAAGCGCCACGGAAGTCACCCTCGGCATCCATTCAACCGACGATACCCTGCGCGTTTATCCTTTCCCCTTCTTTCTGTTCGTAACCTACCGCCTCGAAGAATCGGGCATTCAGGTCGAATGGTTCGTGCGCAACGAGGGCGACAAAGAAATGTATTTCTCTATTGGTGCTCACCCGGCTTTCTTTCTGCCCGACTTTGACCCCGACGAAGCTATCCGCGGATTCTTTGAGTTCAACACCACAGAGCCGATTGAATATCTGATTCCTACCGAAAAAGGTTGCATCGACGCCGACCACCCCAAACGCCTTGAGCTCGACGCGGAAGGTATGATGCCGATTACGGCCCGGACTTTCGATTGCGACACCTACGTTATCGAGGCCAAAAACATTACGCGCTGCACCTTGCTATCGTCGGAGCGCGTGCCCTTCCTCGCCGTTGACTTCAAAATGCCGGTATTATCGCTGTGGTCGCCCACCGCACAGCATCCCGACTGTCCCTTCGTGGCCATAGAACCGTGGATGGGCAGCTGCGACACCGTAGGCTATACCGGCGAACTCGCCAACCGCCGCCACATCAACGCCCTCGCTCCCGCGGCCCACTTCCGCACCGACTACACCATTACGCTTTTTTAGCAGGCGGATTTGAGATAAAGCGCTCGTAGTAGCTGATAATCAGCGAGGTTGCCGGCAGGGCGATAATCATGCCGAAAATGCCGAGCAACGAACCCCATACCGACAGGGCAAGCAATATCATGGCCGGATTCAGGCCCATTTCCTTGCCCATGACGTGTGGGGTTATTATGTAGTCACACGTGGGCTGAACTACGGCATAAACCAGCAGCGAGGCACCAAACATGTGCCAGAAGGCGCCGTGGCCCCCCAGGGAATATATCAGACATATTGCCGCAACAGGAATAACGGTAATATACTGAAAATAAGGTATCATATAGAGCAGGCCGACCAGAAAACCCATGGGCACCGCCAGCGGGAAGCCGATAATCGAGAAGCCGATGCTATAGAGCACAATGGCACAGAGCGACAGTTTGCCCTGGCCGCGAAAATAATGGTTCATGCTGTCGGCAACGTCGCGCATAACCTCAAGGCCCTGCTCGCGATAGCGCGCGGGAATCAGCAACTTAAAGCCGCGAACCGTCTGCGGATAATATATAACTATAAATATAAGGTAGATTATAGCCAACGCCCAGCTCAAAACGCCGATAACGGCACTCAGCGACTGGCCAACGAGCGACGAACCGTGTTCAAGCAGTACCGACAGATGTTCTCCGGCCATCAAACGGTCTAAGCTCCATGAATTCGTTGAGTCATGAAGAAAGTTAATGAACGCAGCATATTCGGGAGGCAGATTGGCCTTTCCGGAAGCCAAATCATGGACAATCCCCGAAAGCTCGTTTATCTCGCTTACAGTTTGCGGAATAAATATATAGCTGAGCCCAACAATTACGGCGGCAACCTCAAGCAACGTCAAAACCGACGACCAGACCCGCCCTTTTTCACGGGTCCAGCGTCGGTTAAGTTCAACCAACGGTTGAAGCAGATAAGCAATTATGCAGGCGGTAAAAAACGGCAGCAACGCATCGCTCAGATATCCGAGCAGATAAACCAAGCCGGCAAACAGTCCAAGGCCGAGAATCAGCCAGACTATACGGTCTACGGTCCAGAACTGCCGTTTCATAGCCCCCTTACACAGTTACTTAATGATGAAAGCGTTCCAAACGACGCTTTGCTTTGTGCACGTCTTGCGCAAGATGAATAGTTGCAACTGCGGTTGCACCGATAAATGCGAGTTTGGCAACTTCGAGTGCGCACTTGACTGCATGATGTCTAACGGAGTGATGTTCGTGTTCGTGTTTCATAATACTTAGAATTTTGAGTTTGATAATAGAATTACAACTCTATAACCGCTGAATGGGCTCAATAGTTCATTTTGTGAAAGATTGTTAATTCTTGTTAAAAAATTGGGGGGGTAATTTTTGTCGTACCTTTGCACCGACTTTTAACAATTAACTCTATAAACCATCAAAATTATCATTTATGAAAAAGTTTAAAGCAATTGTTATGCTGGGTGTTATGCTCGTTTCGGGCAATATAGCCCTCGCCCAGTCTGAAGCAACCTCCACGCTCTCAAAGATTACCGCCGGAGGCTACAACCAAGTTAACATTTCCTATGCTTCGCAGAGCTTCCACTCGTCAATGAAGGTTGCCCAGATTCTGGGAGGGGCAACACAAGGCGCCGACATCAACGAAGCTTACAATGACGACATCAGCCTGCAAGGTTTCGGCCTCGAATATATCCGCGGCTTTAAGGTATCGCCCAGCCGCCCGATGTTTGTTGAAGCAGGCCTCAACTTCAACTTTACCTTTGGCAGTCAAGGCAAACTCTCGGCCCAGCACATCGGCATGATTATCCCCATCAGCTTTACCTACAAATTTAATATCAAAGACAAATTCACCATCAAACCCTATGCCGGTATCGACTTCAAAATCGGCCTGCTCGGTCGCACAAAGCTCTCCGGTAGCAACCTCACTGACGAAAACGATGACGACTACTCTCGTTCCGATGATTGGTACTACGGCTACGATGATGATTACGATTACGATGATGATTACGATTACGATGATGAAGACGGTGGTAAAAAAGCCAAGACCGAATGGGGAAACTGGTATGATGAAGAATACAACGACCCTGCCTGGAAACGCTTCAACCTTGGCTGGCACATCGGCGTAGATTTCCAGTATCGTAAATATAGCATCGGTCTGGCATTCAGCTCTGACATCACCAAAGTTGCTTCCAACGAGTTCTTCAAAATTAGCAACAACGGCTTCGCCCTTAAACTCGGCTATACCTTCTAATGAAACAGCTACATAAACTTCTATTTATCGCCCTTGTTGCATGCCTGTCGCTCAGCGTCAGCTCTTGCAGCAAAGACGACGACAAAGACGACCCCAGCGGCTCATCGGCCGCAGGTTTGGTAATCAACGGCAAAAAGGCCGGCAAAATCTATGGCTCGCAATGCACCTCGCAAAGCTGGTCGGAAGATTGGGGCGGAGGCTACACCGTTAGCTTCGATGTGATGTTTGACTACGACGATGACATGACCAACTTCTCCATCACCTGGCCATTTAAGCTCTCATCGCTCAAAGCCGGCATGGACCTGCTCGACCGCGACACCCCCAACACCATGTCGTTCCGAAGCATGTATAGCGCCGAAATTGGTGCCGACTACTATGACTTCGACGGT
>CAZKPP010000006.1:0-53807 GCA_964554665.1 uncultured Bacteroides sp.
TTACGCCCCGCCGCCCCCTCCCAACCGTAGATTCCAAAAATCCCCCTCAAAAAAACATTGACAGGAGCACAGTAGAAACAGTAGTACATTCACCTACATACCGGTCCGAATAGGTGAGTTACAACAAATATATGTAAATTTGCAATGCCACTGAAAATTTGCATAAAACACTTTCGAGCTGATCTATCTCCTGCTTCTCCTGTGCTCCTGTCTAAAAAATGAGCCAAATGTCGGTTGTTTAGCGTGGTTAGCCAACTAACCTATTTAAAAATAATGACCGTACGTTACATTTAAAGAGTTTCTTTTCGCATCCTGAATGTAATAAGGTGACCTACCTTGCTGCACACAACAGAGGTTGAAACCTATGCCAATATAGTTATGCTGTTTAATCTTTATACCAGTGTCAGCTTGAATGCCAATCTTAAAACGATTAAAACTATCATCGTAAAGGACTGACTTGTAAAAAGGTCTTGGACTGTCTTCTGCCCACAGATTCCAGTCCATGCTTATACTGGGACCAATTCTGAACTCCCAATCATACGATTCGTTAATTCTGAGTTGTAAACCCAGTTGAAGAGGAATGGACCAGCCTATAAAATTCACGTTTCTCTGGAAACTACCTACACTATGACCGGAATAATCGTCATAATATAAACTATAATGGTTAGTAGCATACTCAAAATCACAAATATTTGTATATTGCAGGTAAGTTAGGTTTACGCCCGGTTCAAAGAAAAAGTAACGACTTAAATTTATAATATAAGATATTCCAAAGTTAAGACCATTACCATTTTTCAACGTTGATGAAGTATACAATAACTCGTCGTAATACCCGTCATAGCCTAAACTAAGATCTTCTACTGTTGAATTAAACCCGTGTGCATAGCTAAGTTTGATTCCAAGATTAGACGGGTCGAATACAACCGGTTGAGCTGATGAACTTGTGGTTTCTTTGTCGGTTTGGGTTCGGCTGAGAATGTCGGCGTTAGGTACCAAAACATAGTTGCCATCAAGTTTGCGTACACCAAGGTCGCCATTATCGAGTGTAGTATATACTTCGCCCTTGATTATCTGACCGTTTTTCAGGGTAATAATGTCGTAGGCAAACACATTCAGGCACAGTAATGCACTGCAAAATGAAGATAAGATTCTTTTCATATCTCACAAAAGTTAAAAGGTATTTATGCCAAAGGGGCACAATACCTTATAATAAAATAATAAAAATAGACTAAACTTACTCGGTAAACTCTATGACTGTGCCGGTGGCAATTGCTTTTGTTTTAAACACAAATGGGTAGAAAGTGTTTTTATAACCCACGTTAACATTGATAACTGCGCGGGGTTTGCCGAGCATGTCTGCCTGTTTATAAAGGTCGGCCAGAGCTGACTGGGCAAGCGATTTCTTTGAAAGGCCACCGAAACCTAAAATATATACTTGCTCCGATTCAGCGGAAACTGTTCCGATTACCTTGTAATTAGATTTTTGGAGTACCACCTCGGTTTGAACGAGATTGTTGTTGCAAGCAGCTTCGCGGCTGAACCCGCAGCTTGTCATTCCTGCCATTGAAATTGCAATGGCCCCTGCCAAAAGCAGTTTGTAAATAGCTTTACGCATAAGTGATTCAAAAGTCCTCGGGCCCCAACGAAGATGTAAATTGTTGAAAATGAAAGGCGTGAGAGCCATTACTGTTGCTCGTTCAGCAAACGGAGGCTCTGGTATTGCCCATCTTCGTTGAACGAGCAAACCTGCAGAAGCCTCACGCGTAATCATATATACTATCAACCGATAGCCAACGCTCGCACGTTTGCTAAAGATGATGTATACACATCCACATGGCATCTACTGTTTGCTACATTCCTGACGAAGATTGAAATTTACCAGATTTCCGTTTGCCAAGAAAGAGCGTCGAGTACACGCTTTTCGATATTTAGTGCCGACCCTCCCGCTTTACCCGTGACCGGGCTTCCGCATTGCGGCCTGCGGGTGCAAAGTTACATATTCCCCTGATAATTCGCAAATATAATATCAAAATCCTTTTATTCTTTTTCGCCCGCTTCCTGAATTTCAAGTCCTTTGCATCATGAATTCTATTGGCGGGAGAACAGTATAAACAGTAGACTTGATCCCAACTGAAAATAGCTGAAAATTTGCGAGATATAATTATTTTATGTAAATTTGCAGTGTCACTGAAAATTTGCATAAAATCTGCTCCAAATGGATAATTATATATACAGAACTATCTCTGAGGCGATTATTGAGGCATCGCGTTATTTTCCTGTCATAACCCTTACCGGGCCAAGGCAATCAGGAAAATCAACGCTATTGCGCCATTTATTCTCCACCATTCCTTACGTTTCGTTGGAAAATCCCGATGTTAGATCAAACGCGAAGTTCGATCCAAATGGCTTTCTTGCAGAATTCCGGCATGGTGTTATTATCGACGAGGTGCAGAATGTACCGGAACTGTTATCGTATATTCAGGGGATAGTTGACGAAAACCCGGAGAGAAAATTTTATCTGACAGGCAGTTCGCAGTTTGCGCTCCTGAAGAATGTTACCCAGAGCCTGGCCGGACGTACTGCGGTGTTTGAGCTTCTACCATTAAGTCTCAAGGAAATATCCGGGCTTGATATAAACTATAATATTGATTCATTGCTCTATAATGGTTTTTACCCGGCCATCTGGAGCGGCAAAAATCTGCCCAAGCTTCTTTACCCCAACTATATAAAAACGTATCTGGAGCGCGATGTTCGCGACTTGCTCGCAATCAAGGACCTTGACCTGTTTCAGCGGTTTATTCGGCTTTGTGCAACCCGTATAGGATCGATTTTCAATGCCTCTGAACTGTCGAATGAGTTAGGGGTGGCGGTTAATACTGTAAATTCGTGGCTGTCGGTCCTTCAGGCGTCGTATATCGTATATATGCTGCCCCCGTTCTTCACTAATAGTCGCAAGCGTCTTACAAAAAGCCCCAAATTATATTTCACCGACTGCGGTGTGGCGGCATATCTGCTTGATATTGATTCGCCCAACACTATGAATCGCGACAAAATGCGTGGTCACCTTTTTGAAAACATGGTGATAATGGATTTTCTAAAAAATCGTTTTAATGAGGGCAAAGACGGTGGATTATACTTTTATCGCGATTCAAATGGCAACGAGGTTGATTTGCTTGTAAAACGCGGGACGCGCTATTCGTGCTATGAAATCAAATCATCAGAAACTTTTCACCCTGATTTCACAAAGGGGCTACTGAACTTTGAAAAAAACTACCCCGAGTTAACCGACGATAAGGCAGTTATCTATGCAGGTGCTCCACTGCCCGACTTCAAAGGCGCCCGAATCCTGAACTTCAAATCTTGAAAAAATCGGGCGGGCGGGGAAAAAGTTTTGGGAATGGGGGGATTTTTTCGTAACTTTGCGCGTTGAAACTCTTTAACTATGAAATTTAAGGAATATAAGACCCCCGACCTCGTCGGCGTTAATAAGGAAATCCTCGACCGCTGGAAAGCCAACGGCCTGTTTGAACGTTCAATCCGCGAACGCAAGGGCATGCCTTCGTTCGTGTTTTTCGAAGGTCCGCCGTCGGCCAACGGCCACCCGGGCATCCATCATGTGCTGGCCCGCACGATTAAAGATATTGTTTGCCGCTATAAAACCATGCAGGGCTTTGAAGTTAAGCGCAAAGCCGGCTGGGATACACACGGCCTGCCCGTGGAGCTCGGCGTTGAAAAGACCCTTGGCATAACCAAGGAAGACATTGGCAAGAAAATTTCGGTCGACGACTATAATGCCGCCTGCCGTCGCGAAGTCATGAAGTTTACCGACGAATGGGAAAACCTTACTTCGCTCATGGGCTATTGGGTCGACATGAAAGACCCGTATATCACCTACGATAACCGCTACATCGAATCGGTTTGGTGGCTGCTGAGCCAGGTTTATGCCAAAGGCCTGCTCTATAAGGGCTACACCATTCAGCCATATTCTCCCGCCGCCGGCACCGGCCTCAGCTCCCACGAGCTCAACCAGCCCGGCTGCTACCGCGACGTTAAGGACACCACCTGCATCGCCCAGTTTGTCTGCACCGACCCGCTGGAATCCATGAAAGGGTGGGGCACCCCCTGTTTGCTCGCCTGGACAACTACTCCCTGGACCCTGCCGAGCAACACCGCCCTCTGCGTTGGCCCGCAGATTGACTATTGCGTGGTGCGCACTTTCAACTCCTATTCGGGTGAGCCGGTCAGCTGCATAGTTGCCGAAGCGCGCCTCGGCTCCGTGCTTGGCGAAAAAGGCCGCGACGGCGACCTGCAGGCATATCAGAAGGGCGACAAGGTAGTTCCCTGGCAGGTTGTTGACCGCCTCAAGGGCGAGCAGCTCGTTGGTCTGCACTATCAGCAGCTCTTCCCCTGGGTGAACCCCGGCGAGGGCGCTTTCCGCGTGATTCCCGGCGACTACGTAACCACCGACGACGGCACCGGCATAGTTCACATTGCCGGCACCTTCGGCGCCGATGACCTTCGCGTCAGCAAGGCCGCCGGAGTGCCCCCGCTCCACCTGATTGACCGCGACGGCAATATCCGCCCGATGGTTGACCTGCGCGGCCGCTTCTTCGTGCTCGACGACCTCGACCCCGAGTTTGTTAAAAACAACGTCGACACCGAGCTCTACTCCAAATATGCCGGCCGCTTCGTTAAGAACGCCTACGACCCCGAAGCTACCGACCAGACCGAAACCCTCGACGTTAGCCTCTGCATGGACCTGAAGCAGCGCGGCCTCGCCTTTAAAATCGAGAAACACGTCCACAACTATCCCCACTGCTGGCGCACCGACAAACCGGTGCTCTACTATCCGCTCGACTCCTGGTTTATCCGCTCAACGGCTGTGCGCGACCAACTGATGAAGGCCAACGAAACCATTAAGTGGAAGCCCGCGTCGACCGGCTCGGGCCGCTTTGGCAAGTGGCTCGAAAACCTTCAGGACTGGAACCTGAGCCGCTCGCGCTACTGGGGCACCCCCCTGCCGATATGGCGCACCGACGATGCGCGCGAGGAAATCTGCATCGGCTCCGTCGAGCAGCTGTCGGCCGAAATAGACAAAGCCGTGGCCGCCGGCCTCATGCCCTCCAACCCGCTGACCGACAAAGGCTTCATCCCCGGTGACTATTCCAAGGAAAACTACGAGAAAATCGACCTTCACCGTCCCTACGTCGACGATATAATCCTCGTCAGCCCCTCGGGCCGGCCCATGCGTCGCGAGCTCGATCTCATCGACGTTTGGTTCGACTCAGGCGCCATGCCCTTTGCCCAGCAGCACTATCCCTTCGAAAACAAGGAGGCTGTTGACTCCGGCGCGGTTTATCCCGCCGACTTCATTGCCGAAGGCGTTGACCAGACCCGCGGCTGGTTCTTTACCCTCCACGCAATCTCGGGCATGGTCAAAAACTCCGTGGCCTACAAAGCCGTGATTTCCAACGGTCTGGTGCTCGACAAACATGGCAACAAAATGTCGAAGCGCCTCGGCAACGCCGTCGACCCCTTCGAAACCATTGCCAAATATGGTTCCGACCCCCTGCGCTGGTACATGATTTCCAACTCATCGCCCTGGGATAACCTCAAGTTCGACGAGGCCGGAATTCAGGAAGTGTCGCGCAAGTTCTTCGCAACCCTGTTCAACACCTATAACTTCCTGGCCCGCTACGCCAACGTTGACGGCTTCGACCCCGCCGCGCCCCAAATTCCGGTGAGCGAGCGCCCCGAAATCGACCGCTGGGCAATTTCGCGCCTCAACACTCTGATTACCACCGTACAGGCCTCGCTCGACGACTACGAACTCACCCCCGCAACCCGCGCCATAGCCGAGTTTGTCGATGAACTCTCAAACTGGTATGTGCGCCTCAACCGCTCGCGCTTCTGGGGCAAGGAAATGACCGCCGACAAGCTCGCCGCCTATCAGACCCTCTATGAGTGTCTCAACACCGTGGCCCTGCTCATGGCCCCGATGGCTCCGTTCTTTGCCGACCGCCTCTATCTCGACCTCAACCCCGGGGCCGAGAGCGTCCACCTCGAACGCCAGCCGCAGGCCAATCCGGCCCTGATCGACGAGCCTCTGGAGCAGCGCATGGCCCTGGCCCAGCAGCTAACCTCGATGGTGCTGGCCCTGCGCCGCAAAGCCAACATCAAGGTGCGCCAGCCGCTGAGCAAACTCATGATGCCCCTCATCGACGAAGCCCAGCGCGCACAGGTCATGCCGATTATCGACCTGGTGCTCAGCGAGGTCAACGTTAAGGAGATGCAGCTGCTCGACCCCTCCGAAAGCGTTTTGGTTAAGCGCGTTAAGCCCGACTTCAAAAAGCTCGGACCGGTGTTTGGCAAGCAGATGAAGCAGGTTGCCGCCGCAATTCAGGCCATGCAGCAGGCCGAAATCCTGCAGCTTGAACGCAACGGCGCCATCGACCTCGAACTGGCCGACGGCACCACCGCCCACGTTACCGCCGACACCGTCGATATCTTCTCGGAAGATATTCCCGGATGGCTCGTGGCCAACGAAGGCACGGTAACGGTGGCCCTCGACGTGACCCTCACCGACGACTTGCGCCGCGAAGGCATGGCCCGCGAACTCGTTAACCGCATCCAAAACATCCGCAAGGGTCGCGACTATGCCATCACTGACCATATCACCATAGCCCTTGAGCCGAAACCCGAAGTGGTTGACGCCCTTGCCGGCTTCCGCGACTATGTGGCCGCCCAGACCCTGGCCGATGCCATCGACTTTGACCCGGCGCTTGAGGTCAACGACGATACTCTCGACATTGACGGACTCCGCGTTAACATCAAAATCCAAAAAGCATAATGCCGACCGACAAACTACGCTACTCCGACGAAGAACTCCAGGAATTTAAGGAGCTGATTCTTGAAAAACTTGAGGCTGCGCGCGCCGAATTCGATTCGCTGCGCGCAACCCTGCTCGGCACCGAAAGCAATGCCGCCGACGACACCGCGCCCACTCTCCACAGCATCGAGGAGCCGGCCGAACAGCTGTCGAAATCTGAAGTCGGCCGCCTTTGCGAACGCCAGCGCAAGTTCATTGAAAAGCTCGAAAACGCCCTGCTGCGCATCGAAAACAAAACCTACGGAATATGCCGCGCAACCGGCAAACTGATTCCCAAGGAGCGTTTGCGCGCGGTGCCCCACGCAACCCTGAGCATCGAAGCCAAACAATGAGCTCCAAGCAAATTGCCCGGCTTTGTGCCGCAATCATCGCCCTGGTCATCATTGCCGACCAGTGGCTGAAGATTTGGGTCAAAACCTCGTTCTATCTCGGCGAAGACCTCGAAATCTTTTCGTGGTTTCACCTGCTGTTTGTTCAGAATCCGGGCATGGCCTTCGGCTGGACCCTCGGCAGCAAGCTCGCCCTGACCGTTTTCCGCCTGCTGGCAACCATTTTCGGCTTCTGGTATCTGTCGAAACTGCTCAAAAAGCCCGCCGTCGGCCCCGGGGTGTGCGTTTGCGTGTCGCTGATTCTTGCCGGCGCCATCGGCAACCTCATCGATTGCGCCGTCTATGGCCTGATTTTCAACAACCCCATGCCGCCGGCCGTGGCAACCCTTTTTCCCACCGGCGGAGGCTATGCGCCGCTGCTCCACGGCCAGGTGGTCGACATGCTCTACTTCCCGCTCTTTTCCTTCTACTGGCCGCAGTGGATGCCCCTGGTCGGCGGCGAATACTTTGAGTTTTTCCACCCGATTTTCAACCTGGCCGACTCGGCGGTGACTGTCGGGGTTATACTTCTGATCTGTTTCTACTCCGGCAGTCTGAGCCTCAAGGAGGAGACTCCGGCCAACCCCGAAAAATGAAGCGACTGCCGCTGCTCCTGCTCGTAGCCCTCTGCTTGATTGCTTGCGACCGCACACCGCCCATGGTGCTCGGCCGCGAGCCTATGGCCCGGCTGCTCGTCGACCTTGAGCTGGCCGACGGATTCGCCAACGAGCGGCTGCTCGACGGCTTTTCGCGCGACTCCGCCCGCCTCGCCCTCCGTTCGTCGGTGCTTGCCAAACATCAGGTCAACGAAGCCATTCTCGACTCGTCGCTGCGCTGGTATGCACGCCATTTGCCAAACTACATGGCGGTTCTCGACCGCTGCGACTCACTGCTGGCCGACACCATTCGCCGCATCGACGCCCTCAAAGCCGACTATCTGGCCTCCCGCATCGGCGACACCGCCTCCGTTTGGCCGCTGCTCCCCTCGCAGGTGTTTGCCCAAACCGAGCCGTCAGACTTCGTAGCGTTCGAAATTCCGGTTGACTCCCTGTGGCAGCGGGGCGACGTAGTCCGTCTGCAGCTCGCCCTCCACAACGCCCGCTCGCCGCTCACCGCAACTCTCGGCGTTGACTATCTCAACCGCAACCTCACAACCGAAACATCAACCGTCACCCTTCACCCCGGCGACCAAAACCACCTTGAGCTAACCCTGCAGCTCGACTCAACAATCAGCGCCGGCCGCATTTTCGGCTACCTGCAGCTCGACCCCAAGCCCGGCGAGCGAGCCTTTGCCGACAGCATAACCCTTACGCGCACGCGCCTGCTCGCTGAACACTACAACGACCTGCGCTATCGCCAATCGCGTTTCCGCCGCAATAATGACTAACCACCTGCTGCTTGGCACCCGCGACTCCCTCGGCCGCGTCACTCCCCGCCCCGTAGTCGTTGCCCTCAACGCCGACGGCACCGTTGCCCACTGGTACCCCCTTGGCCCCTGCGAACCGCCCGCAACCACCCCCCTGCGCGCCCTCCTCGACCTCCCCTCCCTCACCCTCCACCCCCTCTAAGTTCTTAAATCTCAAAAAATTCAGCATTTAGCGTTCAGAATTCAAAATTATTTTGTAACTTTGCGGGGTCAGACCGTTTGCGGAGGCCCGGTCAAGGGCTGCGAGGGCGGGGCTGACATCGACATATTTTAAAAGCGTTTATCATACGCTCTTTCTTGACGCATCGAAATCTGGAAAATTTCTAATTAAAGTCAAGAATGAGACAGCGATAGACGCCTTACGTGGTTATACGTATATCCGCGTGAGGCCTCCGTCCTGTTCGTTCTAACTTTAATGGGCAATCCAGAGCCTCGATGCGTGGGACGGACAGAGAGATAAGGTCCTCGCGCTTTTTATTTGCTAACCACTTAATGGCCAAAGTTGTGGACCCTGCGGCAACCAATTCATCACAGCATGAAAAAACATCTACTCCTGCTGCTCGGCGCCCTCGTCGCCCTCCCAACCATGGCCCGCGACTTTGACTACACCTACGCCGGCCAGACCATTACCTACACCGTGCTCGACGAAGCCGCCAAAACCTGCCAGATTATCGGCACCGTCGACTCCAACGGCGGCCACCCTAAAACAGGCAACAATATTACCGGTGCTTTGGTCCTGCCTGAGAATCCGAGCGACGGGGAGAATGTTTATACTCTCACCACTCTGGGCCGCAGCGCCTTTGAAAGATGCAGCGGTTTGTTGTCGGTTTCGATTCCCAACACCGTAACCGAAATCGATCGCGGAGCTTTTTATATGTGTGGCTCCCTTAAGTCGGTCACTCTTTCCAATTCCTTGCTCACAATCAATCTCGATGCGTTTTATGACTGCCCTTCCCTAACGTCGATTACTCTCCCCAACTCCTTGATTTCAATCGGCGACCGGGCGTTTTATGGCTGCGAAAGCCTGGCCGAAATAACGATTCCCGAGAATGTTGTGTTTATCGGCAATTCAGCTTTTTATGCATGCACCTTGATGAAAAAAGTAGTTTTTATTGCCATAAATTGTGGCGTTTGCGGCGAAGACTATCTGGTTTTCAATCCAACCATCGAAGAGGTTGAAATCGGCGACAAGGTGAGATTGATTCCGCGATTCGCATTTGAAAAGCTGCGTGGCCTCAAACGGGTAACCATCCCCGACTCCGTTATTAAAATCGACGAGTTTGGCTTTTGGGGGTGCAGCAATTTGGAAGACGTTACCTTCGGCCACTCGTTAACTACTATAGGCGGCGCGGCATTTGCCACTTGCACCGGGCTAACCTCAATAGTTCTTCCCGAGTCGGTAACCAATATCGACAAAGAAGCTTTCTATCAGTGCTATGGCTTAACCTCGGTTACTATGGGTAGCTCCGTTGCCGAAATCGGTTATCAGGCATTTGCCTACGATGAAAATCTGACCGAGATAAACCTTCCCAACTCGTTGATCAACATCGACACGTGGGCATTCTCCTATTGCACCGGTCTGACGGAGATAACCATTCCCGAAAATGTTAAATCGATTGGCCGTTGGGCTTTTGATGGCTGCGATAACCTTAAAAAGGTAAACTTTAATGCCATAGATTGCGTTTCGTGCGGAGGGATACTTTCGCCATTTGAAGGAGTTGAAACAGTTGTATTCGGTGATAAGGTGAAAATAATTCCGGAAAACGCATTTGCCTTTTGTAATTTGACATCGGTGACGTTCGGCAACTCGATAGCTGAAATCGGTAGCGGGGCTTTTAGGTACTGTACAGCACTGACTGAAATTGCTCTACCTAATACGTTAAGCAAGATTGGCGAATACGCGTTCGTTAGTTGTGGCGGACTGACTGAGTTGACCATCCCCCAATCCGTGACCGAAATTGGCCGGAGTGCATTCCTTCGTTGCAGCGGACTGACTGAATTGATGATTCCTAAATCAGTAGCCGAAATTGGCGAAGGCGCTTTTGCTTTTTGCACCGGTTTGACGGCGATCAATGTTGCTCCCGAAAACAGTAAATTCGTTTCTGAAAGCGGAGTTTTGTACACAAAAGACATGACAAAGCTCATTCAATATCCGCTGGCAAGCGAACGCACCAGGTTCGACATTCCCAATTCAGTAACCGAAATCTGTACAACCGCTTTCGGAGTTAGCGTCAACCTGACTGACATTACAATCCCCGCCTCGGTGACAACAATCGGAGATTATGCCTTGCAGGCGTGCGACGGATTAACATCAATCGCTATTCCCAACTCGGTAACTAAGATTGGCAAGTGGGCTTTTGGTCGGTGCCAAGGCCTGACCGAAGTTGCCATTCCCGCCACGGTGGCTGAAATCGGCGACGGCGCTTTCGGAGGTTGTAAGAATCTTACATCGATTACGGTCTCGCCTGATAACCGTAACTACGTTTCCGATAACGGAGTTCTGTTTACAAAAAACATGAAAAAACTCATTCAGTATCCCGCCGGCAACGAGCAACCCAAATATGTTATTCCCGCCACCGTGACCGAACTGGGCGTCGATGCATTCAGCGGCTGCAGCCGGATTGCCTCGCTCACCATTCCCGCCTCCATAAACGAACTCGAAGGCTGGGCATTCAGCAGCTGCTCCGGTTTGACTGCCGTTACATATCTTTCCGATGATCCGGTAGAGTGCGGAGAATATGTTTTCCCCACCGAGGTCTACGAGAATGCGACGCTGAACTATCTGAAGTCGGCCGAGGCGGAGATTGCTTCGACCGAGCCGTGGAGCCTGTTCAATAACCGCATCGGCCGCGATGCTGACTTCGACTCGATTACTGCGGTTCGCACTCCGGCCGACACCCAGACCGCCGTGTATAACATGCAAGGCGTCAGGGTTGGCACCTCGACCGACGGCCTGCCCCACGGCGTCTACATTCTGCGCCGCGGCTCAACAACAAGCAAAATCTCAATCTAACACATATCAAACACACACCACCCAAGGGCCGATGCCACCATTGCGGGCCATCGGCCCTTTTCACCAAGTCACTACAACACTAAAAAAAACATTACACCATGAACGAAATCACCCCTGACCTGTTGGCCCGCCAACGCAACTTCTTCCTCTGTGCAATCGCGCTCGAACTGTTGTCCGACCTTTTAGCACCAATCACCGGCTTTGACCTTTTCGAATCCGATGCTTGCGGTTTTAATACCATAGCCAGTCTAATTACTGCGATAGCAGTTATTGCCTACGGCTTCTATATGGGCCGGAAAGGATATCTTAAAAAATATGTGGCCTACACTTTTGCTGTCTGCGGCGTGGCTACAGTTTTTTGCCTGATTGGCTTTTATATTCCTGTTGACGGAGAAGTTTTAGAGTGCGTGTTGGTTTTGGCAGTCCTAACGGCAATGATAACCTCAATAACCGGGTCGGCAATGAGCAAACCGATGAAATGGGGCCTTATAGTGGGCTTGTTCGTGGTTGCGGGGGCCATTGACTATGCGCCTAATATTCTTTTCACGAGCGAAGAAATCGCTGCTGACCCGGTGCTCAAGTCCACGCTTCCGCAGGCCATTGTCGCTTTTGGCGGAGATTTGATTGCCGCCCTCTTGATCCTGGCATACTACCACCGCCGCATCGCCAGCCTCCAACGCGCATAGCCGCCCATGTTCTGTGGGCAGCTTGCCCACAGAACAGCGGCGCGCCCGCGGAGCGGGTTGCAAGAACTTAGCCAGGGGCAAGAAGCGCGTAGCGTTTCGCAGCCCCTGGTCAGGCGGACGTCCCCTCTGATGTGAGCGCCTTTGGGTGCGACAGAACGTGTCGCAGCTAACGCAGCTCTCCTGGGGGGCGGGCGCGTGACCTATGGCTGCGGTCCGCGATGCGGCCCTTGCGATAGGCTATAATCTTGGCGCAACTAACGTTGCTTCTTGCCGCTATGGCGGCTCACCGTTGCCCATGCAATGCCGCCAGCATTCTCAACTCTCCCTTCTCCATTCTCCATTCTCAATTCTCAAATAATTCCTAATTACTATTTGCTAATTACCAATTATTTCGTACCTTTGCCCCCGCAGACCGCCTTGCAGAGCCCGGTCATGGGCTAAGGGGTGGGTCGGCAACTGACATACGAAAAGCGTTTACTTGACGCTCTTTCTTGACATCTTGAAACTTCGCAAATTTCTTAGGTTGGTCAAGAATGTGGCAAACAGTAGATGCCAAAGTGGATATGTATATTTCGTCCTCACCATGCGCGCGAGCGTTAGGGTAGGTCGTATAGCATAATTCCGCGTGAGGCTCTGCGTGTTTGCTCGTTCAACCAACCAGGCAATGCGAAGGCCCCAAGATGTGGAACGAGCAAACAGTATGGCACTCACGCTTTTCTTTTGCTAACCATCTATCAGCCAGCGAAGTGTGCCTGCTGCACAAGTAATCATTATGAACGCTTTAATGCGAAAGGTAACCTTTTCACTTGGCCAACACCAGTATCGGCCAAATATGACAAAAGAGGAAACTCAAAGAATGGAAGAGATAACACGCACTCGCAATGGTATCCTTCATGCCTACACTCAGGAAGTGGATATGAGCAAGGATCTCCCCTTTGTAAAAACTATGGCTTTAGTTGAAGATATAGACGAAGGGCAGATGTATATCGTAGACCCCTTAAGAATAACTTTTGACGAACCTTATCATAGCAATTAAAATGGGCACTCCTAAACCTAAATCATTTGATGCCGTTATTACTGATGATGATTTGATTCTTCTTTTTTATAAAGTTGCTGTTTCTTCTAAATCGACATCCTTCCAATCAACCTCCAAAAAGGAATTCGAAAATTTGCAAAAGAAGATTGGATTTTCTGTTGAGTTCATAGATCATAATAAGGCAGTCAGAAATTCTAACACCGCCGATTGTTTTATCATTGGTCATGAAGGAACCCCGAAATTTTATTTTGGAGAGTTTCTTAGGCATATGAGGAACGCGTTCTGTCATAATAATGTTAAGCTTAATGCTGATGGTACATATCGCTTACAAGACTATCAACTTAACAAAAAAACCAAAAGACAACAGCGAACCATGTCGGCGAATATTGATGCCAATAAGTTGAAAACAATTCTTTCAGAACTTCAAAAACTAAAAAAATAACCAATCCTACAACGCAAAATGTACAATTCAAGAAAATCATTGTGGCGTAATACAACTCGCCGCATCGGACTACTCGTAATATTGCTTCAGAGCTTCTGCTACGCAACCGCATACGATTTTGAAGTAGATGGAATCTATTACAATCTCTCAAGCGACGGCAAAACTTGCTCTGTCGTTAGCGGTTCGCAAAAATATTCAGGTGACATCACAATCCCAAGCGAAATAACGTATAACTCACAAAAAATACCCGTAACCTCTATTGGCAACGAGGCTTTTTGGGACTGCAGCGGCATGACCTCGGTTTCTATTGGCAACTCCGTTACCTCTATCGGCAAAGCGGCTTTTTGGGGCTGCAGCGGCCTGACCTCGGTGACCATCCCCAACTCCGTTACCTTTATCGGCTACTGTGCTTTCCAGTACTGCAGCGGCCTGACCTCGGCGACCATCCCCAACTCCGTTACCTCTATCGGCGACGGTGCTTTCCTCTGCTGCAGCGGCCTTATCGAAATTACTGTTACAGTAGGAAATCAACATTATACTTCCGATAATGGAGTATTGTTTAATAAAGATAAAAGCATAATATTAACATATCCGGGAGGCAAAACAGGTGCATATACCGTCCCCAACTCCGTGACTTCTATCGGAATCTACGCTTTCTCCCTCTGCAGCGGCCTGACATCGGTGATCATTCCCAACTCAGTTACCTCAATTGGCGAATATGCTTTCTACAATTGCAGCGGCCTGACCTCGGTCACCATTGGCCACTCAGTTACCTCAATTGGCGAATATGCTTTTTATGAATGCCCAGCAAGCGAGATATATATAACTACACAAACGCCGCCGGAAGGCAATCCCGGCTTCGGCAATCCTAAGAAGTTGTATGTGCAAGGCAAGGAGGCATTGGAGGCATATAAGAATGCTAAAGGCTGGAAAAAGTTTGGTAGTTATGAGGTTATGGTTGAGGCGAATGGGTTTAGCTATGACGGTCCGACGGCCATTTGGGGCCATCCTGACGAGCAGGTTCATCTGACGGCGTCGTTGCTCCCGGAGGATGTTACTTTGCCCCACATTTTCTGGAGTTCCACAAACCCGGATGTGGCCACGGTTGACCATAACGGCTTAGTGACTTTCCATAACACCACTTCGGACGACATCATGACCGCCTCCGAGGGAGATGATGATTCCACAACCGCTGCCCCCTGCAAAATCATCGGCGAAACGCTCTACGCCAATGGCCCTAAACTCGAAATCACCGTAGAAGACCCAACAACACGCATCGAGGAAATCAAACCCGACGCAATCACATCCACCGCAGTCTACGACCTGCGCGGCGTTAAAGTCGGCGAGTCGACGACGGGCCTGCCCCATGGCGTCTACATCGTCAAGACGGCGACTCAGACGACAAAAGTTGCCATCTAAAAAACACACATACACATCCCCTGAAAATCCCGCTTTGCGGGATTTTTTTTGTTGGCGGCAGGTGGGGGATTTTGCTCGCACACGCTCCCGCGCGTGCGGGGATGTGTGGGGGGCATCTTTCCTTGGGTTTCGGCTTTGCCTCAACCCAAGGCTAATTTGCTTTCACACGCTCGCGCGCGTGAATCGCCGGGCCACGCGCGGCAGCGTGTGGCGAAATAGTAGCCTATGCGTTGAGCCGTAGGCGAAACCATAGGACACCGAGCGTCCCTCCCCAAAACGCACGCGCAGTAGCGTGTGCGAGCAAAGTTTCGGGGGTGTGGGGAGCTTGCCCACAGGAGGCCGCGCGACGGCGAGCCGCCGTCGCCCCGCAAGGTCGCCATAGTGCACCCGCGGAGCGGGCCTTTGTGGGGGAAAGGGACGTCAAAGACCCGCGGATGCGGGTCGGTGGATTGGTAGCGTGGGGCCTTGGCCCTACGACCGCGCGCAAGTCACCCCACCCATTTGGTCGCGAAGCCTCCCCCGAGCCGCCAGGCGAGCGGGAAGAGCTGAGCGAACAAAAAATTATTTGCACATTTTATGATTTACCACACGGCGTACCCACCGGATTTACCGGAAACGTGGCTCAGCTCTCCCCACTCGCCTGCAGCTCGGGGGAGGCTTCGCAACGTTTTGTGGGGTATTGCCCGCTACACGTAGGGCCAAGGCCCTACGCTACATTTCTGCCGGCCAGCTCCGCAGGCCTTTGTGGGGGTGTGGGCAGCTTGCCTACAGTCAACGCTCACGTTTACACATCGTTGGCAAAAAATTTTGGTAGTTAGCAATTTTTTTGTAACTTTGCACCCGATATAAAGCAAATTTTCACCAATTTAATAAATCACAACACTATGTCTGAAATTGCAGATCGCGTAAAAGCAATCATCGTTGACCAGCTCGCTGTTGACGAAAACGAAGTAACCCCCACCGCTTCTTTCACCACCGACCTCGGCGCTGACAGCCTCGACACCGTTGAACTCATCATGGCTCTTGAAAAAGAATTCAACATTTCAATCCCCGAAGAAGAAGCCAACACCATTCAGACCGTAGGCGACGCTATCGCTTACATCGAAAAGGTTCAGGGCTAATACTTCCAAACCGAAAACCTATCCTTTCTCCTCAACCCATTTTAAAACTATAGCTATTTACCGAATGGAACTTAAAAGAGTTGTTGTTACCGGCCTCGGAGCCATAACACCTCTGGGCAACGACGTTGTAACCACCTGGAATAACGCAGTTGCCGGCAAAAGCGGCGCCGGCCCTATCACCCACTTCGACGCCTCGAAATTCAAAACCCAGTTTGCCTGCGAAGTTAAAGACTTCGATGCTGCTGCCTACGGCATTGACCGCAAAAAGGCTCGCCAGCTCGACCTCTATGCCCAATACGCAATGGCAGCTGCCCAGCAGGCCGTAGAAGACGCCAAAATCAACGACGAAAGCAACGACCACAACCGCATCGGCGTTATCGTTGCCGCAGGTATCGGCGGCCTCCACACCTTTGAGGAAGAAGCCGGCTACTATGCCGTTCACGGCGAAGAGCAGGGCCCGAAATACAACCCCTTCTTCATTCCTAAAATGATTGCCGACATCGCTTCGGGCCACATTTCGATGCAGTATGGCTTTCACGGTCCCAACTATGGCACCGTCAGCGCCTGCGCTTCGTCGAACAACGCCATTATCGATGCCTTCAACCTTATCCGCCTCGGCAAAGCCGACGCTATAGTTACCGGCGGCGCTGAAGCCGCCATTTTCCCGGCCGGTGTTGGTGGCTTCAACTCCATGCACGCCCTGTCGACCCGCAACGATGACCCGCAGGGTGCTTCGCGCCCCTTCTCCGCCTCGCGCGACGGCTTCGTTATGGGCGAAGGCTCGGCTGTGCTCGTGCTCGAAGAACTCGAACACGCCAAGGCCCGCGGCGCTAAAATCTACGCCGAAGTTGTTGGCGGCGGCATGAGCGCCGACGCTCACCACATCACCGCAACCCACCCCGAAGGCCTCGGCGCAATGCTGTCGATGAACAACGCCCTGGAAGATGCCAACATGAAGCCCGAAGATATTGACTACATCAACGCTCACGGCACCTCAACCCCCGTAGGCGACGTTTCGGAGCTCAAGGCTATCGTAGGCGTGTTTGGCGACCATGCCAAGAACATCAACATTTCGTCGACCAAGTCAATGACCGGCCATCTGCTCGGCGCCACCGGCGCTCTGGAGGCAATCTTCTCGATCAAGGCCATTGAAGACGGCATTGTTCCTCCCACCATCAACCATGCCGCCGACGACGTTGACCCCAACCTGCCCGAAGGCCTCAACCTGACCTTCAACGAAGCCCAGAAGCGCACCGTAAATGCTGCTCTCAGCAACGTTTTCGGCTTCGGTGGCCACAACGCAACCGTCATCTTTAAGAAATACGCCGAGTAACACTCCGGCATTCAAAACCTTTAGAGCCTCAACTTCGTCTGCGCGAGGTTGAGGCTGTTTTTTCGCCATGAACTTCAAACTTACGCCTCCCGAGCAACTCACCGAAACCGTTATCGACCTGCCGCTGAGCAAGAGCGAGTCGAACCGCATGCTCATAATCTCGGCTCTGACCCCCGACGCGAGGCTGCCGCGCCCCGTTGCCGAGTGTGACGACACCGACGCGCTGCTCTCGGGCCTCAGCGCCGCGCCGCAGGCCACGGTCAACGTTGGCGCCGCCGGCACCGCCATGCGCTTCCTTACGGCCTATTATGCCGCCCGACCCGCCACCGACATTACCCTCGACGGCTCCGAGCGCATGCGCCAGCGCCCCATAGCGCCGCTGGTCGACGCCCTGCGCTCGCTTGGCGCCGACATTGACTATCTGGGCAACGAGGGATTTCCGCCGCTGCGCATTCGCGGGCGCATGCTCGAAGGGGGCCGCGTTGAAATGGATGCCTCGGTGAGCTCGCAGTTCGTGTCGGCCCTGCTGATGATAGCACCGACTATGCAACATGGCCTCGAATTGCAGCTGCGCGGCCGCATAGTGTCGGTGCCCTATATCGAAATGACCCTGGAGCTGATGCGCATGGCCGGCGTTGAGTCGACCTTCGATGCCGACTCGGGGCTCATAACCGTTGCCCACGGCGAATATCAGCCCACGCTCCCCGCCGTAGAGGCCGACTGGAGCGCCGCAAGCTACTGGTATGAAATCGCTGCCATAGCCGCCGAGCCCGTCAGGCTGCGCGGCCTGCGCCCCAAGTCGCTGCAGGGCGACGCCGCCGTTGGGCGCCTTTTTGAAGTTACCGGCCTGCGCCAACGCTTTCTCAGCAGCGGCGAGCTGGAGCTGGAGCTCTCGCCCGACGCCGGTTCGCAGCTGATGGTAGACCTGTCGGATAACCCCGATCTGGCGCAAACCCTGGCCGTTACCTGCTGCCTGCTGGCGTTGCCCTTCCGCTTTATCGGCCTCGAAAGCCTGCGCATTAAGGAAACAGACCGCATTGCCGCGCTGCAGATGGAGCTGTCGAAGCTCGGATTCATAACCGACGCCACAGAGCCGGGCACCCTGGTTTGGCACGGCGCGCAATTCGACCCCGGGCCCGAAATCGAGCCGATCAATACCTATTGCGACCACCGCATGGCCATGGCCTTTGCTCCGGCAGCGCTCTTCTTTCCCGGCCTGCAAATCAACGATGTTCAGGTAGTTACCAAATCATATCCTCAATTCTGGAACCACCTGCGCGCAGTGGGCTTCACCGTAGAAGAACCTGACTACGAAGAACCGCAAACCGATGATTGAGCTGCTCGACTACGCATTTTTTCGCAACGCGCTGCTCGGCATTGCCATTCTCAGCATTGCCGGGGGCATTTTGGGCAGCTATATCGTTACTCGCCGCCTGGTTTCGATTTCGGGCGGCATAACCCACGCCTGTTTCGGCGGCCTCGGCCTGGGCTACTTTTTAGGCTGGTCGCCGATTGCCATGGCAACTGTTTTTGCCGTTGCTTCGGCCCTTGGCGTGCAAGCGCTCGGGGCCCGCGGGCGAGTGCGCGAGGACTCGGCGATTGCCGTTGTCTGGGCCGCAGGCATGGCCATCGGCGTAACGTTTGTGTTTCTGTCGCCCGGTGCCGTGCCCGAGCTCAACGCCTTTCTTTTCGGTAATATATTGACCATCACGGCCACCGACCTATGGCTGTTGGGCGGATTCACTGCCGGGCTGATAGCGATTGTGGCACTCTGCTTCCGGCGCATTCAGGCTTGCGCCTTCGACCCCGACTTCATGAGCGTTATCGGCGTGCGCGCATGGGCCTGGAACGGCATGATGACCCTGCTGGTGGCCATAGGCATAGTGCTGATGATACGCTGCGTGGGCATGATGCTGCTCATGTCGATGCTGTCGCTGCCGCCGCTCACCGCCGAGCTGTTTACGCGTCGGCTGCGCGTGATGATTCCCGCAGCAGTGGCTGTCAGCGCCGTAGGCTGTCTGGGCGGCCTGCTGTTAGCAACGGTCGTCAACGTGCCCGCGTCGGCCCTGATAGTGGCGCTGCAGGTGGCAATCTACGCCGCTGCGGCCCTTTTAAAGCGCCTGCTCAAATAAGCGCAGCGACCGTGCGGCGGCAACGTCGTGTACCCGCAGAATCGCCGCTCCGCCTTGCAGGGCGAGCAGGTTTGCAGCCGTTGTTTGCGGCAACACATCTTCCGGTCCGACACCTAACGGCTTATAGAACATCGACTTTCGCGAGAGACCCACAAGCATCGGGCGCTTGAGAGTGTTGGTCAGCAGCTTCAGGTTGGCCAGCAGCTCATAGTTCTGGTCAACGGTTTTGGCGAAGCCGAAGCCGGGGTCGACAATAATGTCGCGCACCCCGCGCTCGCTCAGATAGTTGATGCGCTCGGCTAAAAAGCCCATAACCGCGGCCACGACGCCCCCTTGGGCCGAGTAGTCGGTCAGCGACTGCATGGTTTCGGGAGTTCCGCGCATGTGCATGGCAATGAACGGCGCCCCGGCCGCGGCAACAACGTCGGCCATTTGCGGGTCGAGCGTGGCGGCGCTGATGTCGTTGATGATGTCGGCCCCGCAATCGAGGGCGCGTCGGGCAATTTCGGCGCGGAAGGTGTCGATGCTCACCGCGGTTTCCGGCGCCAGCCGTTTGGCCGCCTCCAAAACCGGGCGCAGGCGTTGCCATTCCTGCTCAACGCTAACCTCGGCCGCGCCGGGCCGCGATGAATATGCGCCGATGTCGAGCATGTCGGCACCCTCGTCGAGGGCTTGCTCCACGGATTTGACCGTGGCATTGCGCGCGCCGGAGTAGAACGAGTCGGGAGTGGCGTTGATTATCGCCATAATTGCCGGGCGCCCGTAGTCAACGAGCCGGCCCCGCAGGTTGAGTGAAAACCGCTTCATAGGCTGCAAAGTTACTCATTTTTTTTGTAAAAAATTTGCACAATCCGAAAATTCTCGCTAACTTTGCATCCGCAAAACAACCCGCGGCGGGATAGCTCAGTTGGTTAGAGCGTCGGATTCATAACCCGGAGGTCCCGAGTTCAATTCTCGGTCCCGCTACAAAAAAAATCAGGGCGTGCCCGAAAGGCGCGCCCTGATTCTATGTTGGGGATATTTCTGTTAGTTTTATTTTTCGATCGCTTCCCGGATTTTGGAGGCAATGTAGCGCACATCGTCGTCGGTTACCCACGGGCCCGCGGGCAGGCAGATGCCAACCTTGAAGAGCTCCTCGCTAACGCCGTTGACGTAGGCCGGATTGTTGCGGTAGACCGGCTGTTTGTGCATCGGCTTCCAGAGCGGGCGAGCCTCGATGGCTGCGGCGTCGAGATACATGCGCAGCGCCTCGACGTTGGCGTTGGGCTGACAGTCGGTAACGGCCGTTGAAGCGGCGTGGATAACGCCGGCAGCGCCGCCAACTGCGCCGGTAACTATGGTTTTATAAGCGTTTTCCTGACCCTTGATTTTCAAGTCGGGGTTGAGAGTTGCCGCGCAGAGCCAGAAGTTTGAGTCAAACTCCGGACCCGGGTTGCAGTGCATGGTAATGCCCTCGGTGTTCTTGAGCAACTCGCAATAGAGCTCCTGAACGTGCTTATGGTGGGCAATGTGCTCGTCGAGCACAGTCATCTGGCCTCGGCCGATGCCCGCGCAGATGTTCGACATGCGGTAGTTATAGCCTATGGCCTCGTGCTGATAATAAGGGTAGGATTCGCGCGCCTGAGTGGCATACCACATAATGTTGCGCTTCGACTCGGCGTCGGCGCAAATCAGCGCGCCGCCTCCCGAGGTGGTAATCATCTTGTTGCCGTTGAACGAAAGCACGCCATATTCGCCGAAAGTGCCCAGAACCCGGCCGTCGTAGCGCGAGCCGAAGCCCTCGGCGGCGTCTTCAATAACGGGGATGTCATATTTGCGGGCCACATCCATGATGCGGTCAATGCGATAGGGCATGCCGTAGAGCGCCACGGGGATTATCGCCTTCGGCTTGCGGCCGGTTTTTGCGATGCGGTCGGCTATGGCGCGGTCGAGCAGCTCGGGGTCGATGTTCCAGCTGTCGGGCTCGGAGTCGACAAACACCGGCGTTGCGCCCAGATATGTTACCGGATGGCTCGATGCGCAGAAGGTGAACGACTGCACCATCACCTCGTCGCCGGGGCCCACGCCGCAGCCAATCAGCGCCAGGTGTACCGCAGCGGTGCCTGCGCTCAGCGCAACCACCTCCTTATGCAGCGGCTCGCCGTTGGTGCGACCGTTGACAAACCCCTCCAGGTCCTTTTCAAAGCCATTGACGTTCGGCCCCAGCGGAACCACCCAGTTGGTATCGAACGCCTCCTTGATAAAATCCATTTCCTTGCCGCTCATGTGAGCCAGGCAAAGCAATATCCTTTTCCTTTCCATTATTTAAATCTTATGGCCGGGATATATGATCCGACCAATTTCTAATTGTCGAATTTTTTTCTCTGACTGTTTTGCTACCTGTTTATTGCCGTCGGGAAGATTAGTAACGATTTTGGTACCCGGTATTAGGGAATCGCCCGTAAACAACGCGTCTCCTATAATCCAAGTTATGCAACTTGGATTATGGCCTGGAGTAAACACCGCCTGAGCTACTAACCCGGACCCCAAGTCGACTTTTTCACCATCCGAAACTATCTTTATTAAATCAGGACGGTTGAAAACGAAAGGAGTATCGTGGTAGAACGACAAATTCTTCTTAGCATCAAGCAGCATCATGCGCCCATGGTCGTTAGTGTAAACTTTGGCTTCCGGATTTTTCCCACATAATACATTTAATCCATAAATGTGATCCAGGTGCGCATGAGTTAGCAGAACCGCCTTAACATCTTCGAAAAAAACGCAGTCATCGCCGGAATCAATTATGCAATCTCCTATGCGATAACACATTGAGTTCAGCATGGAATTGACCCTAAAAGTGACCATATCAAGAATCTTAATTAAATAAAGCGTTTAATTATTATTGATTGGTTGGTATTATTGTCTGTATTTTGGGGGGATACTTTTGATGATATGTGGAGCATAAGGATTGTAGTTAAGGCATTGGCCTTGGTCAAGGGAGTCGATGGCATTCATCTCCTCCGCAGTTAACATAAAATCAAAAATATCAATATTCTCCTTTAAATGACAAAATGCCCATGTTTTAGGAATTACTGCTATGTTCTGTTGAACTAACCATCGCAAAACTACCTGTGCTACAGACTTACTATGCGATTCTGCAATAGACTTTAATAATGGATTTTCGAATATTTCTTTTCTCGGCTCATTTGAGCGGAAATGAGAAAAGGTCGACATAGCCTCTACGGCAATACCATGCGATTGACAATATTCGATTAATCCCTTTTGTGTGTTTAGAGGACTTATCTCAATTTGATTTACGGCCGGTGTTATATCCGAAATCTCTTTAAGAGACTCTAGATGGCCGATGGTAAAAGAAGACACTCCGATGGCTCTAATACGCCCCTCATTATAAAGTTTAGTAAGTTCCATGTACATTTTTCGATACATGGGCCATGGCCAGTGTACCAAAAACAGGTCTATATAATCAGTCTGGAGGTTATCAAAGGATTCAAGTATAGCGTCGCGTATGGATTTAAAATTACGGACATTCATGATTTTATGTTTGCCATACCAATATTTAAACATATATAATGCATCTGCATTTACTTTTGTGGTAATGAAAACATCTTCACGCTTTATTCCATTCCGGCGTAATGCTTCAGCTATAGCTTGTTCATTATAATAGCGCCATGCCGTATCAAACTGCCTATACCCAAGTCGGTAGGCATCTCCGATTGTTTTAGCAAGTTCTTCTTTGGGAATTAGGAATGTTCCAAGTCCTACTTGAGGCATTTTAACACCATTGTTCAATTCGAGGTAATTCATGACCTATCTTTAATATACTTAATCACTTCTTCGGTTCGATCTGCAAAAATGGGGCCGTTAGCAATTTGTTCAATTGTAATACCGGGCCAATAAGTATTAGCTTCAATCAGAACTGGGGTGTTTGATCTATCTAACGCAATGTCCCAACCAATTATGCCATAGAATTAATGTGTCTGTGCCAACTGATAACACTATCTAAAACTTCATTAAAATTAGGGATGACGAAATAATTATCACCCAATCTTTCTTTTAGTTCAACACGAGTTCCATTAACCCGATAACCCCATTTTGTCAGAGTTCCGTCAGCACAGATTCCTAACATCATTCCTCCTGAACCGGCACCAATATTATCAACAATGGCACCAACAGCTCCAATTTTTACAATTCTGTTTGTTGCCGTTATGTTATTATTGATATTAAGAGTCGTTATTCTCATACAGTTAAGTGAACTTGCATTTAATTCACTCATTATGTGAGATTGAGATACCTTCTTTTGAACGACAAAGTCATTGAGTGACACTAAGAGCTCAGGAATATTTTGGTCAGTTGATTTTACCAATTTTACCCCCCTACCCATGCTGCTATCTGTCGCAGGTTTAAAAATGATATCGTCAGAATGATGATGAACTAATTCAATAGCTCTATTGTATGTAATCTGATTATATTCACTATCAAAGAACACCCCGCTTATTCTACTTACAATATTCTCTGGCTGTTTAGCATCCTTGAAAAGAATAGGCTGTAAAGCCTTATGTCCAAACACCTTAAGGCCGCTAGTCAGATTAAGAGATTCAAACACATACGGCATATAGTACGCTGAGGGAAGATAGTAGGGATTAAATTTGTCAACTGCTTTTGTCATTTTATAGAATGAGTAGCCAATCGACAAGGGAGATGGAATAATTGAACCCCATACGTTCTTTATCTGATCCTTCTCGTATTTAGTGAGTTTTAAATCATTAGAGGTGTCATTCACCAACCCGGCATAACCAATATCATCAGTTCTTTTGCCAAGGTATGATTTAAATCGGGGAAAATTCTCTAAATAATGATATATAGAAAACATAAGAGCTTAGATATTAACCCATAAAATCAAGAATATCCCGGATTGTTACGAATTTAAGGATTTTCTCACCGGTTAGCTTTTTGCCGAATTCATCGTCCATCATAACGATTAGAGAAAGCTTTGACATTGAATCATATTCATCAATATCAGTAAGCATGGTTTCGGGAGAAAGAGTTCCGGGTTCAAGTTCGAGAAGCTCTTCGAGCATTTCAATTTTTTTTGAATTTTCCATTAACTATTGATTTTTTTAATTATACACATGCTCCGCCGTCAATCAATACAGATGTTCCTGTTATTGTTTTTGTGGCATCGCTCAGGAGAAAAGCAATCGTTGCCGCCACTTCCTCGGGTTGCGATGGCCCTAACGGGGTTTGAAATTCGGCGTCAGAGAGGTTCATTTCTTTTGCTTTTATTGCCATAGGAGTCAAAACCTCGGATGCCATCACTGAGTTCACGCAAATCCGTCGCGGTGCAAGTTCGAGAGCCATGCAACGGACAAAGGCATCGACCGCTGCTTTAGATACGCAATATTCAGTTTTTGCTTTAAATCCCCTTATGCTTGAAATAGAGGACATTACCACAATTTTACCACCGTCGGACATTCTTCCTCTCTTGGCGAATTGCTTTACGAGTTCAACAAAAGAATAAAAATTTAGGTCCATGACCTTTGAGAAACCATCGCGTTTAAGAGTGTTCAACGGTTTGCGGCTGCTGATTCCAGCGCAGTGAACAATTCCGGTAACCGGATTTACAGCACATATAGCTTTTACGGCATCTTCCACCGACTCATTGTTTGTAAGGTCAATAAAAAATGATGAAAACTTATTGTTATTCAATAACTGAGCTGTTTCTTTCAGTGATTCCACCGATATATCTAGTAATATCACTTCTGCACCCAATTCGGAACACAAAATGGCAGTTGCCCTGCCGATTCCGGAGCCTGCTCCGGTTATGACTATTCTTTTGTCGTCAAGAGAGAAAGGATTTATCACCATAATTCTTTGATCTTATGATAGACAGGGGTATTAAATGATTGCATCATGTCGTGGCCGGGAGGGAAATTCATCTCTATAAGCTCAATGCCGGTCGGAGATATTGCCAAGTCCCAGCCTACATAACGAGCGTCGGGTCTGACCATTGCCAATTTGGTTACTATCTGGCGAATCTTATCAATTTCGGGTACAACAAATCCTGGCATAGCAATATTTGAACCGGGATGATGAAGATATGCATTATTTAGTTTATCTCGTCCGGGACGGTCAATTATACCGGTCTGCATATCTACATTGTAGCCAACACCACCTCCTCCCCAGTTATCGACCACTTTACCTGGAGCGCCGACCCTCAGCCATCCTCCGATGATATGGGGATTATTCCGGGAGTCAATCATTGTGACCACTCTTAACGTATTGAGACTACTGGGGTTTAATTCTTTAAGTTTATCGCAATTTATGACAGCTCCTTCAACTACAAAATCTTCAGTCTTGAGCAATTGCATTAGCTGTTCTATTGATGAAGAATTATCATCTGTGTAATCAAACAACATAACTCCATGGCCTTGTTCGCCTTTGTTAGGCTTGGCTATTACACGCTTATTATTGGCTATGAAAGTTAATATTTCTTTTTTAGTTGTAGTTTTAGAGGCTTTAAACCAAGGACGATGAATAAAATCGGAATATGTTTTATATTCTGCTACTTTATCGGCCGAGATGCCAGATGAGTGAATTGCAAGTTTTTTCGTCAGTCTCATGTATCTATAAAACGTCAGATAACGGTTTCTTGCAAATCTGTTTTTTAAATAGAATTCAAATCGATAATAATCAATCGGTCTCGCACCATACTTTATGAGGCACCATACCATATCTAACGCCCAGTATATCAGAGTATTACCCCCCCCCACTTTCTGATGAGCCGACTTGGTCTTAACTTTTCGGGGGTATTCTTTGAATTCCTTTAAGGCTTTTTTGAATATATTGAAAGTCATTTCTTTAGAGACTCTATGAGATTCCAAAGATTTTCGATTGAGTTAAAGTTTTCCGGATCTAATTCGGTGATTCTAATTTGCACATCGAAAACATCGTCAATACTCGAAATAATGGAAACAATATCCATAGAATCGAGAATGCCGTCATCAATTAATTCCTTTTCGTTTTCGAAGTCTACATCCGGACGCACTTCCTTCAGCAATTTAAGTAATTCTTCCATTATTCTTTTATGAATGATATTGTTGATTTATTGGTATAGTTAAAATTAAATTTCTTATAAAGGGAAATAGCGGACTCGTTTTGATGCTGAACCCACAGCATCAAACGCTTGCATCCGTGAAGCCAGGCGTAGTTAACGAACATATTCATCAGATGGTTCCCAACACCTTGACCTCTGAATTGTTTCTCTACTACCAAATGAGATACCCAAGCATTGCGACCGTTGAAACTTGCCTCCAGAGCACCCTGCATTACGCCGTCAGACCGATATGCGCACAATAACGACTTGTTCTCAAAAAGTTCTTCAGCCTGTGAGGGCTCAATATAATCTCCACTGAATTTGTCAAATGAAACATTGAATAGATTAATAGCCTTGTGAGCATCTTTAGTGTTTTTTGCAAAGACCGGCATACAAACGGTGCTTTCTAATATTGGTGCAGCATATTGGTCGCGCCTAAGATTTCTCTTGAACCCGCATGCTGTAAGGAAAGCAACCTCGGCATCTGGTTCTTTGGTGTTGCCACGGAAAAGAATTTCAGCAACAAGAGGCTCTTGACAATCTATATTAGGTATGTTTAACCGGTTATTGATTAGATAGTAAAGGCGACCGACTCCGCCGGCTTTTGAAACTATAAAATAACAATTGTCGGCATCATGACATTCGCGCAGTTGCCCGGCTGCAATCGTGGAAATGATTTCAGCAGGCAACATATAATTATTAGATAAAGTCTCCTTTAATGAAAATCTGCTTATTAGTGCTGAATAAGCATCAATATTATCAATTTTTTGAGGCTTCATAAAATTTTATGAGTTCAAGGCGGTCAATTTTGTCGTTGAGGTTATAGGGCATTTTGTCGAGTCTTATGCATATACCGGGGAACATGTATTTCGGTATCAGTGTGCTCACTCCGTTTATAATATCGCGCGGCATGCCGTCAACAGTATCATAGAAAAGAACAATCTTTTCGTCTTCTTTGCTATACACACACGCGGCATTTGTTATACCCGACAGCGAATTCACGGCAGATTCTATTTCTCCGAGTTCGATACGATGCCCCATGTGTTTAATTTGAAAATCTTTCCGCGAAACGAATATTAGATTGCCATCTTCAGCGTATTTCACTATATCACCTGTGCGATATATCACATCATTATAGTAGGGATTCAGTGGATTCTGAACAAAAACATCATTGGTCTTATCCCAGTTGCCGTAATATCCCATTGCCACTCCGCTGCCTCGAACGCAAAGTTCGCCTGCTTCATCTGTTCCTACAGGCTGATTATTATCGTTTAGAACAATGACCTCCATATTGCGACATGCTTTGCCAATAGGTATGAATGTGTCATCGGCATATTTTTGTGTCACCTCGAAGTATGTGCAGTCAACCGTGATTTCAGTTGGGCCGTAAAGATTGAAGAATCTTGCTTCAGGCAGATAATCAATCCACTGGTTAAGTTGTTTGGCCGGCATTGCTTCCCCGGCGAACGTAACAAGTCGTACGGTTTCCAACTTACGTTCTTTTAGAATTCCGCTGTTGCCAATCAGTGTTATGGCCGATGTAGCCCACAAAAGCGACGTAATCCGGTTATTATTGATATAGTCAATAATAAGTTTTGGGAATGAGAAATATTTCTTGCCAATAACATGCAAGGAGGCTCCGGTCTTCAAACAAAGGCAAATGTCTTTTACCGAACCATCGAAATAAAACGGAGTCTGATTTCCAAGCGCATCGGTTGAATCTATCTGCAGGGTATCAGTCAACCATTCCGCCAGGTCGATCATTCCTCGGTGGCTGATAATTACCCCCTTAGGAACTCCGGTGGACCCACTTGTAAAGATTGAATAAACCGGATCAAGATCAATCAACTTCGAGCGTTGCACACTTAGAAAATCAGTGTTTTTACAATGTATGGATGCTTCTGAGTAATCAATTATTGTTCCATTAAATCCGATTTCTTCAAGAGCGCTAACATCTTTAGGATTTACTGTTATTGCGGCCAACGGCTTAAGAATGTCGGTAATCAACTTAATTCTGGTTGAAGGCATCTTGTTATCAATCGGCACATAAAAATTACCTGATGCCAAAACACCCATAAAGCCGACCAGACCCTCTATCTTGCGGTCTACAAAAACAAGAATAGGCCGGCGGACAAAGGAACCGCATTTTTCAATGATGCAAGCTCCTATATTTTCAGCAAGACCGTGCCATTCTGAAAATGTTACTTGAGTTTTGTCGTCGGCTAACGCCAGTTTATCCGGGTATCGGGACGATGTATCTTCAAGATAAGAGTATACGTTTATTCTCATTTTTCGTAGAGTTGATTAGGGTTAGTAATCAAACCTTCCACAAAAATTGAGTCATCAACAATTATTGGGAGGATATTTTTAGTGTCTATCTCAAAAGTTGTTATGCCAAGCGATATGCCTATGCCAAATCCGCAAGCAAAAACTTTAAGATGTTCATTATCTTTCGATTGGCCGTATTTATCGCATAGGCTTACAATGGCTGAGGCTCCCGACGTGTTTCCATAGCGATCAAGCGAAATTGGAAGCTTGTCGAATGGAATTTTGGTCTTTTTAGCAATTTGCTTGAGTATATATAAATTCGCCTGGTGGAAAGCAAAAACGTTGTAATCTTCAGGAGAAGTTTCGGTTTTAGCGAAGAAGTCTTTAATCAAGCGAGGCACATCGAAAATTGTAAACGTAAAAACCGAGGTGCCTTGAATAAATGAATTAAGCAATGAACGCTCATTACCGTCCTTACACATAACCGGAGTCGGGTCTGCATTTAGGTTCCTATAGCCTCCGCCGGGAACAATCATATATCTATAGCCTTCTCCGTCGCTGCGGATTAAAGAATCCATTGTCGTTTCTGCTTTCTTTTCCAACAACATCACTCCTCCGGCCTCACCGAACAACATTACGCTGCTACGGTCATTCTTACATACAGACTTTCCGGCGGTGTCACCGACAACCAGGAGCGCTTTGTTGATGTTACCGGTCAGCATGATGGAGGCGAGCGTCTGCATTCCTACGACTAATGACGAGCAGCCAAGGCTGATGTCGTAGCACACAGCCTCTTTGCCAATCCCCAAACGATATTGAATAACAAACGCCGTGGAAGGACGCCGGTAGTCGGGACTATGAGACGCGAAAATCAGTGCGCCTATTTCTTCCGGCTTAACATGCAGGTGATTCAATAGCTCCGATGCTGCCTTGACGGCAAGGTCAGAAGTGGTTTGATGCTCAGAAGTCCGACGCGATGCGCAAACTCCGGTCATGGCTTTGAATTTCTCTACTTCTTCATCGCCGAATTGAGTTTTATAGGAATCTGATGTAACTTCGTTTGAAGGAACGGCACACGCAATTCCCGCTACGGAAATATTATTAAAATGAAAGAATGCCATGTTGAACTGGTGGTTACGAATTTATAACATTTTTTTTGCCGGGTTGCCGAACACGGTTATTCCCGATTTTACGTTGGTAATAACAACACTGCCGATTCCAACGGTTGCTTCGTCGCCTATCTTTTTGCCGGGAGCAATTAGGGCACCGCAGCCGACATAAACGTTTTTTCCGATAGTTACGTGGCCGTTAACGCATACGTGGCCCGATAAGGTTGAAAAATTTCCAACTTTTGCATCATGGCCTATGCCAGAGGCAAGAACCGCCACGAAATCACCCAGTTCGGCTTCTGTGTTTATATTACTATTAGGGGTGATGATACATCCTTCACCTATTTTGGCGAATTTACTGACGCGCGCGGTGGGGTGAATTATGGTTGCGAATCTTGCTCCCTTGCTCTTCAGCAGATTCACGATGGTCTCTTTGGTTTTTGGAAATGCGAGGGCACAAACATAATAGTCATCACTATTGGGAATATGGTCTTTAATCGTCCCGATAACCCTATAGCCATGCTCAATGCCTTCAAGGGCATTAAGATTATCATCCAGAAATCCAACGATATTCCATTCTGCAATGTCTTTTGACCTATTTATATCTTCGATATATTGAGCGGTTTCTCTGCCAAAACCACTTGCGCCCACGATTATCAGTTTTTTCATGCTGTTTCAATTATGTCCGTTAAAAGCCTCCATTGTCGCTGCTGTTTCGGAATTTATATCCGCACGCTTGAGTACTTTCATAACCGTTGTCCAAATTATTTTACAGTCCGTAGCAAATGAAATGTTGTCAACATACCAAATGTCGAGCTCAAATTTTTTGCCCCAGCTAATGGCATTACGGCCATGAATTTGGGCCCAACCCGTAATGCCAGGCCGGACCTCATGGCGACGGGCCTGTTCTGGGGAATATAGGGGTAAATACTTAACCAACAGTGGCCGCGGGCCGATTAGCGACATGTCGCCCTTCAGCACATTCCATAGTTGTGGCAGTTCATCAATAGATGTTGACCTCACAAGCTTTCCTACCTTGGTCAAGCGTTGTGCATCGGGCAGCAGTTTGCCGTCGGCATCGCGCTCGTCGGTCATGGTTTTGAACTTTAGCACCTTGAAGATTTTGCCGTCTTTGCCGGGGCGCTCCTGGGTGAAGAATGCGCCGGCGCCTTTGTTGGCAAAGTGGAGCCAGGCCGTAACTGCTGCGAGCGGAACGGAGAGCACCAGCAGTGCGCCGCCCGACGCAGCCACGTCGATTGCCCGCTTAAAAAAGTTCCTATACGGTTTCATTAGTCAGACTTTCTTCTTTTTTTCTAATGATTTATAGAAGTTCAGGGTTTTTCTCCAGAAGTCTTTGATTTCGAACTCGCGTCGGGCAAAGTCGATTCCTCCTTTACCTAACTTTTGCCGCAGGGTCGGGTCGGTGAGTTTTTCCATCCCTTGCAATATTCCTTCTTTGGAAATGTCGACATAGAGTCCGGTAACATTTTCTCTGATTGCATCAACGCATCCGTGGCGGCGGCTCACCAGTGCCGGCACACCCATTGCCGAGGCTTCGATAACTGTCATTCCGAAGCCTTCTCTATACGACGGGAATATGAATGCGTCCATGATTGCATAATATTGAGGGAGTTTATTATGCGCTATCTTTCCGGGGTGGATAATTGCCGGGTTATTCTGAATTTTTGATTTATATTCGTCGGGCAGTATGTCGCGGGCGTCATATGCCCCGATAATCAGCAGTTTTGCATTCGAATCCGGATATTTGGCACTGAATGCTTCAAATGCGTCGACCATTTCGCGGATTCCCTTTTCTTTGCAAATTCGGCCGACGAAGCCGAAAACCAGGTCGTTGTTGCCAATTCCCAGTTCGGCTCTTAATTCAGATTTCCGGGTTTCGGTAACCGGCTCGGGATTAAAAAGTTCGGTAGTGTCCAATCCGCAGCAAGTTCCGGAGCCAATTACCATTTGACGTTTGACGCTGTTGAGCCGGTCTTTTGCCGCCAGTTTGCCAAGCGACGGCGAAACATTGACAACATCAGTTGCCAACCAGCCGGTAAGCCGTTCAACATTTTTGAAAATAAATCTTCTGAGCCCCTTGGCGGTTGTGTATATAAACCCATGGCGATAATAAACCCTGGTTTTTACGTTGGCCAGGCGCGCTGCAATCATGGCAACCATTGCCCCTTTGGGGGTATGGCCGAAAACCGCATCATATTTTTCCTTACGGATCAGCTTGACTAATTGGTTGATTGCTTTAATATCCGCTTTGATATCTACGCGGCGTGCAATCTCCATCGGGTGATATGTCAGATGATTTCTTGACAAAAAATCCGGATTGTCGTCCGGGCAGCAAGCCAAGTGTATCTCATACCCGTTGTTGGATAGAAATTTAAACTGCATGTCAAAAAATTGTGCAGTACCCATCAAGGTGAAAACTTGTAGAACTTTCATCTCTTAAATAGTAATGACTTACTTGTGAACCAGCGGATATAGAGGTTTCAATATCAGTTTGGCCAGCGGTAGCGGAAGCGTTTTTTCAACCATAATCATCATGGCTTTGGCCGATTTGCGGTTTGAGAACAGACGTTGCCAGTTAAGCTCGGTCTTGAGGAACCGGTTGAGATATTTGCGGTCGGTGTCGCGGGTTCTCAAACATGCAAAAGCCAGGTCCAGTGCTCTGGAGTAGCGCATAGGTTCATATTCCGGTTCACCGTAGTTGCTCTGCAGCCAGTGGTAAATATGGTCCATCTGGGCAATGTGGGCCATCTTTACGTTGTTGGTGTAGCTCTGTCCGGAGGGGAGGCGACGATAGTGATAGAGGTTGCCCCCAATCTGGCGGATTTTGGGGTTTCCTTTCATCAACTTATAGATTATCAGCGCATCTTCGCCCATGTTAATACCGGGCTCATAGCTCGCTCCGGAGCGTTCGAAAAGCGACCGCCTTACCAGCTTCAGCCACGAACAATTGGCTCCGCGGCGCAGAAAGTCGTCGTTGTCAATAAAGCCCTCCTTTTCCTTGAACCAACTTTGCAAGGGTACGGAGCGGCCGTCGGCATACTCGGCAAAGTAGCCGCAAACAACTATGTCGGCACCGGAAATGGTCGCCTCCTCATAGAGCCGCTCATACATGGTGGATTCAACCCAGTCGTCGCTGTCGCAAACGATTACGTATTCGCCCCGGGCGGCATTGAGGCCGGTCTGACGGGCTGCGGCAAGTCCTCCGTTTTTTTGATGAATAACCCTGAAATTGGGAAATCTTGCGGCGTATTCATCGCAAATTTTTCCGCTATCGTCGGTGCTTCCGTCATCGACCATAATTACTTCCATACTCCGCAGCGTCTGCGCGGCCAGGGAGTCAAGACACTTGCGCAGATATTGCGACGTATTATAAACCGGAACGGTTACAGTAACTGCTATCGACGACATAGTGATTCGTTGAAACTCTTTCCGATTAGGCAGAGATGAATATTCAGCTCTTTTTCGTTGGCTTGTCCAATAATCAGATTTCCCCGCCACCTAATTAACCTAAAGAAAGCAAATATTAATTTCTAAATACGCTTAACTTGCGAAAATCTCAACAGCTGACTTCACAAGAAACAGGAATATAAAAGTGCATGCCATTGCCATTTTTCTATAACTTTTAAGCATGGTTGCTATGCTGCAGTAGGAAAGGAACGGAATTAGATTCCATGAGTAACCTCCGACCCTGTCGGAGAAGGGAATCTGAAAGCATGCAAAGAACAAACATGTCAGAAGAATATATAATCTGAATAACTGATCGGTTATGTTGAGGTGATTGCTGTACATGTAGAAAAACAAGGCGAAGACTAAGTTGAAAACTGCGAATCCGGGTCTGAATCCTGTATTATATTGGCTGGCATCGTTGGTCAAATAATTGCTTTTATCACCTAAATCCATTCCGGCAATCATATCAACATTTAAAATGCCAAGATTTAGATATGAAACGGCTAACGCCACAAAGCATAAAAGCAGATACATTTTAATATCTAATCGAACATACTTAGCAACCAAAGCCATAAAGATGCCGAAAAGGCTCGAAAAATGTATGCCAAGTGCTACTAAAGCATATATAATTGCGCTTTTTCTTTTATTCTGAAATAGAGAAAGATAGTAGTTAAGGATAAACGCTGATGCAAGGCCTGCACGAATAATGTTAATTTGTTGGGCAAGGATATAAAATGAAAACAGGTAGCAACAAAATAATGATAACGAGTTGGTTTTTAGAATCTTTGAAAGTCTTACGCAAAAAATGTATGAAAAACTTAACGTCAGTAGCGATATTACTGTGAGTGCCAAGTGAAATGAATAGCCGATCAGACTCGAAATCTTCAAAAGAATTATGAAAATAGGCTCGGAGGCGAAATCACCTGTCGTGTCTAAGATATTCCCGAAGCTCAAGTCGGTAGTACGATAGAATTTCATATAATACATCATGGTATCTATGCCTACCGACAGGTGACGATTCCCGATAAACAGCGCCATAGCCACTATGAATATAGCGGCTAAACTATGAATGACATTTTTAGAGAATTTGTTGGTAAACAGCGATAAGAAAAAAACTATAACCAGAATGTGATTATAGTTTTGAGTAAATATCGATTGTAAATTAGCTTCAGTCATTTGGGGTAGATAAACCGGAACTAAATTCTCTGTAGGAGAGCGTTAGCGGCGGGAGATGAGTGGGGTGGGGTCGAGGGGCGTGCGGTGGCAGCGGATTTCAAAGTGCAGGTGGGGGCCGGTACTGTTGCCCGAGGTGCCTCCCAGAGCTATTTCATGGCCTGCTGCGATTTCGTCGCCCGGCTTGACTAACGGGCGCTGAAGGTGGGCGTAGCGCGACTCAACGCAATCGGCGTGTTCAATGATTATGAAGTAGCCGTAGCCGTTGCGTTCGTAGCCCACTCGGGCAACTTTGCCGTCGAAGGCGGCGCAGACGCTGTCGCCGTGGTTCAGGGCTATGTCTACGCCCTTGTGCATGCGGTTGCCGGCATCGCGCAGTCCGAATGCCGATGTGATGCGTCCGCTGACCGGAATGGCGAAATTGCTTAAAAGTTGCTGCGGCAGGCCGTGGATGTAAACACTTGCGTCAACGTTTTTCAGATCGCCGGTTTTGCCGCAATTGCCTGTGGTGTAATAGTCAGAGTCTTCGTAGACCGACGACAGATAGTCCAGAGCACTTAAATTCAGCGGATCTGACTCGGCCGTTTGCCTTTCGGCGGTGCCGACGGCTCTGACCAGGCTCATCAGCCGCTGGTCAACTTTTGTAGACGTTGGCCCTTTTGGTTCTGCCGCGAATGTGAAGATTGCGGCAATCAGCAGAGTTAGCCCTATTCGTTGAAACATTGCCGGCGGGTCAGGATTCTCGGGCTTGTTCTTTAGGTTTTTTCTGAATTGTTGGCTGAATAACTATCTTCCAGATTATGCAAGTGGCGGCGGCCAAAACAATTGTTTCAAGAATCATTAGTATTCGGCTTGGGTACGAAGGTCTTAGAGGCACTGTCGGCGGCGAGATGATTGCATAGACCGGAGTGAATGCCTGCACCAGGGCGCGCGATGCCTGAACCTGCTGCGAGGTTTGGTTATAGAGGGTAAAGGCCAAGGCTGCTTCGTTTTCCATGCGGTCGCGAGTGATTCGCGCCGATTGGGTTGCGATTCCCTGGTTGCGGTCGCTATAGCTGGCAAGCGCATCTTGGGCCTGATAGTAGCGATTCCTTGCTTCGGTGTTGATTTTTTCGGCGTACTCCAAATCATTGCGCGCCTTGTTGGTGCGATATTCGCTAATATAGGTTTGCAGGCGGCTCACTACCGTGTCGGCAACGATGGCAGCTACCAACGGGTCCTGCATCGTTACTTTTATAGTTATCAAGTCGGTTTTGGGGTCAACGTTGATATTGATTTTTTGCCTTAATGCATTAACAAGTGCATCTTCCTCCGGGGTTAACCTAAAGGTGTCGCGCACATTATTTTCAGTTGCGGCAGTTTTCTTCTTCCCGATTGATTTTACCGCAGCAATTAGCTTAAACGGGAGCTCCTTGAGAGTTGACCACCACGGGCCTTTCATTGTATTTATGTATTGCCAAAGCAGGAGTTCTTTGCCGCCTTTGCGGGTTTCGACCTCAATGTCGCTCAATCCGAGAAGGAAAGGGGTGGAACCAACCACTTCGGGATAAAACTCCGGCTCAACGGCATCTACACCCGAAGAACTTGCGCTCACTCCCGCCAGGGCGGCAATGGCGGCAACGGTGCCCGACAGTTTGCCGCCGGTCGATTCCGGCGCCAGTTTTGCGGTCGATGTATATTCTTTCGGAATACTGAACGCGATAATGATTCCGACGAGAGCACCGACGGCACTCCACTTTATAATTTGCTTGCGAATTGACCAAATCTGGTAAATCAAATCCAGCCAATCGATTTCTTTTTTGTCGGAGCCTTCCGGTTGTTGATTTTGATTTTCGTTCATGATTTATCTTAATCTGATAAGAGAGGCTACCGCTGCTGCCAAAGTAGCCACGGATGAGAAGGTGGTTGCAAGAGTAATAACCTTTTCAAAGCTCGAGCCGCGGCTTTCGGGCTTGGAGGGCACGATGATCTGGCTGCCCGGTTCGATTACGGTGTTTCTGCCGGCTTTCGAAACCGTGCCGTTCAGATAAACGATGTATGCCTTGTTCTTTTTGGCGCGCTGGCCGTAGCCGCCGGCCTGGTTGATGTAGTGTTTCAGCTTCTTGCCCGGCTCGTAGACCACGGTGTTGGGGAACATCACGTCGCCCGAAATCTTAACCGTGCTCTGCTGCTCGGGAATATAGATTACGTCGCCTGGCTGCAGAACCACGTCGTAGGCGCTGCCCGGCTTCTCCAGGGCCAGCTTCAGGTTGATGCCCACGTTATAGTCGCGCGACACTTCGAGTTTGCTCAGGGCGATGGAATCATTCTGATTGCCCTGGCTGTTGGCCATTGCCAGACGCAGCGCTTCCTGGCGCGACAGGTATTCGTCTTCCGACAGGCGGCGGGTCATGTGGGCGCCCTGAATGTACGCCCCGTCGAGCAGACCGCCGGCGCGGGCAATTACGTCGCTCAGGCGCTCGTTGCGCTTCTCAAGCACATATTCGCCCGTGAAGAGCACTTCGCCGTTAACCCTTACCACGCGCTGAGGCTCATAGCCCGGGCTGGTGCGGATAAACACTTCATCGTAGGGCATCAGCACGAAACCGTCGTTGGGGCCTACGTTCAGCAGCCCTTCAATCGAAACCGAGTAGATTTTCGACAGCTGCTGGGTTTGCGTGGTGGCCGTGGGCGAATTCAGGCGGCGGGCAACGTCAACCCTTACGGTCGAGGCGCCTTCGAGGAGGCCGCCGGCCTGGAAAATCAGGTCTTGAAGCGTGAGGTTCTCGGCGTAGGGATAAGAGCCGGGGTTAGCCACGCGCCCGCGGATTGTGACGTCGCCGATTTCCTTCAGCTCATCTACCGAGTAGATAACCAGTATGTCGTTGCGTTTCAGCTCAATATCGGGGGCAATGCCGGCAATCAGGTTCGTGAGGTTAATGGAAATTACCTGAGGCTGCAGCTCGTCGCCTTCGCGATAGAGCAGTGCGCGGCCCAGGTAGGCGTTTTCGGTCAGTCCCTCGCCTTTTCTGATAAGTTGCGTAACGGTCGAAACATTGTTGTCCAACGCGTAGATGCCGGGGCGGAACACCGCGCCCTGCAGTTCAACCCGGTTGGCCACGCGGTTCAGAATGGTTCCGACGGTCAGAACGTCGCCATCTTGCAGGGTGTAGGTCGGGAATTGGTCGCTGGAGATGTTAAACAGCTGATTCTCGTTGCCCGACTGGCGTGCTAATGAAATCATGTCGGCAAACGCCTCCGAGGTGAAGCCGCCGGCATAGTCGATAACGTTTTTCACCGTTTCGCCCGGCTTGACTTCATAATACATCGGGCGGCGCACGTTGCCGGCAATGTTGACCAGCGAGCCGTAGGGGGGCACGATGATAACATCGCCCTCCTGCAGGCGCACGTTGCCGTCGGTTTTGCCCTCAAACAGGTAGTCGTAGATGTCGATGCCGGCGATTTTCTTGTTGTTTCGCAACACCTGGATGTTGCGCATCGAGCCGATGTCGTTGATGCCTCCGGCGCGATACAGGGCGTGGAACACGGTTGAGAAAGGCGACAGACGGTAGGTGCCGGGAGTGGCAACCTCGCCCATCAGGTTTACCTGAATGGTGCGCACTTTGCCTAAGGTGACCTGGATTTCGGTTTCGGAATCGCCCACGCCGGCATATTTCTGGGCAAACGATTTGCGGATATGCTTGGCGGCGTCGTCGATGGTCAGGCCGTTGAGATAAACCGGCCCGAGCTGCGTAATCATTATGCTGCCTTCCGGCGAAATGGTCTGGCGCAGGTGATCTTCCGAGGCGCCCCAGATGTCGATAACCACTTCGTCGCCGGGGCCGAGGTGATAGTTTTGGGGCGTGGCAATGTTTTCGTTGGGCTCAAACGTCAGTGCCCGCGAGTTGAACACGCTGCGGCCGTAGACCTGGCGCTGCGACTGGCTGAAGGCGGGAATGTCTTCCTCGGCGTTCTCCTGAACGGTCATGGTGCCGTCGCTGAACAGGGTCGCGGTGTTGTCGTCGGCGTGGGCCGCGGCAGTTGCAATCTCCAGCGAACTCAACCGGCTATTGCCTTGCTGCTCTTTATATTGAGTGGTTATTCGCTGAGCCTGCTCGGGAGTAACGCCCATGGCCATGAGCTCGGTGCCGATCTGCTGCTCGGTTTTGCCGGCGGCCGACTGTTTTTTTATGAAATCAATCACTTCCTTGTCGGTCAGGGCGTAACCGGAAAGCGAAACCGACGCTAAAAGCGAAAGGATTACATATTTTAATTTCATTGGGTGAGTTTATGTGTGACGATTATTGATAGTTGAGAGTGCGCAAAGATAGCAAAATTAGGCAAAATAACCAAATTGCCGGCCTATGCCAGATAGTCGGCAATCCGTTGGCAGGCAAGGCCGTCGCCGTAGGGGTTGACTGCCCGGGCCATGCGGTTATAATAGTCGCTGTCGGTCAGCAGTTGCGATGCTTCGTTGACTATGCGGTCGTAGTTCGTGCCAACGAGTTTCACGGTGCCCGCTTCCAGGGCTTCGGGGCGCTCGGTGGTGTCGCGCATAACCAGCACGGGCTTGCCCAGGCCGGGGGCTTCTTCCTGAATGCCGCCGCTGTCGGTCAGCACTATAGTCGATTTTTCCATCAGATAGACGAACGACAGGTATTCCAGGGGTTCAATGAAGAACATGTTGCCGAGCCCATTGAGATTTTCGCCGAAAACTTCGCGGATAGGCTTGCGAACATTGGGATTCAGGTGCATCGGGTACACGAAATCCACGTCGGGGAACTTCTCGGTCAAGGTTTTGATGGCTTTACACATCGATATGAAGCCGCTGCCGAAGTTTTCGCGGCGATGGCCGGTAATCAAAACCAGTTTGCGGCCATCCTTGAGCCGGTCGGTGTCGTAGCCCGCGGCGCGCAGCTGCTCGCGCAGGTCGTTGGCAACCTGCGGCGTGCTCTTAATCTTGTCAACTACCCAATAGAGGGCATCGATGACAGTGTTGCCGGTAACCGTAATTTTCTCATCGCCAACCCCCTCGTTGAGAAGGTTTTGGCGGCTTAGCTGAGTCGGCGCGAAGTTATAGGTGGCAATGCGGCCGGTAATCTGGCGGTTCATCTCTTCGGGCCAGGGAGAGTAGATATTGTGGGTGCGCAGGCCCGCTTCAACGTGGCCCACGGGAATCTGGCGGTAGAAAGCGCCCAAGGCTGCGGCGGTCGAGGTGGTGGTGTCGCCATGGACCAGCACCACGTCGGGGTGCGCGCGGTCAAGAACGTCGCGCATGCCGGTCAAAACCCTGGCGGTGATGTCATAGAGGTCTTGCCCCTGCTTCATGATGTTGAGGTCGAAGTCGGGGGTGATGTCGAATATCGAAAGCACCTGGTCGAGCATCTGGCGGTGTTGGCCGGTTACGCAAACCAGGGTTTCAAACTCTTGGGGGCGTTTTTGGAACTCCTTGACCAGCGGAGCCATTTTTATGGCTTCGGGGCGGGTGCCAAAAACGAGCATTACTTTTTTCATCCTTTATTTCTTGAAGATGCCGCAGAAGTCGAGAATTACCTTGTCGTCGCGCCATTCAAGCGACTTGAACGGGGTGTGGGCGGTGAGGAACACTACTATGTCGGCCCGGTCGTAGGCTTCGCGGTAGTCGGTGAGTTTAAATACGTTATGGCTCTCAACGTTGGGCTCAACAACCAGTATTTCCGCATTGTTGATTCCCTGCATAACCTTGCTGACTATCTGCTTGGCCGGCGACTCGCGCAGGTCGTCGATGTCGGGCTTGAAGGCCAGGCCCATCATGGCGACCACCGGCTTGCGGTGATGCTTGATTTCAAACTCAAGCATGGCGTTCTTAACCTTTTCGGCACACCACATGGCCTTGTAGTTGTTGATTTCGCGGGCTGTGGCTATGATTTTCGATTCGGTGGGGAACTCGGCGGTGATGAAATAGGGGTCTACGGCTATGCAGTGACCGCCTACGCCGCATCCGGGTTGAAGAATGTTTACTCGCGGATGTTTGTTGGCAAGGTTGATAAGGTCCCAGACGTTGATGCCGGCCTTGTCGCAAATCAGCGACAGCTCGTTGGCAAACGCTATCTGCACGTCGCGGCTCGAATTCTCGGTGAGTTTACACATTTCGGCGGTGCGTGCGTTGGTCGGGTGCAGGGTGCCTTTAACAAACTGTGCGTAAAACTCCCGGGCTTTTTTGGTCGATGCTTCGTCAATGCCGCCGATAACGCGGTCGTTGTGAACCAGCTCGTAGATTACGTTGCCGGGCAATACGCGCTCGGGGCAGTAGGCTATATAAATTTTGCCCTTCAGCTCGGGGCGCTCGCTGAAAATCAGCTCGGCCATCTTTTCGGTGGTGCCTACGGGTGATGTGGATTCTACAACATACAGGTCGCCCTCTTTCAGCAACGGCAGCACGGCGCGTGTGGCCGCTTCAACGTAGCTTATGTCGGGCTCGTGGTTGCCCTTGAACGGAGTCGGAACAACCATGAAATAGGCGTCGGAAACCTCCGGAACGGTCGAGGCGTGGAGCTTGCCGGCATTAACAACCTCCTGGAGCATCTCTTCCATTCCCGGTTCGATAATATGGAGCTTGCCGGCGTTGGTCTTCTCAACTACCGACGGATTTATGTCGACTCCGACAACGTCAACACCACCCTCTTTGGCGGCTATTATCGCAGTGGGCAGGCCTATATAGCCCAGGCCCATAAAGCATGCTTTCATAATGTATCTAAAGTTTTATTTATTTCATTTTTCAGGCGCTGAGGTTTCAGCATGCGCGGATCGGCAACCCGGAACTCAATGTCGCGCTGGTCGCCGAATATGCGCAACCGGTAAATAACACCGCCTACGCGCTCCGCCTTGGTCTCGATAACCTCGGCGCTGTGGCCCTGGCCGAACCCGCCCAGAATCTCCACACGGTCGCCCGGGTGAAACTCCAGGGTTCCGACCCTCCCCACTTCAAAGCCGGGCGCAAACAGGCCGATGGCGCGCTGAAAGGCTTCCATGGCCTGCGGGGCTATGCGGGCGTATGTGCCGGAACTGGTGTAGACCCAGCCTAAATCGCCTATTTCGTGAATCAGCGGAGCAACGTCGGTTACCCGGCTGCGGAAAAACACTATTTCCGGAATTACGGGCTTCTGCTCCGTAACAATCTTTTTGTTGACCCGGCGCGAAATTTCGCGGCACGGGTAGAAAATGTCGGGCCGCTCGCGGTCTGCAAGCTTTCCGAGTCGCGACTCAAAGCGCTCGAACCTTACGTGTGGCCGCAGGCGCAGGGCAAACCACTCTTTGGGGTTGGTCTGAAACATTGAGCTCACTGCCCGACGCAGGTTGCTCTTTTTTTCTGCCGATGCGTCCGCCTCAACAAGCCCAAGAACCGGCATTGCCTCCGGAGTGAAGCCCAAAGTGCCGGCAACTTCGGCGCCGCTCGCTCCGCAGTTCAGTGCCGCCAGGGCCCAGCACGCTCCGAGTGTTTCCTGCACGCTGACCGACAGCCTGACCGACGCGGCGCCCAGTGTGGCCGCAACTGCCGATGCTACCGAGCGCTCCAACTGGCGTGGAGTCAGTCGCGACTGGTCGAGCGGAAACAGATATTTGCGCCCGGCGGCAGCCATGCAGGCTGCGGCCTCGCGGCTCTCCGGCTCCAGCTCGGTGAGCTCGTCGGTGCGCAGCCGCGCAATCTTTATCGGCGAAAGCGCGCCGTTCATCATCGAAACGGCAATCAACCCCTGCGCAGGGTCGCAATTCTTGCGCGAGGCAAAAAAAGACCGTGTCAGCCGGTGCAGGTTCTCCAGGTCGGAGGCGCTCACCTCCGCGCTGTTGCTGCGGGCAATGGCTTTCATTGCGGGGCGCAGGCAGTCAAATTCATCGGTCGCTGCGGTCAACCCCTCTTTGGCTGCCGAGGCATAGAGCGCCGCTACGGCCTCGAAATAGTGGAGGCGGCTTTTGGGCGATAGCCCGGCCGCAAACATTCTGACCACCCACTCGGCTGCAAATTTCGTTGCCGACGGCGGGTTTTCAAACCCCTCGATGAAGAAACGCAGCGACGAAAGCGCTTTTTTATAGTTTTTTCTGCTGCTTTCGGCCATCGTTGCTACTCGCGATTCGAAAAAGTCGAATAGCTCAGCCCAGTCAACTGTTTGATTTTCCGCCGAATGCATAGAGTCGAAAATTTAACCCTTCTGAAATTCCACAGAATAACCCTCGACCCCCTGTTGGCGCATGTTTTCGCAGCAACAGAGGTTCAGACTCAGGTATGACTTTCGACTACTTCTCACGCTAATGTGCTATGATTGAGCCTGTAACAACAATTGGTCCGCGAAGTGGAGAAACCACTCCGCGAAGCAAAGTTACAAAAAAAAATCTATCCCCGCAAATTAAACTCGCCTCATGCTCACAAACGCACTGTCAGCGCATTACGCACTTCACCATAATCTTGGTGCCATCGCTTTTTTCGGCCTTCAGAAAATACATTCCCGGAGCCAATCCCGCCAACGAAAAATGCCATGCGTTTGCCCCCATGAACACAGTGCGCCCCGAAACATCTATGGCGCTGAAACGCTCTGCCACAAAGTCGAGAACCGCCACCCTGCCATAGAGTTTTATCTCATTGCCGAAAGGCACAAGCTCCTTAACCGGAGGAAAAATGTTTGCGTCTATCCAGTCGGCGTTGGAATTCAGATAATCTTTAATTAGCGAAATCTTGTAGTCGCAATGTCCCGAGCGGTCCCATCTGTCACCATTTGCCTTGTCGGCTTCTCTGAAGGCACTGAATGAATCAACATAGTCATAAAGTTCCTCTAATTTAGACTTAAACAAGCTCCACTCTTCGGCAAAAGCCTCTCTGAAAGCTGCGGTCCGGGTAACGTAAGGAATGTAGTGAACCATTGAATACGACGTATGGTCGTTCATGACCCAATCGGTTTTTTGAGTAATGGCAAAAATATCCCACATCGGACCGCAAATCCACTTGGAATCAGGGCCTTTGTCTTTGTGGAGATAGAAGCTGCCGTTATAGCCGTCGGTGTCGTGAATCATTTCGCGAACTATGAAATAACGCGCCATGGATGTCGCGTCGATATAGTTGGCCCAGTCATTGTTAAAGGTGGCTTGCAGGCTTAATGACTTGTTTATTTTGGTAAACTCGTTTCTTAGCCATGTCTCCTGGCTCGGCGAAAGCACCTCCGGGCTCTTATATGTCAGCTTCATATTTGCGGTGCGGTTTTCAAGATATTCCGGAATCAAAAGCTGATTTTCCTCCGCGTAATTGTCTATCTCAACGAGCCATCCGCCCGGAATCAAGGCCGGGTCCTCGCAGCCGTCGGGCTGCTTGTAAATGTTAACCCTGTTCTTGTCTATCTTAACCGACTCGGTTAGCAGATACAGGCCCAGATATTCATTGTTTATAACCAGTTCTACCGGCTGGCAGCGCGGAGTCCATGGCTGACCCGTTAGCTCGGCAATTTTAAGCCCGGTCATGTATGAAAACAAGCCGACCTCGTTATGTGCGCCATAGCAGGCCAATAGCGCAAAATGGCGGTGGGCGGGCATTCCCAAAATCGAAGTCTTGGTGTTGAGCTTGATTTTATATGGTTTTTTCGGCACTTTCCAGCTGGCATTGCCTCTGCCGCGAATCTGTAAGTACTCCGGCTCGGTTTCCGACGCTATGGCTTTAAACTCGCTTCCTTCGGGAACGCTGATATAGTATTCTGCGTCGAGGTAGTTTTCTTTGTCAACTATCGGCGCATTCCCCGACGTTGTAATATATATGATTGGGATAGTGTTTGTCGGCTCCGGAGCGGAGGAATCTTGCTGCGCATGGCAGCTCACCGACATTATCATCAAAACAACCCATAGCAGAGCCGCAAAGCGGGCTCTTTTGGCCTGCTGAAGGCCAAAAATTGATTCAGAACCACATTTTCTGTGGTGGGGGGGGGTAATTTGCTAATAGTCAATATGTTAAGAAGGAATATAATTTTTTAATCCAAAGCTTCTTTCCGGCCATGCATCTTAAGCTGGTATATGGCCTTCTGCCGTTCAATTTCAGCGCGCAGCTGCTCGGGGGTGGGCATATAGAGCATGTATTTCGACGCAAAAAGATGTTCGTTGTCGTGAAGCACTGAAAATCGCGCTATATCCTCGTCGGTGTCGTCGCAAAGCACTATGCCGATTGTTGGATTATCACCTTCGGTACGTTTCAGTTGGTCGTACATGCGCACGTACATATCCATCTGCCCTACGTCCTGATGGCGTATTTTGGAAGTCTTAAGATCTATCAAAACGTAGCATTTCAGGTAGATGTTGTAGAAAACAAGATCTATGTAATAGTCTTCTTTTTCAGTGTGGATATGTTGCTGGCGCGCCACAAAAGCGAAACCTTTGCCGAGTTCGAGTAGGAATTTTTCGAGGTTGTCGATAATCGATTGCTCCAAATCTGATTCCCTGAAAGAACTGTCGGTGGTAAAACCGAGAAACTCGCCAATAACGGGATTTTTGATAAACTCCATCGGGTCAGGTGTTTGCAGAGGTGCGGTCAGTTTGAGCATCTCTTGCTTGACAAGGTCTTTTTTTTGCGAGGCGACCAAGCGGAAGTAATATTGCGAGCTTATGTTGCGCTGCAGAGTTCGAACGCTCCAGTTTTGCGATGCGGCTTCTTCCTCGTAATAGGCGCGTGCATCGGGGTTAAGTTCTTGAATGAGCGTACGATAGTGCGACCATGAAAGTGAGATGTTAGATTTTAGACACGCTGAGTCTAAAATCTGAGGATACATTTCGTAAAACTGCCGGAACTTATAAAGATTGCTTGCATCAAAACCTTTGCCATAGAGGGCTGTGAGGCGTTTGGCAAGACCTTTTATAACGTCATGGCCATATTTGGCGCGGTTCTCACCATTAAGCTCTTCCTCGGCAATGAGCCGGCCTAAAAGCCAGTTGCGGCGCACAAGGGCTTCGTTGATTTGCCGATAGGCGGTTTGGCGGGCAGTTTCAATAACGTCCGATGCCTTCTGAACAAGATTTTGGGAAACGGTAATGCCGATTTCGGCCGAATCAAGTTGGGGGGGGAGATTTTTATTTTGTTGTGTCATTACCGAAGTGTTTTTAGGGGACGGGGTCGTAGCCGCTGCCGCCCCAGGGGTGGCAGCGAAGCACCCGCCGCAGCGTCAGCCAGGAGCCGCGCACCGGCCCGTGCTTCTTCAGGGCTTCGAGCGCATAGGCCGAGCAGGTGGGCGTAAAGCGGCAGCTCGGCGGGGTCAGCGGCGAAATAAACTGCCGATAAAACCTAATCGGCAAGGCGAGCAGTTCACTTATCAGCCGTGAAATCATTGAGCAACCGGCGCATAGCCTCGCTTATGCGCGCCGAGTCAACGCGCTCGTTAGCAACATAGATAAACGCCAAGTTCAGGTTCAGACCCTCGGCCAGCGTGGGGCGCAGCAGGCGATAAGATTCGCGGATGCGGCGCCGCATGGCAACCCGGTCTACCGCGTGGCGCAACCGGCGCTTGGGCACCGAAATCAAAAACCTGATGCCGGGCTCCTCCGATTTCAGAACCACCGCGCGAAGCGGATATGCGAGCGCGCCCTTGCCTGAAGCAAAGAGCGCGTCAATGGCCGATATGGAGCAGAGCTTAGTCGCCTTCGGCAGTTTGTTCCTCAGCTTCGTCCTCATAGTCGGCGTTTTGTTCGGCAATATAAGCGTCGATGGTGGCGGCAATCGACTTTGTGGGGCTCATGGAGCCGTCGAGGTCCAGACGAAGGCCGCTGTCGGCCACGGCTTTGGCCGTAGTCAGGCCGAAAGTGGCGATGCGGATGTCGCCCTGGTTGAAATCCGGAAAATTGGTTTGCAGCGCCTTGATGCCTTCGGGCGAAAAGAATACGAGCATGTCGTAGTCAAAAGCCTCGTCGGGGCCGAAGTTGTTGGGCACCGTGCGATACATCACAGCGCGGGTATATTGCAGCTTGGAGCGTTCGAGGTTGGCAAGCACATCTTTGTTGACGTCCGACACTGCAAAGAGATATTTCTCCTTGTGGTGTTTCTGCAGAATAGGAATCAGGTCTTCAAACTTGCCGGTGGGCGAGCTGAAGATTTTGCGCTTGCGGAAAGGAATATATTTTTGAAGATAGAGCGCAATGCTTTCCGACGAGCAGAAATATTTCAGAGTGTCGGGAACCTGATAGCGCTGCTCTTCACACAGGCGGAAGAAATGGTCAACGGCAGTGCGGGCGGTGAAAATCACTGCCGTGAAGTCGCTGATCGAAATTTTTTGGCGACGAAATTCGCGGGAGGTCAGCCCCTCGACCTTGATAAAGGGACGGAAAACAATCTCCACGTTACGATTCTTTTCAATGTCGAAATAAGGTGATTTTTCGACCGACGGTCGCGGTTGGGAGATTAGTATTTTCTTGATGGGTTTAGCCATTTTTTAATCAAGTTAACAGGGTTGAAACGAGCTCCGCAAGACGGCGAACTGCCAGTAACGGAACGATTTCGAGGGTGCAAAGATACAAAAAAAAGTAGAATAATGAAAATTTGTCGGTCTTAAAAATTCTAAACTCGCTGATAAACAGCGGTATGCGACAAAGTGTATAAAAACCCATGCCAATGCCGCAAAGTAGCCGGCAAGACCCGGGATAAAACAACACAACTACGGCCGGAATGGCCAGCATATAGCCCAGCAGCGACTGCGTAATGAAGAAGGCCGACTGCCAGCTGTGGGTATCCTCGGGGTTGGCAAACGCGTAGCCGACCAGGCGGTAGCCGGCCAGCTGCACGAGCATCAATCCGCCGCAAAGGCCGGCCAGGGCGCCAAACAACCTCAGCGGAGCAGCGGCGTTTACTCCGTTGAAGGCGGCAAAAAGCAACAGCCCCTCGAACGCCACGGTCTGCAGCAGGCAGATAAACAGCGCCAGGCGCTCGCCAAAAGTGCGTTCGCCCGAAAGCGGCTCGCGGGTTGAGCGCAGCAGCTGCTTGAAATAGAGACCCGACACGCGGCTTATTGTCGGTGCGCAGAACGCGCTGACAATAAATATTGCCAGCAGAGCGGTCAGCATCGAAGAGTCGTGACCCGCCGTAACGGTTCTCAGCGCCGGTTCGATGCGGTCAACCATTGGTGGCGGAAGCAATTAGTTCAATGGCTTCGGCGGGAGTTGTGGCCTCAAACCAAAGGTCGCCCGGCATGCCCAGGTGGCGCATCATCGAGCAGTAGTCGGCATAGCGCAGCTGTGCCAGCAAGTTGTTGTAAAACCCATGGTAGTTGAGAATCACAACCGGGTTGGAGCATATTCCCAACTGGCAGCGCGTCAGCAGGTCCATCAGCTCGTCGAGCGTGCCTATGCCGCCGGGCAGGGCCACTGCCGCGTTGCCCAGAGCTATGAGCCGGTCCTTGCGGGTGGCCATGGTGTCAACTACTTCCAGGGCGGTCATTTTCGGGTTGGCCCATCCGCGGTCGACCATAAACTGCGGAATCACGCCGATTGCCTCGCCGCCGCCGGCAAGGGTGCCGTCGACAACCGCGCCCATCAGGCCGGTGGTGCCGGCGCCGGTAACGGTTGCCCAGCCGCGGCGTCCGGCCTCAAGACCAAGCTGATATGCCGCATCGATGAACTCTTTCGGGGCATCGGGGCTCGACGCACAATATACGGTAATATTCATTATCTGTCAGATTGTTTCAGGGTTATTCGGCGGCAACTGCCAGCTTTTTGGACTTGGTAGCTCCGGGGCTTGCGCCATTTACCAGTTCCACGCGATAGACGTAGATGCCGCGGGGCACGCGCTGGCCGCCTTCGTTGCGGAGGTCCCACACCAGCGGCGACGACGTTTCCATGTCGCTGCGCCCTTCAACCTCGCCGCTCCATACGTGGCGGCCCATAAGGTCATAAACCCCTACGGTCACCGTTACTATCTGGTCGGGACGGTTATGGCGCACATAGAAGCGGGCTTCGGTGCGGGCGGGCGACGAAGTGGTGTAAACTTCGTAAATCTCCGGCTTAATATCGGCGCGGGCCGTGCACTCGATGGTGGCGTCGGTGAAGTTGCCGTCGATGTCAAACACGCGGAGCAGCAGCGTGTGGTCGCCCTCGGTGAGTTTCGGAACCGGGTAGTAGAGCACGCCGCTCATGGCGCCGTCGCGCGGGGTGGCATCGTGCACGAAATATCCGGCAAGGTCGCTGCAGGTGGTGCGGCCGTCGATGGTCAGGGTCATTTTCTGCCCCACGCCGGCGGTTGACATGTTCAGCCCGGTGTTGTCGCTCAGGCGGGCCACCAGCAGCGGCTGCTGGTTAACGTTGTCGCCCGACTCAAAGTTTTCGTCGTTGAGCGTTGCCGAGTGGATTACCGGCGGCTGCAGGTCGGCGGGAGTGGTTTCGTCGAAGCCGAACGCATAGATGCTGTTGCTCACGCCCGATGCCGTGCGCATATCGTTGGCCACTGTGGAGTTGGCATACATGCTCAGCGTTGCCGGCCGGTAGTTGTCGGCAATGTTCTGCGGCATTCTGACTTTAGCTTCGAAAACACCGTTTTTAACCTCGCCCATGGCAACGAACAGCAGCGCGCCTTTTTCTTCAAAGGTCACTTCCTTGCCGGAGTCGCCGTAGCCGTGCGACGTGGTTGAGTACTCGGCGTCATAGAGCGTAATCGTTGCCGAGCCGTTAAAGTCGTCGAGCAGGTTGCCGTTGGGGTCGGTTACGCGGCCGCTAATGGTCAGGTCCTGGCGGGCCATAACGGTTATCGGGTCGCCCTCGTTAACCGCAATGCCGTTGATGGCGTCGAGCACCATAACGTTTGCCGGAACGACGAGGCTCAGCGCCGGATCGCCCAAAAATACGTAGCGCAGCTTGTTCGTGTCGTTGATAACCTGGTTTTTGGCGCGGCGGTAGATTTCGCCGGCCGTGGGCACCGACCCGTCGGCGTCGAAGTTGGCCAGCGTCTGGCCAAACGAGCGGCTAAGGTCGCCGTTGGCGGTAATATATACCGGGCGCAGGGCCGAGATGCAGCCGATCAGGCCGCCGTCGCGCTGAAAAAGCAGCGCTTCGGCCTGCGAGGTCAGGTCCATGTCCCATTTCAGGAACGAACAGGTTGCGGCATAGAAGAAGGGCAGACGCTTCAGGTAGAATTTCTCCTTGAAGTCCGTGGCCTGGATAATGCCTTTTGAGCCGAGGGCGCGGGGCGAGCCGTGGCCTATGTAGGAGAATATGGCCATGCCGTCGCTGAAGTCGCGGAAAAGGTCGGTTCGCGCCTGCGGGTAGGTGGAATTGCTGCGCTCGTAGGCGTCGCAATATATTTTGTTGACGATTATGCGCTTGCCGTTGGCTCCGGAGGCCATGCCCGAGGTGAGGTTTTCGCTCTGATACATGTGTTCGCCGCCATTTTCGTCGTCGGCGAGAATGGTCATGCGCGTGCGCCATGCACCTTGCGGAGAGTTAAAGAGGTAGCGGTTGATTTTTTCGGCTACGATTTCGGCCTCCTTGGCGGTGGTTGCGGGTATGCGCCCGACGGCCACCGACAAAATGTCGCGGCCCAGGCGTGCGCCAGACTCATCTTCGAGATAGGCAAAAAAGTCGTCGGTCGAAAACGAGGTGCTCTCGCCCAGCGAGTTCTCGCTGACCCACAGCGGCATCGGCGCGTTCAGCGCTTTGCCGGCCGAGGTCAGGGCGCGGTTGTCGCACGTGCCTTTGCCCATCATCAGAACGTAGCGCAGCCGGCCGTTGTCGTCGCTGCTGCGGTCGTAGAGCATCTTCAGGAAGCGGCGCAAGGCTCCGGGGTCGAAGCTGCCCGAGCCGAACTCGTTGAGAATTTGGTCGAGGTCTATAACCTCGACGTTCAGGCGGTTGAGCGGATAAGTGCGGTGGCTGGCCGCAATGGATTCGGCCGCTTTTTTATAGAGCGGCGGAGTTATGATTACCATGTCGGGAATCTGCGTCATTGAGTGCAGATTCTGGTTGTAGACGTTGCCTACAAAGGCCGGGCTCGGTATCTGGTCGGTTTCTTTCCAGACAACATAGCGGCGGGTGCCCGAGCGTTCGTTGCGCCAGGCTCCCGACGTGCCAACGTTCATTTCGTAGTGGTTGGCCGGGTCGGTGATGTCCCAGACGTGAGTTCCGGCAGCGCCTGCGCCGACCGATTCCACGTTGGGGTTCGTGGCCCACAATATCTGCGAGCCCTCGAAGCGGCGATGATAAATCAGCTCTACGTAGTCGAGCCAGCCGCATTTGGCCGAGGTTGCCAGCCCCAGGGTGACTTCGAGCGATATGTTGTTTGACTCGGGAGTGAACGAGCGCGTAACTATTGACTGGCGGGCCCAGATTTCCGATTCGGAGTTGCTGTCGATATAGTCGCTCGAAGGGTTAGTGAGCTGCGCGCCATTGGCGGTTACGCGGATTGAGGTGCGCTTCGACGAGTTGGCCACGAGCGACATGCGCATGGTTACGGCATTGTTGCCGGCAACGCGCCCGGGAGTGCTCAGCTCAAAGGTGCGCGTCTGCTTTACGCGGAAATCCTCGCCTACCATCATGCGCCCGGAGCCGCCTACGGAAACTTCCTGCGGGTCATAATAGCTCACCCAGTAGCCGTCGGTCTGACAGCTCGTGCCGGGGTCGAGGGGCGTTCCGGCGCGCTCAATGGTGCGGCCGGGGCCTTCGGTCAGAAAGTAGTAGCCGAAGTTGGAGTAGGGATTGACCTGGTGGTATGCGTCCTGGCGGTCAACAATAACCTGCTGCGGGCCCTCGGCGAAAAAAACCAGGCCCGAACCGGTAACTTTCGATGCAACTGCCGGCAGGTCATCAATATAGGTCGATTCCGACAATACGTCGGAAAGCATCTGACCTCCATAGCCGTAGATGCACACCCGAGAGGGGTCGCTGAAGCCCCAGTCTTTGAGCTGCGACGTTGTAATGCAGTGCATGCCCGACTTTTCTACGCTGATTTTCACCCACTTGCCGCTGCTCAAAACAGACGCCGGGGCGTAAACGTCGGGCGCAAAGGCTCGTGCGCCGATGCCGACGCAAAGAACCATTGCCAAAACATATATATAGCGTAAAAATTTCATCATAACTACATTTCTAACGCAACTCTACCCCAAAATATTGTAAGGACCTTGGAGTCTTTGCGAGCTCTAAGGTCCTTACGAAAGTCGGTTTAGCCTTCCTTGTCTATCGGAAACTGGTGGCGGATCGGGTCGTCATACTGTTCCTGAAGTTCCAGAAGTTTGGCCTTGAGCTGCTTGGTGAGTTCCTCGGTGCCGGGTTTGCCGTAGAGGTTGTTGAGCTCGTTGGGGTCTTCCTGCAGGTCGTAGAGTTCCCAAACGTCGATGTCGTTATAGAAGTGCATAAGCTTGTAGCGGTCGGTGCGCACGCCGTAGTGGCGTTTAACGCGGTGTTCGGCCGGATACTCGTAGTAGTGGTAATATATGGCGTCGCGCCAGTCTTCGGGGTGTTCGCCGCGCAGAATCGGCAGGAACGACTTGCCGTGGATGTCGTCGGGAATGTTGGCGCCGGCGATTTCCATAAAGGTGGGCGCATAGTCGATGTTTTGCACCATTTCGTTGATTTCGCCTTTGGCTTCGAGGCCTTTGGGCAGGTGCATCAGCAGCGGGGTGTTGAGCGATTCCTCATACATGAAGCGCTTGTCAAACCAGCCGTGTTCGCCCATGTAGAAGCCCTGGTCGGAGGTGTAAACCACCAAAGTCGAGTCCATCAGGTTGTTTTCTTCCAGATAGTCGAGCACGCGGCCTACGTTGTCGTCGAGGCTCTTGAGGGTTTTCAGGTAGTCGCGGATATAGCGCTGGAACTTCCATTCGGCCAACTCTTTGCCTTCGAGCTTGGAGTCGTAGAACTCTTTGATGATGGGGTTATAGAAGTCGTCCCAGGCCTTGCGCTGCTCGGGGTCCATGCGGCCTACGAAAGCCTCGTAGGTTTTTTTCAGGCGGGTAACCGAGTCGGGGTGGAGCATCTTCAGGTCATAGATGATGTCCATGTCGTGGGGCGAGGCTATGCGCATTTCGGCGGCTTCGGCCGCCGGGCGGCCTGCGTAGTCGTCATAGAAAGTTTCGGGTACCGGGAACACCTTGTCTTCATAGAGGCTGAGGTTGCAGGTGTCGGCCATCCAGTTGCGGTGTTGGGCCTTGTGGTGGATCAGCAGCGCAAAGGGTTTTGACTTGTCGCGCTGGTTTTCGAGCCAGTCGAGCGAATAGTCGGTAATGAGGTTGGTCAGGTAGCCGTGTTCAATCGAGCGCGAACCGTCCTGATTTATAAAGGTGGGGTTATAGTAGTCGCCCTGGCCCGGAACTATGCGCCAGGTGTCGAAGCCGGTCGGGTGGGAAATCAGGTGCCACTTGCCGAAAAGGGCGGTCTGGTAGCCCACACTCTGCAGATATTTCGGATAGGTTGGCTGCGAAGCGTCGAAGGGGCGACCGCTTTCGTTGTCGTAGAAGCCGTTGCCGTGCGAGTGTTTGCCGGTAATCATGCATGCGCGCGACGGACCCGACAGCGAGTTGGCAACAAACGAATTGTTGAACTTAACGCCATTGCCCTGAGCCAGACGGTCGAGGTTGGGGGTCGACGCATAGCGGGTGTCGTAGGCCGACAGCATTTGTGCCGTGTGGTCGTCGGTCATTATATATACTATGTTATAGCGCGGGGCATCCGGGTTTGGCGTCTGCGGGGCGATTTCGCCGGTTTGCTGCGCCAGGGCAACCGCGGGCAGAGCCATAACTGCGGCAGCGAGTGAATAGATCGGTTTCATTGAGTATTGGTTTATGGTTGTTTGTTAGTTTTTTTGACTGGCTTTTTCTTTGAAGGTTTAAGCTTTCCGGCTAAATAATCCTCCATTTTGCGTTCAAGATATCCGTCGGCCAT
>CAZKPP010000007.1:0-52304 GCA_964554665.1 uncultured Bacteroides sp.
TAGTCTAATAGTTGGGGGAAGATTTGCTAATTAGTAATTTAATGCGTAACTTTGCGGTGCAGACCGCTTGCAGAAGCCCGGTCCGGGCGATGCGGGTGGGCTGCACCGACATAATTACAGATGCGTTTACCAAACGCTCTTTCTTGACACTCTGAAACCTGGAAAATTTCAACTCGGTCAAGAATGAGACAACGGTAGATGCCTTTATGGGTATATGAATCTAACCCACTGCTTGCCAGCGCGAGAGCGTTGCGGCAGATGGTTTAGTCATATATTGCGTGAGGCTTCTGCGTTGTCCGTTCAACCGAGTAGGGCAATTCCAGGGCCTCAGAGTGATGAATGGGCAACAAGTAAGGCCGTCACGCATTTTTTCTTTAATCACCGTTGACGATGGTCCTGCGGTACTAATCTTATTCATTTCGTAATGAAACACCCATTCAAACTAATCACAGCGTTAGCCATCTTTACAGCTGCGCAAGTTTACTCTTCTGCTCATTCCGCAACACCCGTAGCCCAATTAGAAGTTGGGCAATCTTACGTATTCGAAAATGCTTCTGCTAAAAATACTGATTCTCGGTATATAGCGGATATTCGGGTAGGAGATGTTATTAAACTTTCAAAACAGATAACGAATAATTGTGTTTGGGAAGTTGAATCAGTGTCAAAAGATGGTGCTATAGCTTTAAAAAATTCGGCCACAGGAGGGTATCTTTTTATTGGGAGTTCTAGTAATTCCTGGCTTCTTAGTCGGTCTTCTGCTGCGCCAATCAATTTATATATTTTCAATGGAGAGAATATCAATAATACTTTGGGGCTTAGTATCTCTCCAAACAAGGCGGATAATATGTTTTTAACAGGCGCGTTAGGAACTGGGAGTTTTAATAAAACTTCTGAGTGGTATGCCTATGAATCAAGTGCATTAAGTATCCCTGATGTTTTCGTATATGTTGAATGTGGAAAGGTTTCGTATAGAGTAATGCTCAATGAAAAATATGCAATTGCATCAGGCTTGGTTTCTGGTAATATTTCTTTCGACGGGCTTGAATTAGCGGATGTTATATGGTATAATGGAGAAAGTTATCCGGTAACAGAAGTATGTGATGAAGCTTTTAGCGGAATTTCTGCATTGAAAGGTAATCTTGTTTTGGGGAAAAATATTAATAAAATTGGAGCATGTGCGTTTCAAAATTGTTCAGGTTTTTCTGGTGAATTAGTGCTCCCAGAGTCCATTCAGTCCATAGGAGTGGCTGCTTTTTCAGGATGTGGCGGTTTCACAGGATCGCTGAAATTTCCGGATTCCGTTTCTTCTATTGGTGCGTCAGCTTTTACTAATTGTAAAGGTTTTACCGGCTCGTTGATTCTTCCTCAATTTTTGAAGGTAATTGGTGATAATGCATTTTTCGGATGTAAAGGTTTTACCGGCTCACTTGAATTGCCGGAGTCCATTACTTCTATTGGATCATGCGCATTTGAAGATTGCGCCGGATTTACGGGTTCAATTAAAATCCCTGATTTAGTAACCGAACTAAAAATTCTAACCTTCCGTGGATGTACTGGCCTGAATGGTACTTTAGTACTCCCCGAGTCCATACATACAATATGGAGTAATGTATTTGACGGACCAAAATTTAATAAGGTCATTTGTTATGCGATGGTACCTCCTTCTTGCGGTGGAGGTGTCTTTTCAAGAAAAGATGAACTGCAGGTCCCTACCTCTGCTATATCGACGTATTTAAGGAGTGCCCCTTGGAATGAGTTTAAGAATGTTTATTCGATTGAGCCGCTTTCGGGAATTGAGTTTGCGGAGGCGAATGTTGTTTGCCCGCTTGGGGGAACTGTTAAGTTGAAGGTTAATAAGATTCCGTTTGGTGCGTCGGGTGAGATTAGCTTTATGTCATCGAATGCGGCGGTTGCTACTGTTGATGCTGATGGTGTCGTAACCGGCGTTGCTAAGGGCTCGGCGGCGATTATCGCTATGAGCGGCACATTGACGGCTACATGTGTTGTGAGTGTTGAGGATCCGACGGTTGCGGCTACGGACCTTGAGTTTGAGGGGATTGTCGGCAAGGTTGGGGAGAGTCTTGAGGTGCGAGCTAAGGTTGTGCCTGAAGATGTTACTGACCCGACAATTAGCTGGATTAGCAGCAACCCGGAGGTGGCTGCGGTTGACGGCGAGGGAACGGTTTGGTTCAATGCTGCGGGTAGCGCGGTCGTTACGGCCGAATGTCAGGGCCACGAGTTCTCGGTGCCATTCATTGTTGAGGAAGTTGTGGCGCGGGGGCTGAATGTGTTCCCGGTTGAGGCTGTTGGCGGCATTGGCCATCAGTTCAGCTTGTTAGCCTTGCATGAGCCTGAAAATACTACCGACAAGTCGGTTATCTGGGAGTCGTCGGACCCCAATGTGGCTGCCGTTAGCCCCGAGGGCCATGTTGAGCTTAAAGCGCTTGGCACCGCCCAGATTACCGCTCGCAGCGGCGAGCACACGGCAGCGTGTGCAGTGTCGGTTGGCGAGATTGTTAAACTGACTGAGATGGCCTCGACCGGAGTTGTTATCGACGTGGTTGAGGGCGGCATTGTTGTTCGCAATGTTGCTTCGGGCGAGTCGATTGCGGTTTATACCGTAGACGGTAAGGTTACCAACGGCGCCATAGTCGAAGACGAGGAAACCAAGCTGAATCTCGCTGCCGGCATCTATATCGTTAAGGTTTCGCCGGCCACGGTGGCTAAAGTACTTGTTAAGTAACTAATCTATTATTAGCACAAAAAAAAGAAGGGAGGCTGCGGCTTCCCTTCTTTCTATATTGTATGGTAGGTGGGGTTATTTTACTACGCGGTTGTGGAGGTCGTTAAAGGCGTCGATGACTTCTGCGGGCATCTGGGGCGCGAGGTCGGTGGTTTCGCCGGGGTCGTTGACCATGTCGTAGAGCTGGGGCTGGCGCGATTCGCCGAGCTGGATGGTGCCGCCGATGTGGCCGGTTGCGGGCCAAGAAAGGAGGGGACCGTCGAATTTGCCGGCGGGGATGAATTTCCATTCAGGGGTGCGGAGGCTCACGGACATTGACTGGCCGAGTTCGGCAACCCAGGGGCGATCAACGTCGCTGCGGCCAATCATTTGGTCGAGCATGTTGCGCGAGTCGGGGGCAGCTCCTTCGGGAAGTTCGGCGCCGATGAGGGCTGCCGATGAGCCGAAGAGGTCAATGAGGCTGAGCAGGGTTTCGCGCGCTTCGGCTTCGGGCTGGATTTGTGCGGGCCAGCTGATAATGAGGGGCACGCGGGTTCCGCCTTCGTAGTTAGAGTATTTGTCGCCGCGCGAGCCGCCGGTGGGTTGGTGTGAGCCGAGGCGCTCGTAGGCTTTGTCGTCGTAGCCGTCGTCCATAACGGGGCCATTGTCGGAGGTGAGAATAATTAGGGTGTTTTCGCGCACACCGGCTGAGTCGAGGGCGGCGAGCACCTGGCCTACAGTCCAGTCAAACGACGAGATGGCGTCGCCGCGCAGGCCCATGGGCGATTTGCCGCGGAAGCGGGAGTGGGGCCAGCGGGGCACGTGAACGTCGTTGGTGCAGAGCCACATAAAGAAGGGTTCGTCGCGATGTTCCATGATGAAGCGGCGCGAGTGTTCGGCAATGGAGTCGGCAATGTTTTCGTCGCGCCAGAGTGCGCGTCCGCCGCCGCGGCTATAGCCGATGCGCGAAATAGAGTCGACGATGGTTTGGTTATGGCCGTGGGTCCAGTCGAGCTTCAGGGCCGAGCGGTGGGTCAGGCCGGTGGGTTCATCGGGGAAGTTTTTAGAGTAGCTGACTTCGATGGGCGATTCGGGGTCGCGGTTGGCAATGGTGTCCTGTTCGATGTAGACGCAGGGCACGCGGTCGGCCGTGGCGGCCTGAATATAGTGGTAGTCGAAGCCTATGTGGCGAGGGGTGTGGTCGAGGGTTCCGTTCCAGTCCTGTTTGCCGGCAGCGGAGCCTAAGCCGAGGTGCCATTTGCCGATTGCTGCGGTTGCGTAGCCGGCGTCTTGAAACATTCGGGCAACGGTGTATTGCTCGGGGCCGATAATCAGGCCGGCATTGCCCTGAAGCACGTTGGTGCCGCGCTTGCGCCAGGGGTATTGGCCGGTAAGAATTGAGTAGCGCGAGGGGGTTGAGGTGGCGGCGGTTGCGTGAGCGTTGTTAAAGCGGAGGCCGGAGGCTGCCAGGGCGTCGGAGTTGGGGGTGGGTTCATTGCCACCGAAGCAACTCAAATCGCCGAATCCGAGGTCGTCGGCCACGAGGAAGATTACATTTGGCTTTTGCTGAGCATAAGCGGCGCCGGCTGCGGAAAGGAAAAGCAATCCCAGCGGCAGCGAAATTTTTTTTGTCATTTTATAAGATGTGATGGTATCAGGGTATCAATAATGCGTATAGCGGTTTTGTCGAAGCGGGTGGGGGAGAACACAAACCAGCGCTGGAGCAAGAAGTTCCAGCCCAAGGACACGATGCCCGACACGATGAGTCGGGCGGCGGCGAAATAACCGTCGGGTTTGAAGCCGATTTCTTCGAGCCAGGGCCAGCTGCGCAGGGCGTGAAAGAGGCCTTCAGTGCCTGCGGAGTTGAGAATCATTGAGCCGAGCCATATCATGAAGAACTTCAGCAATACGGCGCGCTTGTCCTGACCCTGGGCATGGAAGGTGAACCGATAGCCGATGATGCAGTTGAGCACCCCGCCGAAAAATGCGCCCAAAGCGGTTGCCAGCCAGGGGTAAAGGTGGACCCATGAGTAGAACACGAAGCTCAGAATCATGTCGAACCACGAGCTGATTTGCGACGACACGGTAGAGCGCAGAAACGTAAATACGATTCCGTTGCTGGTGATGAATTTATTAAGAAATGCCGGTCGCGTCATATAGGTAATCTTAAAGATTATGCAAAGATAAGCAAAAAAAGTCGGTCGGCAAAATAAAATTTGCGGCCGGGCATGCGGTCGGGCGGCCACAGGGGGGTATAACGAGAAAAAGAGGGGCGCTCACGCGTGCCTCTCTCTCCATTCATCACATTATGCTTATTGCTTATAATATCATTACTGTAAATCTCAAAAATTAATTCGTTTTTAGTAGCGGCTTTCAACCACGTCCCAGTCAACAATGTTCCAGAGAGCATTGAGGGCGTCGGCGCGCCGATTCTGGTAGTCAAGATAGTAGGCGTGTTCCCAAACGTCGAAAGTCAGTAGCGGGGTCAGCCCGGTTGTCATGGGGTTTCCGGCGTTGGAGTCGGCCTGAATAAAGAGTTTGCCGTCGGCATCTTTCGATAGCCATACCCAGCCGCTGCCAAATAGTCCGGTGCCGGCCTTGACGAAATCTTCTTTAAACTTTTCAAACGAGCCGAAGTCGCGGTCAATGGCGCGGCGGAGTTCACCGCCCGGTTCGCCGCCGCCGTCGGGGCTCAGCGAAAAGAAGTAGAATATATGGTTCCACGCCTGCGAGGCATTGTTGAACAATGCGCCATCGGCTTCACAAATGATTTCTTCGAGACTCATGTTTTCGAAATGAGTGTCTTTAATCATTGCATTGAGGTTGTCAATGTAGGCCTTTTCGTGTTTCCCGTAGTGGAAGCGAACGGTTTCTTCGCTGATTGCGGGGGCAAGGGCTGCGGAGTCGTAGGGTAATTCAGGCTGTATGTATTTCATAGCATTGTTGTTTTTTAGATTTCACTTTAAAAACGCGGGTTCATAGGCAAAAGTTCTGAAAACGGCGGATTTTTAACAATTAAAAACAGTCAGAGGCCACCGTTGCCGGAGGCCCCTGACCAAGTTAGTTATATAGCCGTTTCAGAGATTCGAGAACTTTGATTTGCGGCGCAGGAAGTAGTCGACCAGAATGTTGGGGCGGCCTGCGAGCAGGTTTTGGTCGGCTCCGGCCGGGCGGGCTGCCGGGGCCATGGAGCGGTAGTCGCGGTGGGCTTTCAGAATTGCGCGGGCGTCGGCAAAGTTAAGTGTGGCAACGCTCTTTGCCCAGGCTATGGTGTCGAGCAGCCGCCGGCGAAACAGGGCCTTGCGGCGGTCGGCTTCGGGCAGGTTTTTATGGAGCAGCAAAAGGTTATTGCGGAAGTTCAGGTAGGTTTTGCGCGGATTGCCCATGGGGAGCGAGCCGCCGCCGAGGTGTTCGACCCGGGCTTGCGGAACCACAGCGATTTGCCACCCCCGCAGGCGCATGCGCCAGCAAAGGTCAATCTCTTCCATGTGGGCGAAAAAGCTTTCGTCGAGGCCTCCGACTTCGCGATAGAGCGGGGTGCGCACCATAAGCGCCGCGCCCGAGGCCCAGTCGCAGAAAATGGGCTCGTCATATTGCCCTGAGTCGGTTTCTACGGTCGAGAATATGCGGCCGCGGCAATAGGGATAGCCGTTGCGGTCGAGGAAGCCGCCGGCCGCTCCGGCATATTCAAACTTCTGCGGGTCGTGCCAGCTGAGAATCTTCGGCTGGCAGGCTCCCACTTCGGGGTGCTTCTGCATATAGTCGAAGAGAATGCGGTCCCACCCCTTGCGCGGGGCAACGTCGGAGTTCAGCAGAATGGTGTAGGGCGTTTTAATGCGGTCGATGGCCAGGTTGTAGCCGCCGGCAAAACCATGGTTTTTCGGGAATTCAATGGTTGGCAGGCCGAGCCAGCGAACATAGTCGAGCGAGCCGTCGGTCGAGCCGTTGTCGGCCACGATGACCTCCGACAGCTCCAGGTCTGACGCTTCGAGAACGCGCGGCAGATATTCCTTCAGAAGGTTGATGCCGTTCCAGTTGAGAATAACGATGCTGACTTGTTTCATTCAATAACGGTTGCAAAAAATTTGTCGGCGTCGGGGCTCAGCGAGTCCAGGCGCACGTTGACCACCCGGTTTGCCAGGTCGGGCCGGGGCTGCGCAAGCTCGATGCGCAGATAATTGTCGGTAAAGCCTGCGGTTTTTCCGTGGCTCACATGTTCGATCAGGGCGGGGCGCACCGTGCCGGTGAATGGTTCGGAAAATGCCCGCTGACTGGCCGTCGAAACGTCGGTCATAACCTGCATGCGGCGATGCTTTTCCTCTTGACTGACAATATAGTCGATGTCGGTGAGGGCGCGGGTACCGGGCCGCTCGGAGTAGGGGAACACATGGAGCCGCGAAATCGGCAGCGACTCAACAAAGCGGCGGCTCACGTTGAAGAGCTCGTCGGTTTCGCCGCGGGCGCCGACAATGAGGTCAACGCCGATAAACGCGTGGGGCATGGCCGCGCGGATTTTCCGGACCTTGTCGGCAAACAGGTCGCTGAGATAATGGCGGCGCATGAGCCGGAGAACTTCGTCGGACCCGCACTGGAGCGGAATGTGGAAGTGGGGCATAAACCGTTGGCTCCGGGCCACGAAGTCGATAATCTCGTCAGTGAGCAGGTCGGGCTCTATGGAGCTTATGCGGTAGCGTTCAATGCCTTCCACTTGGTCGAGCGCGCGGCAAAGGTCGATGAACTTTTTGTCGGTGCCATTGCCGAAGTCGCCGATGTTTACGCCGGTAAGAACTATTTCCTTGCCTCCTTCGGCGGCGACCCGGCGGGCCTGGGCCACCAGCGACTCTATGGAGCCGGAGCGGGAGCGGCCGCGGGCGGCGGGTATGGTGCAGTACGAGCACCAGTAGTTGCAACCGTCCTGAACCTTAAGGAAATAGCGCGTGCGGTCGCCGCGCGAGCATGAGGGCATGAATTCGCGCAGGTTTTTGGAGGGCTCCACCGGCTCGGGCTGCGCGCCGCTAACGTAGTCGGCAATGCGGAGCTTATCGTTGATGCCAACAACCATGTCTACTCCCGGGAGCGAGGCAACCTCTACCGGCTGCAGCTGGGCGTAGCAGCCGGTAACGATAATGCGGGCCTGAGGATAGCGGGTGTGGAGCGAGCGGATTAGCCGGCGGCATTTGCGGTCGGCTTCGGCGGTTACCGAGCAGGTGTTGACAATGCAGAAGTCGGGAGTTTCGCCGGGGTTTATACGCGCAACACCGCGGTCAGCCAGGGCTGCCGCGATGGTGCCGGTCTCGGCGAAATTGAGTTTACATCCGAGAGTTGAGTAGTGGGCTTTCAAGTTACTTGATAGCGTTGGTGACTTTCAGGTTAGTTACTTTTGAGTTGAATTGTCCGGCCTTGGCCAGGGGGAAGACGAGGGTGCGGACCTGGGCCATTTTTTTCTTCATGTCGTAGGAGAGCCAGCGAATATTCAGGTCGTCGATGAGCTTGCCGTTGACATAGAATTTTGTGCCCTGGTTGTTGCCGGTAATCTTCACGTCGATTTTTTCGCCGGGGCGAACATCATAGCGGAATGTGTTGAGGTTCGATTCGCGCGAGAAACCGATTTTTCCTTCAACGGGGTCGGAGAGCCAGAATGTTGCGTTGGGGCTTTCAAAGAGTTTCGTGCCCTTGGCTTCGTTGGCGCCGTCGACGGTGAATTCGATGGTGTAGTCATAGCCGATTTCGTCGATGGGCAGGGTCATGCCGGGAGTTACGGCGTCGATGGCCAGAACTTCTTCAACAACGCCGGGAGTTCCCCGGCGGCCCAGATAGTTGGTGCCGGGGGCTTCGATCATTTTCGAGGAACGTTCGATGAACTCGTCGTAGGGAACGGTTACGCCGTCGGCGCTCCAGGTTTTGGCAGCCATGGTGGGGAGGGCGGCCTGCACGCGGTGGGCCACGTCTTTAACGGTCAGGCCGTTGTTGGGGTGGTCGTTCCACACGGCAAACATGCCGCCGCGGATGCTCTGCTTGGCGGTGTCGGCGCTGAATTTAACGTTGCCGATGGTTGCGGGAGTCCAGTTTTCGTAGAGGTTCTTGGTGTTTAGGTAGTTATAGTAATAACCGGCCTGGGGCACGATGTAAACCCAACCGTCGGGAATAGAAACCAGTTCATAGCCGAGTTCAATCATGTCGCGGGGCTTGGCGTAGCCGTTGCTCCAAAGATACATCAAAACGTTGTCGACCTGAACCGGGGTCTGGCCTTTGGCGTGGGTCAGCGAGCCCCAGATAGCGGGCTTCTTGCCAAACTGCTCGGTGTATTTGATATAGCGGTCGGTGAAGGCGCGGAACTGCTCCATGGTCAGCGAGTCGCCCTGATATTCGTCGGTGCCGATGTGGAAAATCGGGCCGGAGAAAACGGGGTCGTCGCCGCCGATATATTCGGCAATCAGGGTGTCGAGAAATTCGTAGGTTTGCGGCTTGGTGATGTCCAGGTGGTCAAAACCGTTGCGGCCGGTGCTTCCGATTTCAGGAATATATTGCGTAAATGCGAGCGAGTGGGCGGGGAAGTCAAATTCGGGAATGATTTCAATGCCTTTAGATTTGGCATATTTAATAAGGTCGCGGAACTCCTGCTTGGTGTAAGAGCCGTCGCGGGCGGTGAGGCCGGGGAACTTGTCGGACTCCATGCGGAATGCGGCCTGGGTTTTCGACCAGTCGTTGTCGAAATAATAGGGGAAGCCGTTGTCGTTGAGGTGGAGATGAAGGGTGTTCATCTTATAGTAGCTCATGGCGTTGATGAGCGCGTAGATATAGTCGAGCGGCATGAACTTGCGGCCGGTGTCGAGCATGAAACCGCGCAGGGCATACTGCGGGGCGTCGGCAATGGAGCCTACGGGAAGTTCGAGGCCGTTGGCCGAGTTTTCGGTCATTTGCAGCAGGGTGCGGGTGGCCCAGTAGAGGCCTTCGGCAGTGGGGGCCGAAAGGGTTACGCCGTTGGGGGTGATGTCGATGGTGTAGGATTCGGCGCCGGCATTTTTTGCGGGCTTAATCTGCAGGGCAATGTCGCCTTTCTTGGCTTTTTCGGCAACTACGGGCAGATTGGTGTCGGTAAGGGTTGTGTAGTCCTGGCCGAGCTGGCGGGCGATTTCAAGGGCTTCGGGGCTCTTGGGGTCAGCAACGATGCGGGTCTTTTCGGTGGGTACGAACGAGCCTTTGCCACCTTTCCATGAGCTTACCTCAGGAACCGTAAAAGGCTTGGGGTTAGCGGCGTATGCCACTGCTGAACCGGCAATAACCAAAGCGGCCAGCACAATCTTTTTGATATTCATGATTGAGATTTAAAGTTTATTTTTGGCAAAGTTAAATAAAAAATAGTAATTCACAAAATCACATAAGAGATTTTGCCACGCTCGGCTGCGCAACAAGCCAAATCGTGTCGCCCTCGCGGAACGCTTCTTCGGGGCGTAGCGGAATGAAGGCGCCGTCGCGTTCCATGGCAACAACAAGCACATGGCTTCGGTTGCGCAGGTCGGCCTCAGCCAGGGTTTTGCCTGCTAAGGGCGATGACGGCGACAGGGTCAGCGACGAGAACTTGACGTCTTCCTTGCCCGACTTTGACTCCGAGGCCTCGCTGCCGAGTTCGAGCTGGTTCATGAAGGCGGAAATGTTTTCTTCAGTGCCGATAACGCCGACTACGTCGCCGGGAAACAGGCGCTCGTCGCCGCCGGGCACCGGAATGATTTCGCCGCCTCGCTGAATCGAGGCTATGTTGATATGATATTTGCGCCCGACGTTGCTGATCGACAGGCGGTCGCCCACGTAGGGGAAGTCATAGCCCACCGAACCGTAGGCCAGGTGCATGTCGGAAACCAGCGTGTTCTTCTGGCCGGAGCGGCGCAGTTCGCGCTCGTTGAGATTGTCGAGAAAGCGCGACTCGATGCGCGCAAGGCGGTGGCGCACCCGGTGTGACACGAATATAAAGCCGAGGATAAACAGTGTGATGCCGAAGGCTATACCGGCCGTGATGCCGAAATAGGTGCCGATTACGTAGACCACGAAGCTGGCGCAGATGAGCAGACGCACAACCGTCATTGCCACCAATGGGGCGTGGGCGCGGGCGTTGTTATTGATAAGAATCTGGCGCTCGGAGCGGCGCGAAGAGTGGTAGGTAAGGCCCAACAGAAACGGAGCCATAACCGTCAGGGTGATGGCGCAACTTGCCAGCCTGCCCCAGAAGCCGGGAATCAGCTCGCAAATCAGCGGGCGCAAGTAGAGGTTGCCAATCAAAACTATGGCTATCAAAACGATGCCGTAGAGCAGCATGCGCCAGGCGTAGCGTTTGATAATTGCCTGCCACAGGCGGCCGGTTTCGCTGCCCGACTGGGTGTTGTTCTCCGAATAGCGGTCGATCAGGAACTTCCAGCGCTCGGGCAGGTTTTTGGCAACGAGCTTATATGCCGGGTCGGCCATGCGTATGAAATAAGGCGTTGTGAACGTGGTGATTACCGAAACGGCAACGATTATGGGATACATTGACGAGTCGAGCACTCCGAGCGAGGTGCCCAGAGTGGCGATGATAAACGAAAATTCGCCGATTTGAGTAAGGGTGAAGCCGCTCTGTATGGCCACTTTGAGCGACTGGCCGGTAAGGAGCATGCCGCCGGTGCCGAACAGCAGGCCGCCGCAGATAACCACGCCCGAAAGCAGCAGAATCGGCCGCCAATATTCAACGATGACGGCCGGATTGACCATCATGCCCACCGAAATAAAGAATACGGCTCCAAACAGGTTCTTGACCGGGCTGACAACGTGTTCGATGCGCTCGGCGTAGCTCGTGCCCGCCAGAATCGTGCCCATTACGAACGCGCCCAATGCCAGCGAGAAACCGCACGACACGGAGAATACCGCCATGCCCAGACAGAGGCCGATGCTGAGCACCAGCAGGGTCTCGTCGTTGAGAAAGCGGCGCACCTTATTGAGCAGGGTGGGGAGCACGTAGGTGCCGACCAGGAACCAGATTACAAGGAAGAAAACCAGCTTGGCCGTGCTCAGCAGCAGCTCGCCGCCCTGAACCGTTTTGTTGACGGCAATCGACGACAGCACCACCATGAGCAACACGGCAAACAGGTCTTCGACAATGAGCACGCCCAACACCTGCGACGCAAATTTTTTGTGTTTCAGCCCCAGGTCGCCCAACGCCTTAATAATAATGGTTGTTGACTGCATGGAAATCATGCCGCCGAGGAATATGCTGTTGATATGGCTGAATCCGAGCAGGTGGCCGATAAAAAAGCCGGTACACAACATGCCGAAAATCACCACCATGGCAGTAATTATGGCCGACGAGCCGCAACTCATTAACTTCTTGAAACTGAATTCCAATCCGAGGGTAAAGAGCAGAATTACGATGCCGAGCTCGGCCCAGAAGTCGATGTTTTCGGCTGTGGTCAGCGACGGCAGCGGCTCAAAGTTGGGGCTGGCCAGGAAGCCGGCCACTATGTAGCCCAACACAACGGGTTGCTTAATCCACTTGAACAGCAGCGTAACAACTGCCGCCAGAAGCATAATATAGGCAAGGTCGGAAATCAGTGATTCAATCATTGGTTGTAAAGGTTATGAGAGTTGGTTGGCAATGGCAATGGAGTCGGTGGGGTAGGGTTTCGACAGCTCGCCGAAAAGGGTAACGTAGTCGGTGTGTTCTCGCAGCAACACCACGAGGTTAAGTCGCGTAGTGCTGCCAGTGTAGTCATAATCAACGTAGGTGTTGACCAGTGTGCCGCCGTGGTGCTTCAAAATATCCTTATAGGGCTGCAACTCGGTTATGATTCCGCTGACCTTGAGGCGGATAATGCGGCTTTCGGCGCCCATTTCGAGGCGTTTTTCAATGTCTTCGAGCTGAACTAAAATGAAGAGTATCAGCAGGGTGGCGAAGATTGAGAGCACGTAGAGCCCTACTCCGACGGCCAGGCCGATTATCGACGACATCCATATTCCGGCGGCGGTTGTCAGGCCGCGCACCGAGCCTTTGGCTTGGATAATGGCGCCGGCACCGAGAAAGCCTATACCTGAAATAACCTGGGCGGCTATGCGGCCCGGGTCGCCGTTTTTCAGTCCCACGTATTCCTGGCAGACGTAGATGCTCACCAGCATTGCCAGGCACGCGCCCATGGCTATGAGCGAAAAGGTGCGCAGCCCGGCGGGCTGACCCTTGCGCTTGCGCTCGTAGCCGATGCTGGCTCCGAGAATCATTGCCACGCAGAGCTTAAACAGCGCCTGGGCGGTAGTTACGTTGGGGGCCGTCAGCTGAACCCAGAGTTCTTCACTCATTTCGATAATTCGAAGTTGCGCGATGCCAGACGGTAGTTGTCGGCAAACAGTTCTACGCGGTAGCTGCCCGGGGTGAGGGTGGAATTATTGTTCCAGTAAATAACTACTCCGGGAATCTCATTGCCTTCATATTCAACGTCTTTCTTGGCTGTGGCCTCAAGGGTGGTGCCTTCGAAGCTGAATGTCTGGCCGTTGCCTTTGAGCAGATTGCCCTCGGGGGTGGTTATGCGCAGGTAGATGCTTTTGTTGCCAACGGGAGTTGAATTGTTTTGCGGAATGGTGAAGGTTACGGCCAGCTGCTTGGCTTTGGCAACGTGCTTTTCGTTCTTGCCTTTGCCATTGAGCGCCTGCAGGCTCACGCCCGAAACGTTGAGTTTCTCGGCCAGCTCCATGCGCTGGGTCAGCACTTCGTTTTTCGAGGTGGTTTCCGCCACGCGGTTGCTCAGCTGGCGGTTGTTTTGCTCCAGGGTTTCATTTTTTTCGCGCAGCTCCTGATTTTGTTGGTTGAGCTCGTTGATTTGCTCAACGTAGTGGCGCATAATCTCCTTGAGTGTGGCGATTTCCTTTTGCAGCTCGGCAATGCGGGCCTGCGACAGGCGTTCGCGGTTTTTCAGCTCCTGGCGGAGTTCTTCCACCTTATTTTTAGCGGCCTCATATTCGGCGCGGATGCTGTCGTTGTTGAACAGCACCATCTGCCCTTCGTGTTGCACGAACGAGGCCGACAGCTCGTCGTATTCGTTGCTCAGCTGCAGCTGCTCGTTGGCAAGTTCGAGCTCCTGAATCTTCAGCATTGCTTCGTCAGACTGTTTCTTCTGGTTGATGAGCAACCAGGCCAGGATGCCGATGGCTATAACGGCAACCACGGCGCCGGCAATTATCGGCGCCCAATTCTTTTTGTTGTTATCTTCCATAAGTCCCGCAAAATTACGAAAATTTTTTCAACCGAGCAATTCTTGAAATTTTTTCGGTAAATATTGGTGGAGTTTTAACTTTTATTCGTATATTTGCAACCGAAATTTGTCTAATAATTAACCATCACAAATATCACAAAAATTTCTATCCATGAAATTCAACATTAAATCACTGCTTGGCGCTGTGGCCCTCTGCACGGGCTTGGTAGCCAACGCAACCGTGCCTCCGGCATTTTCAACTGCCGAAGCCCCGGCCTACAATCAGGTTGTATTTTCTACCGGCGGACACTGTCTGAAAGATACCGGTGCCGGTCAGCGACTGCAGACGGCGAATGTTGCCGGTGGTCCCGAATTCCGCTGGCAATTGATCGGCGATGCCGAGAATTTTAAAATGAAGAGCGCAGCCGGACGATATATCGGCTATGAATCGTCAAGTAACCGTTTTACAGCCGTAGCTGACGAAGCCAATGCCATTGAGCTGCATCTGAAAGATATGAACGGCTACTGGGAAATCTGCCGCAAAGGTGTGACTAATAAGGCTATTAACCAGTGCGGTGGCACCGGCGTTGGCGTTCAGATCTGCGAATGGAACACCGGCGACACCAACAATAAGCTGAACTTCGTATACCCCACCGATCCCGAGTTCGTTGCTGATGATACTGCCGAACCCACCTGGTACTACATTCAGTTCAAACAGAACAATTCAGTTATCGAGTCGCAAGGCGTTGGTAATTCAGTTAAGCGCGTAATTGGTCCGATGCCCGTTGCTAACAAGCTTTGGAAACTCGTGGGCAATCGCAATAACTTCCAGATTGTTAATAAAAAAGGCGAATATCTGGTTATTCAGGGTACCGGCACCGGTGCTCGCGTGAAAGCTTCGGCAACCCCTTACGCTGCGGGTTATTCGCTTATTCAGACTCCTGCCAACAGCCATTGGCCCGCATTTGAGATTAAGGATAACGACACTAAAAACTGTTTCAACCTCTGGCAAGGTGCCGGAGCTGCAGCTCAAGAAGTCGGCATATACGGAAGCAGCGCAGGCGAAAACGGCAATGCCCTGACCTTTAAGTCGCTCGAAGACATTCCTCCCGTGGAATTCAACTACGAAGGTTCCACCACCTACCGCCCCGAACACAAACTCTCGCTTTGGTACACCCGCCCCGGCACCACCTCTACCTACGTGCTCAACTCCTACGACCAGAAGTGGATGGACCTCGGCCTGCCCGTTGGTAACGGCCAGTTGGGCGCTACGGTTCTCGGCGGTGTTTACGAAGAAGAAATCTCCGTTAACGAAAAGACCCTCTGGACCGGCACCAAGGAACAAAAGAATGCCCCTTATGGTTGCTACCAGAACTTTGGCCTTATTAAAGTTAGCTCGCTCGAAGAAGAGGGCTTCGGCTGGGAAGAAGAAAATGCCATTAAAAACTACTGGCGCAACCTCGACCTGACCGATGCCACCAGCAACGTAAGCTATGAAAACGCTGCCGGCACCGTGTTTGAACGCCACTTCATCGCTTCTTACCCCGACCAGGTAATCGCAGCACTCTTTACCGCATCTACTCCCGGCGCTATCAACGTTAAGTTCTCGGAAACCCCGGGCATGGATCGCTCTTTCGTTACCCGTCCGGTTCAATACAGCGCCGACGGCACCATTACCTACGGCGGTAAGTTCGAAACTGTTTCGTTTGCCAAATATGTGAAGATTATCCCCACCGGCGGCACCATGACTGCCGATGCAACCGGCATCACCATCAAGGGCGCCGACCAAATCTATGTTGTAATCTCCGCAGCTACCGACTACGACCTGCACACTCCCACCTTCACCTCCGGCACCGACCAGCTGGTAAGCAAGGTTGAAAGCATTGCCAACGCAGCCGCAACCAAGGGCTGGGATGCTGTTTATTCTGACCATGTTGCCGACTATCAGAGCTTCTTCAATCGCGTGGATTTCGAACTGGCAGGCGCTGTTAACGACAAACCCACCGACGAGCTCATCACCTACTATCAGAATACTACCGCCGACAACATCAATGCCGACGACAACAATATCCGCTTCCTCGAACAGCTCTACTTCCACTATGGCCGTTACCTCCACATCGGTTCGAGCCGTGGCATCGACGTGCCCAACAACCTTCAGGGCATCTGGAGCGGCTTCACTTTCGACCGTCCCTACAGCGGCCAGATTGCGCCGTGGAATGCCGATATTCACAACAACATCAACCTGCAGATGTGCTACTGGCCCGCTGAACCTACCAACCTGAGCGAACTCCACCTGCCGATGCTCAACTACCTTATCGGCCAGGTTGGCGAACACACCCTCTGGCAGGAATTTGCCCGCGACTCAGGCCAAACCAAGGGTTGGACCTTCTATACCGAATCGAGCATCTTTGGTGGTACCGGCAATTTCATGCACAACTACACCATTGCTAACGCCTGGTGCTGCTCGCACATGTTCCAGCACTATGACTACACCCTCGACAAAGAATTCCTGCTCAAAGCATTCCCCACAATCTGGAGCTGCTGCGAATTCTGGATGGAACGCCTCGTTAAGGGTGAAGACGGAACCTGGGAAGCTCCCAACGAATACTCGCCCGAACATGGCCCCGGCTCGCAGAACGCTACCGCCCACGCTCAGCAGATTCTCGTTGACCTCTTCTCCAATACCATCAAGGCTATCAACACCCTCGGCGTCGAAGCCTGCGGCATAACCGCCGCCGACAAGGCTAAGCTCGAAAGCTACTACGACAACCTCGACAAGGGCCTCGCAACCGAAGTTTTTGACGGACAATGGCAAAACGCTAACCTTCAGAATGGCGACCAGCTGCTCCGCGAATGGAAGTACAGCCCCTATACTGCCGGCGCTAACGGCCACCGCCACATGTCGCACCTGATGGCTCTCTATCCCTACTCGCAGATTGAACCGGGCCACCCGATGTATCAACCCGCAGTTAACTCGATGATTCTGCGCGGCGACGGCGCTACCGGCTGGTCGATGGGCTGGAAGATTAACCTCTGGGCCCGCGCTCAGGATGGCGACCACGCCCGCAAGATTCTGCGCAACGCCCTCTGCTCGACCCACAGAAACGGTTCCGGCGTTTACAACAACCTGTTTGACTCTCACTCTCCCTTCCAGATCGACGGTAACTTCGGTGCCTGCTCCGGTATCGCCGAAATGCTCCTGCAGAGCCGCAACGGTGGCATCTACATGCTCCCCGCTCTGCCCTCAACCTGGAACGAAGGCGAAGTTAACGGCCTGAAAGCTGCCGGCGATGTTACCTACAGCGCTACCTGGAAGAATGGCCGCATCGAAACCGCCAACCTCGTTGCCAACCAGGGCGGCGACCTGAAAGTTGGTCAGAACGACATTCTGAACCTCCGCGTGTTCCACAACGGCGTTGAACTCAACAAGCCGCTGGTTACCGTTAATCAGCTCACCGGCACCAAGACCGTTGACCTGAAGGACCTGAAGCCCGGCGACAACATCTCGTTCGTTTACGACCCCGAGTACACCAACCCCAACGTAACCGTTCAAACCGGCGTTGAAGAGGTTGCTACCGCCGCCAAGGGCATCAGCGTCAGTAATGGCAAGGTAATTGCTCCTGAGGCTGTTTCGATTGCCGTTTACGACGTTACCGGCCGCCAGATTGCTGCCGTTGCCGCTTCCGAAATGCAGCTCCCCGCTGCATCGGGCGTGGTAGTGGTTAAGGCTACCAAGGCTTCCGGCGCTGTTGAAACCCTCAAAACAGTTATGTAATCAACCCCGGGTAGTGGCGACCTGAAATGCCGCCACTACCTCCCTCAAATAAATGACTAAGCAATTGTCAAAGAAACTCTTATTACTTGCCGCAGGCTTTTCGCTTGCGGCAAGCGCGGTTTCTGCCCGTGAGCTCACCGCCGCAAACTATTGGGAAAATCAGGCAATGTTTGGCGAAAACCGCCAGCAGCCCCACGCCACCTACTGCCCATATTCGAGCGTTGCGGCCCTCAAGGCCGATGCCGAGTTTATGGCAACGCCCTGGGTCGAATCCAAGTCGGACCTGCGCATGAGCCTCAACGGCGACTGGCGCTTCAACTATGTGGCCGAGCCCGATGCGCGCCCCATGGACTTCATGAATCCCGGCTTCGACGCTTCGGGCTGGGATCTCATCGAGGTTCCCTCAAACTGGGAAATGAAGGGCTATGGCACTCCGATTTATTGCAATGCAAATTCCCCCTTTGGCAATTCCAATCCTCCGCAAATCGGCGCCCAGCAGAACGGACGCTGGTATGACTTTAATCCGGTGGGCAGCTATCTGCGCACCTTCTCCCTGCCTGCCGCCTGGAGCGGCAAGCGCGTGCTGCTGAACTTCGGCGGCATCTATTCGGCGGCCTTCGTTTGGGTCAACGGCCAATATGTAGGCTACACCCAGGGGGCCAACAACGACCATGAGTTCGATATTACCGACGCTCTCCGCGCCGGCGAGAACACTCTCGCCGTGCAGGTTATCCGATGGAGCGACGGCTCATATCTCGAAGCGCAGGATATGTTTCGCATGAGCGGCATTTATCGCGACGTTACGCTTACCGCCGTGCCTACGACCTTTATCCGCGACCATTACATCACCTCGACCCTCGACCCGGCCTCCGGCTTCCGCAGCGGCGAGCTGAAGGTCAGCATGGCGCTGGCCAACCGCTCAGCGCAGGCGCAGACCGTTAAGGCCTCGGTTTCGCTGCTCGACCCCTCCGGCAATCAGGTCACCGCTATGCCCGCACAAAGTATCAGTGTTAAGGCTGGCGCCGAAGCCGATTCGCTCAGTTTCTCCGCCTCGCTCAGCGGCCTTGAGCTCTGGAGCGCCGAAGAGCCTGTGCTCTATACCGTTTTAGTGTCGCTGACCGATGCCTCGGGCCGCGAACTCGAAGCGTTTTCAACCAAGTTCGGCTTCCGCGACATCCGTCAGGTAGGCCCGCGGGTCCACATCAACGGCAAGCAAATCTGGTTTAAGGGAGTAAATCGCTCCGACACCGACCCGGTGCGTGGACGCGCCGTAACTACCGACATGATGCTCACCGACGTGATGCTCATGAAGCAGAACAATATCAACACCATCCGCACCAGCCATTATCCGAATGCCGCGAAGATGTATGCCATGTTCGACCATTTCGGACTTTACACCATGGACGAGGCTGACCTTGAATGTCACGCCAACACCGAGCTGAGCAACAACCCTGAGTGGGAAGCCGCGTTTGTTGACCGAGAGGTGAGAATGGTTCATCGCGACCGCAACCATCCCGCCGTGATTTTCTGGAGCCTCGGCAATGAAAGTGCCTGCGGGGTGAACTTCCGTGCTTGCTACGATGCCGTGCGAGCCCTCGACCCGCGCATGATTCACTACGAAGGCCAAAAGGCCTGGACTCAGCGCGGAGCAACGCTCGAAAGCTGCTATACCGACATGACCTCGCGTATGTATCCCAACATTGCCACTGCCGAGAGCGACGATGCCGACAGCCGCTTTGCCTCCGCACCGCACTTTATCTGCGAATATGCCCACGCCATGGGCACCGCAATCGGTAATCTGCCCGAATATTGGGATTTTATTGAAAATAAGTCGAAACGCACTATCGGCGGCTGCATTTGGGACTGGATAGACCAGGGCATCTACAATCCGACGGAGTTAAAGGCCGGTAATCCCAAGGGATTCACCACCGGCTACGACTACCCGGGCCCTCACCAGGGCAACTTCGTTTGCAACGGCATTCTTGCTCCCGACCGCAAGCCCTCGGCTAAGCTTGCCGAGGTGAAGGGCGTCTATCAGTATATCAAACTGAATAAATTCGACAGCAAAAAGAAAACAGCAACCTTGCTGAACTCCTACGCATTCCTTCCGCTTAGCGATTTTGAACTGCATTGGGAGCTGCTCAGCGACGGCCTTCCGGTGCAGTCGGGCGTCATCGACGCTTTGGATTGCCTGCCCGGCGAGAGTGTGCAGGTCGAGATTCCTTACGATCTCAGCCGCGTTGCCTCGGGCCGCGAAGGCTTGCTCACTCTCAGGTTCGTGACCAAAAAGTCGCGTCCGGCAATTGAGGCCGGCTCCGTTATGGCCGAATATCAAATGCAGCTTCAGGCCGCCGAAAGCCTCGGAAAATATGATGTAACCGGCCTCAAGCCGGAGCTTAAGGTCGAGGGTAGCGGCCCCCTCACCGTTTCCGGCCCCGATTTCAGCTATCGCTTCGGCGCCAATGGCCGTTTGCTCTCCATGAACTATAAAGGCATGGAATTTATTGCCAATCAGGCAGGACCCGCCTATTCCAACGACCGCTGGATTGAAAACGACCGCGACCCCGGCAACCAAAGCGCCTCCAGCTCGTTTAACCAGCTCGCGCTCCGCTATGACCACGGCGGCTCGGCCGCAGGCGCACGTTCGGTTACCATCACTGCCAATCAAACCTGCACCGGCCTCACTAACTATGCCGTCAGCTACACGGTTTATGCCGACGGCACCATAGAGCTCGGCGCCGAATTCCTTTCGCTCGGCAATATGGCGCGTCGTCTGGGCCTCAGCTTCAGCCTCGCCCCGGGCCTGGAGGATGTTGAGTACTATGCGCTCGGCCCCTGGTCGAACTATTCCGACCGCCGCGGCGGCGTTCTGGCCGGCGTGTATTCCACAACGGTTACCGACATGGCCGAAACCTTTGTGAAGCCCCAAACCATGGGCGGACGCCAGGATTTGCGCTATGTGCGTTTCAGCGGCGGGGGCGCTTCGCTGCTTATCGAAGCCGACGGACTGCCGTCGTTCTCGGCTGTTCACTATGGCGACCGCGACCTCGAAAGCTCCGACCACATGTATGACCTCAAGGAGCTGAAAGAAACCGTAGTTCACATTGATGCTTTCCACCGCGGCCTCGGCAACGCCTCGTGCGGAACCGGAACCGGCCCCCTGCAGGAGTATATTGCCGAACCGGGCAAGCGATATAGCTATTCGTTGCGCCTGACTCCGTCGGTTGAATCCGCGGGCCGCGACATTGAAGGCACCTGCAATCCCGCAGCTTACATTGCAGCAGCCACTTCGGCCAAGGAGCTCGCCAATCCGCTCGATTTCAAGGCCGACAAGGCCCCGGGCAAGTTGCTAAACCGCATAGAGTCAAATATGGTTATCGCCCCGGCGGTTATGGGCAATCTTTTCCTGACCCTCGCCGGCCCGGCTGCGGAAACGGCAACGGTTGAGTGCTATGTCGATTCTAACCGCGACGGCCAATTCTCGTCGGGCGAAAAACGTGCCTACAACAAAGCAACCGGGGCGTATCTGCTCTATCCGACGCTCCCCGCGGGGATGTCGGCGGTGGCTTATCGCTGTCGCATAGTTGTCAGCCCCACGGAAAAGATTGACCCCAACGGCCCGGTTGATGGCCTGATCTACGACTTTGATTATCTGATTTCGGCCACTGACCCCGGCGATGTTTATATCCGTCCCAACGGCTCGCAAGAGAAGAACAAGGGCGTATATGCCGCCTCGTTTGAAGCCGTAGGCGCCGCCGAGGCGTTCACCAAGACCTACGCTTCGTCGCCCTCGGCGGTTTATGAGCTCGTGAGCGATACCGTTAAGGTCAACCCCGGCAGTGAGTTTACCCTCAATGTGGTCAACAAAATGCTCGGCCCGGCATCGAAAACCACCACCTACCAGGACGCCCGCTACTGTCGCGCCTACATTTTTGCCGACTTTGCCGGCTCGGGCCGCTTCAACTATGTTTCGACCATAGGCACTGACAACAAAGTTGAAGGTTGGAACGATGTTTTGGCCAACTATGAGTCGATGAAGGAGTTCTCGGCCGATTTCATCGTGCCGGAAACCGCTGCCGGCAAAACCGGCCGCATCCGCATTATCTACCATAACGCCTGGAAGTCGCTTTCGGGTGCGAACGAGCAGAATATAATCGAGGGCATTGCCTACGACATCCCGGTTGCCGTTTCCGGTGCCGCGGGTTCCGACCTGCCTCCGTTTGCCCACCTCGGCCCCTCGGGTTCGTTTACCGACGAGGGCTTTATAAGCTCCATCGCCACCTCGGGCGCCGCCGAAAATATTGAGTACACATGGGCTCAGCGCCCCGGCTCGTTCTTCTCGATTGTTCCGGCTCAGGTGCGTGCCATGGCCGGCGACCAGATTGAAATCTCAATCAAGGCCGACACCGACGGCGATCCGACGAGCGGACGCAACGACCTGCGCCACTGCTACGTTACCTTCCTTAATAACTTCAGCGACCCCGATGCCTTTGGCGGCTCAAGCCGCGTCGGCCTGATCTCGGCCGGTAGCACCTACGACAAGGCCGCCGGCAATTACGCCAAGGTTATGGATTTCAGCAAGAAGGTGAAAGTGCCCGCCGCTACCCCCGACGGACTCTACTTTATCCGCATAATCTATAATAAGGTAGACGAACCGGTTCCCGACGCCTACGGTCAGAAGCTCACAGGCCAGGCAATCGACCTGCCGGTGCGCGTTGGCGAGGCTGCGTCGATTGTTGAAGTCAGTGCCGACAGCGCCCGCTGCGCCGAAGGGCTGTTTGACCTCCAGGGCCGCAAGCTGACCCGCCCCGGACGTCCCGGAGTGTATATTCTCAATGGTAAGAAACAGGTTATCCGATAATTGACAATGATTATAATTGCAGATGCAGGAAGCACCAAAGTTCACTGGGCCGCGGTTGAAGCCGACGGCACGGTGCAGACGTTTGAAACCCCGGGAATCAACGCGTTGATGCAGACCGAAGAGCAGCTCCGTGCGGCCTTTGCCGACGCGCTCGGAGGGAGCCGGCCGGAGATGGTTTACTACTATGGGGCCGGATGCGTGAACTCCGATGTTTGCTATAAAGTTGCATCGGCCTTTCCCAAGGGCTGCTGCGTGGAAGTGGCGTCGGATATGCTCGGAGCGGCGCGCGCCCTGTTTGGCCGCGAGCCGGGTCTGGCCCTGAATATGGGCACCGGCAGCAACTCCGCGCTCTACGATGGCCGCTCGCTCACCTCAAATATGCCCCCGATGGGCTTTATTCTCGGCGACGAAGGTAGCGGCGCGGCGTTTGGCAAAAGAATGGTGCGTCTGGCCTTCAGAACAGGCCGTCTGCGCCCCGAACTCGAAAGTTTTCTCGGCATGGACTATGCGCAGGTGCTCCGGCGCGTATATCGCGAGCCCGCGGCGAATGCCTTTCTCGCTTCAATAGTGCCGTTTATTCTTAAACATCAGGAGCATCTGACCGACCTTATCGACGCAGAACTCGATTCGCTGTTCGGCGCGTTGAGCAATTACTATAAGCTCACGCAACACATCCGCATAGTCGGCGGGGTTGCAAAGGCTATGGCGCCGCGCGTAATCGCTGCCGCCGCCCTGCGCGGATTCACCGTTGACTCTATTCAGGAACGTCCGTTGCCCGGACTCATAGAATACCATACCGCAAAATGAATCAGAAAGAAACCGAACTCATACTCATAAACATTACCGGTGTTGACCGTCCGGGGCTCACCTCGGCCCTGACCGGCATTCTGGGGCGCCATGATGCCTCGATTTTAGACATCGGCCAGAGCACGATTCATCATTTTCTGTCGCTCGGCATTCTGATTAAGACCGATTCCGAAGCGTCGGGCCACATTTTGAAGGAGATGCTCTTCAAGGCCTCGGAGCTGAATCTGAACATCCGCTTTACGCCGACCAAGGCCGACGACTACGAAAAGTGGGTGGGCATGCAGGGCAAGAGCCGCTGGATAATTACCATGCTCGGCCGCCGGCTTACCGCCGAACATATTGCCCGTCTCACTGCCGAAGTGGCCGCCGAGGGGCTCAACATTGAAAATATCAAGCGCCTGACCGGACGCATTTCGCTCAAGGCCGACAGCCGCGACCCGCTGTCGAAAACCTGCATAGAAATGGCTGTGCGCGGCAATCCCGCCGACCGCACGATGCTCGGCCGCCGTTTCTTGGAAATAGCGTCGAAAAACGATGTTGACATATCGTTCCAGGAAGATAACGTGTTTCGTCGCACCCGCCGCCTGATATGCTTCGATATGGACTCTACGCTCATCGAAACCGAGGTTATCGACGAGCTGGCCATGCGTGCCGGCGTCGGCGACAAGGTCAAGGCCATAACCGAGCGCGCCATGCGTGGCGAAATCGATTTCATCGAGAGTTTTACCGAGCGCGTGGCCCTGCTAAAGGGGCTCGACGTGAGCGTTATGCAGGACATTGCTGAACATTTACCCTTCACCGAGGGTTTAGAACGGATGATGACTGTTCTGAAACGTGCCGGCTACAAAACGGCCATCCTGTCGGGCGGATTTACCTATTTCGGTGAATATCTGCGTCGCCGCTTCGGGTTCGACTATGTTTATGCCAACGAACTCGAAGTGGACTCGACGGGTCACCTGACGGGCCGCTACGTTGGCGAGGTTGTCGATGGCCGCCGCAAGGCCGAACTTCTGCGCTTGCTGGCCCAGGTCGAAAACGTCAACATTGCCCAGACCATAGCCGTTGGCGACGGTGCCAACGACCTGCCCATGCTCGCAACCGCCGGCCTCGGCATAGCTTTCCATGCCAAACCAAAGGTTAAGGCCACGGCCGAACAGTCGCTGTCGACCATCGGACTCGACGGAGTTCTCTACTTCCTCGGCTTCAAAGACTCGTTTATATCCGAAGTAAAAAACTAAATTCAATTACATAACTAAAATTTAAACTTTACAGAAATGGGATTCATCCAAGACTTCAAGGCCTTTGCAATGAAAGGCAACATCGTTGACATGGCTGTCGGTGTTATCATTGGCGGCGCGTTCGGTAAAATCGTAAGCTCGCTGGTTAACGACATCATCATGCCTTGCGTAGGCGTGTTGACCGGCGGCGTGAACTTCACCGAGCTGAAGGCCACCCTCCACGAGGCCGTTGTTGACCCCACCACCCAGGAGGTACTGAAAGAAGCCGTTGAAATGAACTACGGCATGTTCATTCAAAACATTGTTGACTTCCTGATCATTGCCCTGAGCATCTTCGTGGCTCTGCGCGTTATGATGAAGTTCAAGAAAGCTGAAGAGGCTGCCCCCGCTCCCGCTCCCGAACCCACCAAGGAAGAAGTTCTGCTGACCGAAATCCGCGACCTGCTCAAACAGAATAACAAGTAAGAAAGTGCTGGCAGACAACCCCACACCGGGCCCCATAGGCGTTTTCGACAGCGGCTATGGGGGCCTGACTATCCTCGAAGGCATTCGCCGGCTCATGCCGGAGCATGACTACCTCTACCTGGGCGACAACGCCCGGGCGCCCTATGGCACCCGCTCCTACGAGGTGGTTTATCAGTTCACCTTGCAGGCCGTGCGTCGGTTGTTCGACCTCGGGTGTCAGCTGGTGATTTTAGGGTGCAACACGGCATCGGCCAAGGCGCTCCGCTCCATTCAGCAGCTCGATTTGCCATACATTGCCCCCCAACGGAGGGTTCTTGGAGTTATCCGCCCAACGGTTGAGGCCATAGGCAGCTATACGAAGAACGGCCACATCGGAATTTTCGGCACGCCAGGCACCATACGTTCGCAGAGCTACGAAATTGAAATCTCAAAGCTCTATCCCGACTTCGTAACCACCGCTCAGGAGTGCCCGCTGTGGGTGCCGCTGGTCGAAAACCGCGAGTTCGACACCCCGGGAGCCGACTACTTTGTTGAAAAATACATTGACCTGCTTCTGCATCGCGACCCGCGAATCGACACCACCCTGCTCGGATGCACGCACTATCCGCTGCTGCTGCAGAAAATCCGCAAGTATATGCCCGAGCATATCACCATTATCACCCAGGGCGACATCGTTGCCCACTCGCTGAAAGATTATCTGCAGCGCCATCCCGAAATGGCGGCGCGCGTAAGCAAAGGCGGCTCGGTTACCTATCTGACCACCGAAAGCGCCGAAAAATTCTCGGAAATGGGCTCTTTGTTTTTAGCTAAAGAAATTAACGCTCAGTCGATTACTCTATGAAAATAGGCGATGTTGATCTCGGCCCGAGGCCGGTTATGCTTGCTCCGATGGAGGATGTTACCGACAGTTCTTTTCGCTTGATAGCGAAGGAGAACGGCGCCGATATGGTCTATACGGAATTTGTCAGCGCCGACGCCCTGATTCGCGATATCGCTTCAACAACCCGCAAGCTCAACATCAATCCGGCGGAGCGCCCCGTGGCCATTCAGATCTATGGCCGCGAAACCGACGTTATGGTTCAGGCGGCAAAGATTGCCGAGGCTGCCGGCCCGGAAATCATCGACATCAACTTCGGCTGCCCGGTAAAGAAAGTGGCCGGCAAGGGCGCCGGAGCCGGAATGTTGCGCGACGTTCCCAAAATGCTGGAAATCACCCGCGCGGTAGTCGATGCCGTTAAAGTGCCGGTTACGGTGAAAACGCGCCTGGGGTGGGATTGCGAAAACAAAATCATTGTGGAACTGGCCGAGCAGCTGCAAGATTGCGGCATAGCGGCGCTGACGGTTCACGGGCGCACGCGCTCGCAAATGTACACCGGCCAGGCCGACTGGGAAATGATTGCCCGCGTAAAGGAAAATCCGCGGTTGCGCATACCGCTGATAGGCAACGGCGATATTGCCACTCACGCTCAGGTGCAGGATGCCTTTGACCGCTATGGCGTTGACGGCGTTATGGTCGGTCGCGCGGCAATTGGCGCCCCCTGGATTTTCCATGAACTCAAAACCGGCGAGCCAATCGATGTGCACCGCAGCTTCGACTTCCTCCGCCGCCAGATTAACGAAAGCGTTGAACGCATCGACCCGCTGCGCGGCATTTTGCACATTCGCCGCCACATTGCAGTTACTCCACTGTTTAAGGGAATACCAAATTTCAAGCAAACGCGCATAAAGCTGCTCCAGACCCCCGACCGCGAAACGCTGCTTGAACTCATTAACCAAATTGAAGAACAATATTATGCTTAAAAGATTTTCAGCCCTGGTGGCTTCGGTAGTTTGCGCCGTATGTGCCTATGGCCAAGTTGAAACGCTTAAGGTTGACCGCTTTCAGCAGATTAGAGTGGTCGGTCCGGTGAATGTTGACTGCGTCTTCAACCCCGATTCGGTTGGCTACATTAAAGTCTTCGCCGCAGAAAAGTCGCAATTGCCCTGGATTGAGGCCTCAACCAAGGGCGACAAGTTGCGCATTCAGCTGAATCTGCCCGACGATATGCGTCAGGGAACCGTTCCGACGCCCCAAAATCTGCCTAACGTTAAGGTCTACACCAACTATCTCACCGGAGTGTCAAACGAGGGCGACTCGATTGTGCGCGTAATGACTTCGACCAACGTGCCTACCTTTAAGGCGCGGCTGATAGGCAACGGCTATATGAGTGTGCGCGGCATCGACACCGAAAAACTCACCGTAGAGCTCCTTTCCGGCAAGGGAACGCTCGCCATCCATGGCCGGGCCAACTACGAAATGGTGAACATGGCCGGCGTCGGCACCATCGAGGCCGATGGCCTGGAAGCCGAAACTGCCAAGGTCGTGCTGGTGGGCACCGGCAGTATCGGAGTATGGGTAAAAGACAAACTCACCATTCGCGGCACCGGTCCCGGCACCGTCTACCTCAAGGGCGCCCCCGAAATCCGCAAAAAACTCGCCATCGGCACCAAACTCCAACCCATCGACTAACCCCTTCCACTTCCGCTGCACGATTTATTATGACCAAAGACGAATTGCTGAATAGACTCAACGATATAGAATGGGACGACTTCGAAGTTAAGGAAGCTTCCGGAGGCATTCCCAAATCTATGTGGGAGACAGTCAGCGCTTTTTCTAATACAGCCGGTGGTTGGATAATTCTTGGTGTCAAAGAAATTAAGAGTGAAAATGGTAACTCCTATCGTGTAATTGGCGTTGATAATAAAGAGAAGATGGAGCAGGATGTTGTAACAACATTACGTTCCCGTTCCAAATTCAATGCTGTTATTTCATGTCATGCACATAGATATTCAATCGAAGGGAAGGACGTCCTTGCTTTTGAAATACCTTTATCACCACATAGGCCTGTTGCAATCAAAAGCACCGGTGAGGTTTTTATTCGCACGGGCAGTGGAGATGTGCTTGCCGCAGATTTAGAGGTCGATGCCATAGTCAGAGATTGTGCTTTTGGTGCACGCTCAGAAATGGAAGTATCAGGGAGTAGTTTTGAAGATGTGAATTTAGAGTCGTTAGCTTCATATCGTAGTTATCTCCGCGATTACAACCGTCCAGTGTCTTATCCAACTTTGGGAGATGATGCTTTCTGCAAGAAGATAAACATTGTTCTTGGTTCCGGCAGATTGTCCTACGGAAGTTTGCTTATGTTCGGTAAGCGAGATTCTATTCTTAAAGTGTTACCGAACTTTTGGATTGATTACATGGAAATTCCCGGAAACTCATATAGCGACGCTCAACAACGATATACATATCGTATGCCCGAGCAAGAGAACATCTGGGAGAGTTTTCAGTTAATAATGCAAAGGATGCGTAATTTTGTTGATTCACCATATATTGAGGGGCCGGATATTTTCGGTACTGAAGATAATTCGCAATTATTCTGTCTAAGAGAAGGACTTGTGAATTTCTGTGCCCACTCTGATTATTTTGCAGCGGCTCATCCTACAATTCGGGTATTTGCCGACAAGATTGTAATGCAAAATCCCGGGCGTTTCATTCTTGCCGCCTCCGAGTTCCGTAGTAGAGTATTGTCAATGCCTCGCAACCCCAGTATAATAAAATTTTTTAGACACCCGAAATTGTCAGAAAATGCCGGATATGGCATTGACAAAATCATCAAGTGGAAAGAATTGACAGGCAGTGATGTAAAGTTTGAAAGTGATTTGCTCATTTCAACAGTGACATATCCGCTCGCAAAAATGAATTCTCGACATTCCGGTCATATTAGTGGCGCGAATAATGGCGCGAATAATGGCGCGAATGACGAGAATAAACTGCTTGAACATATAAAAAACAATCCCAATATAACGCAACCTCAACTGGCGGATATACTTGGTTTCTCGCTTAGGAAAGTTAATAGGCTAATTTATTCTCTGAAAAAGTCCGGAAAAATCAGCAGGATTGGAAAAACTAAAGGAGGATATTGGGTAATCAATCAATTACTATAGTTCGCCACTCATGCTGAGCAATAAAGAGTTGCGACATAGGAATTTCTCGCAGCCCGCAAAAGTAGGCGAAAACTTATATTTGTATTAGGTATATTGCAAAAAGGGTTGTATATTTGCAGTTGAAAATATCCTGTCGTAACTGAGCGGCTACGTGACAAGTGCGTAGCTCACAAGTGTAAGTTACGCAGGACTATTTTTTTGCTCCATAATAACACAATTTGGTTGATTTAGTAGCTGAGGAATTAGGAAGTGATAGGAAGCTTGCAAATCAAAAGTGTCACTTTTGATTTGCAAAGATAGTGAAAGGTTGGGGAAAATGCAAGTGAGCGGTGGTGTTTTCTTGATGTGTATCAAAAAAATAGCCAAAATTACTCATTAGTATTTGCTAATTACTGATTAAATGTGTAACTTTGCTGCGCAGACCGCATCGCAGAAGCCCGGTCGGGGCAATGCGGGCGGGAAGCAGACATTTTGAAATGCGTTTACTCGGCGCTCTTTCTTGACGGTTAGAAACCTGGAAAATTTCAATCATAGTCAAGAATGAGACAACAGTAGATGCTTTATGGGTATATGAAAATACCCGACCAGTCGCGCGTGAGCGTGTTGGTTGGAATAATCATATATTGCGTGAGGCTTCTGCGTTGTCCGTTCAACTATGATGGGCAATTCCAGGGCCTCTAACCGATGAACGGGCAACAAGTAAGGCCGTCACGCATTTTTTTTACTAACCCCCTAACCGCCAACGCAGTCGGCCCCGCGGCACAACATAGATTACAATGTGTAAAATATTACGTAAAGTAAGATTCTCGCTTGGGAATTATGTTTTTGATCCAGATGCAACGCCTGAAGAGATGGCGGAATCGGATGATATTTCCAAGATTAGAATCGGTTATTTTCATCGGTGGGTTGATGATGTTGATACCAGCAAAGATATTCCTTTTATCAAAACCATGGCATTAGTGGAAGACATCGAGAACGGACAGGTTTATATGGTAGAATATCACAACGTAGTATTTTATTGAGAGTGAAGTTATGAACAATAATAGGAAGATACTATTAAGTAAGCTCCCCGAGGAAGGATTGCGCTTTTTTCATGGACTCTCCAACTGGGTAGAGGAATCTAAATCGATAAAATCTCAACTAATCAGTTGGAAAGAAGGGGAAAAACAACTAACACAGCTGAAGTGTATTAAGTTTAAGAAAGGAGAGAGTATTCCAACATTACGTGAAATGGAGGTAAATACCTTGTATATACCAGAATATAGAGGGGGTAAGTTTGTACTACAACATATTAGGCATGCGTTTTGCCATAATGATCTCGAATACGATATGGATCTCAATCAATACCGCATCAAATTAACAAATAATGTTAAAATTGCGGGCCAGTTTTCATTAGAAGGAATTAAAGAATTTGCATCCATCTTTCTTTCGGCAACAACAAATTAATATCACAACAAAAAAGAACAATACATGAAAACAATTACAAAAAAATTATGGTCCCTCATTACTGCATTATTTGTTACCGCTAATGCATATGCCTATGACTTTGAAGCAGATGGTTTATATTTCGATTTGACATCACTGTCTAATCGAACCTGCAAACTTACCGGTGGAAACACCTCATATTCCGGATGCCTTATCATTCCAGAATCGGTTGACTATGAAGGATTGAAATTCAAGGTGACAGAAGTCGATGCTAAGGCATTTAATTCAAACATTACGGAGCTTTCAATTCCTCAAACAGTAGGCGTTATTCCATATGGAACTATATCAAATTGTAAGCTCACAAAACTCATTATATGTGATGGTGAAAATGATCTCAAAATTGATGATTATACAAAAAAAGGCAGTGACTCTTATGGGCCAACTTTTGCTCAGCCCTTGCAGGCGCTATATATTGGAAGAAATGTTAATTGTAACTTTTACTGTAGTGATAAACTTATACAGCTTGAATTTGGCCCATACGTAAATAAAATGCCTTATATGGCAAAATCAACAAAATTGGAAACCGTGGTTATACCCGATAACATCACGGAAATTGAATCTGGTAGTCTATATGGATGTACCAATCTTAAAACCGTTTATGTCGGAAATGGCATAAAAAAAATTCCTCGTGAATTCTGCCATAGTTGTAAAAATCTGGAAACAGTTTTTTTGGGCTCCAGTATTTCGGAGATTGGTAGTATTTGTTTCTCTAATTGCACAAAGCTAGTGAACCTATATATATTTTCCGACCAACTTGTTACAATCAGTGATGGTACAACTTATAATATAGAATCTGCGCTACCTAAAACGATAGCAAAAATTTTTGTTGCAGATCCCAGTCGTTATGACAATTTGCTCAATGGTTATTATAGAGAATCCTTAATTACCATTGACAATACCTCGTTTGAATTTAGTGGAAAGATACCACAATTTTCCTACAGGAACTATGTCCAAGGCTCAACAATAACTTTTGATCCCAACAATGTCAACATTAACTCGGGAACATATAATACTAAAGTCGATGTTATTTTTACTTTTAGTAACGGCTGGTCATCAAAGGCAGCAGTGCCGATCTCGTATACTATAACTCCTGCTCAATTGACCATAATCCCCGAAAATGTTTCACGTCAATTCCGATTACCTAATCCTGAATTATCTTGTTCTTTCTTTGGATTTAAGAATAATGAAACTGCGGCTGTTTTAACCAAACAGCCAATCGTTGAAACTACTGCTACGATTAATAGTCCCGCAGGAACGTATCCAATTATTGTTGCAGGTGCGGAAGCTCAAAATTATACTTTTAATTATGAACGCGGCACTTTGACGGTTACAAAGGCAAATCAAGAAATTGAATGGGACCAATCTTTCGGGTCCGTTAAGGTAGGAGATGTCATAGAGCTAAATGCCACATGCACTTCGGGCTTGCCAATTAAATATAGCGTTACTGATGAATCAATTGCCGAAGTTTTCTCACAGAGCGGTAAAAAATGCGTTGAATTCTTGAAATCAGGCAGTGTCTCAATACGTGCCAACCAAGAAGGCAACGAGAACTATAATGAAGCAGACAGAGTTAGTAAGCGAATTGTAGTGGGTGAGCCAGAGGAAGAAGTTAATATTCTTGAGTTTGAGGGTATTATCGGTAATGTTGGCGAAAAAATCGCTATAGGTGCAAAAGTGGTGCCTGATGATGTCACTGACCCGACGATTAACTGGCGAAGCAGCGACCCGGAGGTCGCAGCTGTTGACGGCGAGGGTACGGTTTGGTTCAATGCAGCCGGTAGCGCGGTTGTGACCGCTGAGTGTCAGGGCCATGAGTTCTCGGTGCCGTTCATTGTTGAGGAAGTTGTGGCGCAGGCGCTGAATGTGTTCCCTGTTGAGGCTGTTGGTGGCGTTGGCCATCAGTTCAACTTGTTGGCGCTGCATGAGCCGGAGAATACGACCGACAAGTCGGTGACTTGGGAGTCGTCTGACCCCAATGTGGCAACCGTTAGCGAGGATGGTCGCGTTGAACTGGCTTCGATTGGCTCGGCGCAGATTACTGCCCGCAGCGGCGAACATACTGCGGTCTGCGACGTTACTGTAAGCAATACGGTGAATTTGACTGAAATGGCCTCGTCGGGTGTGGTTATCGACATTATTGACGGAGGCATAGTTGTTCGCAACGTGGCTGAGGGCGAGTCAATCGCGGTTTACAGCGTTGACGGCAAGGTTATCAATGGCGCGGTTGTTGAAGGCCCGGAAACTCAGTTGAAGCTTGCGGCCGGCATCTATATCGTCAAAGTTTCACCCGACACCATAGCAAAAGTGTTCATCAAATAATACTTCCATAAAAACACGCATTCAAAATTAGGAGCGGGGCCACACCTCGCTCCTAATTATGTATTTATTAAGGGCGGGCGAGGGTGGAGTTGTAGTAGGCGGGGTTGCCGGTGACTTCGGGGCCGAGCCAGGCGGGGAGCGCCGGCCGGGCGTCGGCCGAGGGTAGTTCAACTTCGGCCATGGCGGGAATGGCGGGGTCGCTGAAAACGTCTACCTCCCATGTGAAGCCCTCGAACGGAACTATATAGCGCATTTTGCGTAGCACCCGCGATTGACACAAGTTCAGCAGCTCGTTGGCATCGGCAGCCGGAATTTCATACTCCCATTCGCCGCGTTGGAGGCCGTGTGTTTTCGATTTCACGGTGAGGTAGCCGCGGTTGCCGCGCACTCTGACGCGCACCGTGGCTTCGGGGTTGGTGCTGAGATAGCCCTGGGCTATTTCGCTTGAGTCTACGGCGGCGTTGATTGCCGCATTGAGGTCGGCTATGAGAAACTTTCGCTCGATTTCAATCATGAGTTTAAAAAGAGAAATGGAAGCCTACGCGCACACCGTTTTTGGGCAACCCGGGGCCGCGGTGGGTGAGGCGGTGAACATATTGAACGCTTAATATCCTGAGTATGTTGCTCAACCCAACGTTTAACTCCATGTAAGGCACGCGGCCGATCTGTTTCGTTCCGGCGCTTTCGGGGAAGAGCAGCAAGTCGGGGTTGAGGGCCGGGTCGTTTTTGCGGCTGAGGTGGCCCCAAATGGCGTGGAATCCGATGATTTCGCGCAGTTTGAGCTTGTTGATCAGCGGAATATAGTTGAGCAAGGCGCCGTTGGCGTTGTAGGTCATGTGGAGTTCAACGTAGGAATCGTTAACGAACTCCATGTCGTTCATCAGCGCAAAGGCCTTTGAATCTATGAAGTAGCTGAGGTTGACGTTGGGCACCAAAAGCGACGGAAACACCGTGCGGTCCCAAACGTGGCCGCCGCTGAGGCGGGCGTCGAGGTGGCCCCATGCGGAGAAGTACCAGCGTTTGTCGACCATCATTTCGGTTTTGTTGACTCCCCAGCGGGTGCCTAATATTCCGCCGGGAGCCCAGGTGTGGGTCAGGCGGAGAACCGGATTGGTGGTTGCTATGCGTTTGCGGCCGTTAATGCTCTGATAGTATTTCTCGCCGGGAGCCCAGGTGAATTCAACCACGGCGGCGGTTTGATTGAAATGGCTGAAGCGTTGGCCGCTGCCTGTAGTGAACTGCACGAACGGTGTGGCCTCCTGGCGGGTATGTGTCAGCCCGAGCGAAAAGTTGAGGTGGCGGTCGGTTTCGTAGTTGAAGGCAACGGAGCTCAGGCGCCTATAAGTCATCAGGTCATTTTTGCCGCGGGTTACGGCATTGAAAATCGTGCCCTGTTCGGCGTAGGCCTGGCCGATGCGGTCGGTGTCGTAGCTATGGCTTACTTTCAGCGAGCGAATCGGAAACTCGCCGGGGTGGAACTGCTTGTCAACGAAGCTGTATTCGACCGACGCGCCATATTTGGCCTTATGGTCGCGAAAACCGTAGGCTCCGTAGGCCGAGGCAAACCAGCGGCGCGACAGGTTGGCCGTGGTCATTGCGCCGAGCCGCAGCCGCCATCCTTCGAGATCGTTTCGGCTGACTGTTGAGAATATCGGGCCGATGGCAAACTTGGCTTTGTCGCCGCCGGGGCGTATGTAGTCGGAAATGAGGGTCGACAGCACCTTTTCGGTCCAGTAGTAAACCTTTTTCGAGCGCAGCTGATCCATCATCGAGGCCATGTTGCCGGCGCCCGCGGGCGTGTCGCCGCGTCGGAATTCAATCTCGTCGGGGTTAAGGTCGCAGCGCTCAATGATTTCAAACTGCGAGGCGAAAATCGAAGAATCCTGCGGCTGGCGGTAGTTATGGTTGCCGAGCATGCTCAGGCGCGTGGCGTAGGCGTCGACTCCGGCATAGTTAGCCTCAATGATGATTTCGTCGCGGGTTTTCAGGCGCGAGCCGTCGCTGCCCGGTTCATATTCCTGAACCAGAAACATGTCGCGGATAAAGTTGACGTTGGCATCTTTGGGCAGCCTCATTTCGGCGCGGCGGATAAACATTGTTGAGTCGCCTTTAACAACATAGATCCTGCCGTTGAATCCGGGTGTCGCCGGATTGCTCGGAGTAAAGGAGAGCACAATCAGCGAGTCGCCGCGTTCACGGTCGGCAATGGTGTCGCTCAGATAAAAGCGATAAAAGTCGGGGGCCAGACCCCCCAGGGGGCTTACGAATTCCTGACGCAGCAGGGTAATGTTGGTGCCTCCGTAGAGGTCGACCGGCCGCATGAATTCCTCAAACACGGTTTGAATCGAGGCCGCGTCGCCCAGCAGGTCGTCGAGGCCGTGGCGGTTGCGCAGGCGCACAACCTCGCGGCGCAGCGACGGCTCGCGTCGGTAGTGCACGTCGCTGAGCTTTTCCTTAACGGTGAGGTTCAGCATCGGTCGTCCGGTCAGTTCGGTGGTGTCGACATACTGGCGCAAAAAGCTTAGCGCGCCGGTCGAATCTATCGGCACGTTGATGAGGCCTATGTTGATGCGTTCGTAAAGGTCGTGGTTATAAAACTCGTTATTCAGCTGCGGGTCAGTAAGGTTGCGGCGCTCCATAACCTTGCGCACGAACTCCACCGCAGGGTTGTTTTTCTTTGAGTATTTTCCGCGTTTGTGGCGCACGGTAACCTCCCGGAGCTCCAGATGGCGGTCGTCGGCATCACTGCTTTCCCCCAATGCTGAAACCCGGGATAATAGCAATATAAGTAGTATTAAAATCCGGTAATTCACAAACTAATAACGTAGGAACATACCGTTTTATTATGATTTTCAATATGGATAGACAACGTCGGCGAGATATAGGGCGTGGGGCGGCATCGATGTGCCTGCCGCGCAGCGGTTTTTGGCGGCGATGATTTCGGCGAACTGCTGCTGAGAAAGTTTGCCGCGGCCAACGTCGACCAGAGTGCCGACAACGGCGCGCACCATGTTGCGCAGAAAGCGGTTGGCCGTGATTACGAAGGTCATCCCCCCTGTGGCGGGGTCCGCAATCCACTCGGCGCGGGTAACTTTGCAGAGGTTGGTTTTAGCGTCGGAGTGCAGCTTGGCAAAGGAGGTGAAGTCGTCGGTTTGGATAAGAATCTTGGCCGCACGGTTCATGGCTTCGTAGTCGAGCGGGCGCGTAAACCAGCATAGAGGATACAGAAACGGCGACTTCTGCTCTATGGCGCAGTAGCGATAGGTGCGCTCTATGGCATCGAAGCGGGCGTGGGCCGTGTCATGGACGCGGCGAATCGAGCGTATGGCTATGTCGTGGCCTATCAGTGAGTTCAGCGCCCGGGGCTCGATGTCGCGGTCGGCATCGAAGTGGGCAATCATTTTCGAGGCGTTGACTCCGGCGTCGGTGCGTCCGGCGCCGACAATGGGGGTGGGGGTTCGCAGCAGCGTTGTCAGCGCCTGTTCGAGCACCGACTGCACGGTAACCTCGCCCGGCTGGTTCTGCCAGCCGTGGAAAGGCGCGCCGCGATAGGCCAACTCCATGAAATAGCGGCCCATCAGTCTTTTTCGAGGTAGGTGTAGCCGTAGAGGCCCGAGCGGTAGTTGCCCAAAAATTCGCGACCCTCTTCGGGCGAAATCTTGCCCGATTTCATGGCGGCGGTTACCCAGCGTTCAACGTTGCGCACCAGGGCTTTGGGCGAGAATTGCACGTAGTCGAGTACCTCGGCCACGGTTTCGCCGTCGATAATCTTGTCGATTTCGTAGCGGTCGGGGTAAACGTCGATATGAACCGCGCTGGTGTCGCCAAACAGGTTGTGGAGGTCACCTAAAATCTCCTGATATGCGCCCACGAGGAACACGCCGATATAGTATGGCTCGCCCTGTTTCAGCGGGTGAACGGGCAGCGAATCGCTCAGGCCCGAGGCCGTGATGAAGTGGGCGATCTTGCCGTCGGAGTCGCAGGTCATATCCTGAATGGTTGCCATGCGCGTAGGCTTTTCGTCGAGGCGCGAAATCGGCATGATGGGAAACACCTGGTCTATGGCCCAGTTGTCGGGCAGCGACTGAAAGAGCGAGAAGTTGCAGAAATACTTGTCGGGGATCATGCGGAAAATCTTGCGCAGTTCCTCCGGCGGGTGTTTCATGGAGTTGCCGAGCTCGGCAACTTCGCGGGCCACGCTCCAAAAGAGCTTTTCAACCTGGGCGCGGGTGCGCAGGTCGAGCAGACCTATGGAGAAGAGTTCAAGGGCTTCTTCGCGAATCTGCAGGGCGTCGTGCCATGCTTCAAAAAGGTTATGCAAATCGAGCTTGTCCCAGATTTCATAGAGCTCGCGGGCAAGCTCGTGGGCGTCGGGGCCAAGTTCTTCCGACACCTTCCATGCCGGCAGCGAGGTTGATTCCAAAGCCTCGAAAATCAGAATGGAATGGTGGGCCGACAGCGAGCGTCCGCTCTCGGTAATGATGTTTGGCTGCTTGATTTCGTTTTTAACGCAGGCGTCAACAAGGGCGGAAACCGCGTCGTTGGCATACTCCTGAATGGAGTAGTTCATCGACGATTCCGACGACGATGAGCGCGTGCCGTCATAGTCAACGCCCAGGCCGCCGCCGATGTCAACGAAGTTGATGTCGAATCCCATGCGGGTCAGCTGCACGTAGAACTGCATGGCCTCGCGCAGGGCATTTTTAATGCGGCGTATTTTAGTTATCTGGCTGCCGATGTGGAAGTGGATGAGCTTGAGCGAGCCAACCAGGTTGTTGCGCTCAAGGAAGGCAACCGCTTCGAGCAGTTCCGATGAGTTGAGGCCGAATTTGCTCTGGTCGCCTCCGCTCTCTTCCCATTTTCCGGAGCCGGAGTTTGAAATTTTTATGCGTATGCCCAGGTTCGGCTCAATGTTGAGGCGCTTGGCAATGCGTGCAATGATTTTTAGTTCATTGAGTTTTTCAACGACCAGATAGATGTTGCGGCCCATTTTTTGAGCGAGCAGGGCCAGCTCAATGTAGGTTTCGTCTTTGTAGCCGTTGCATATAATCAGGGCGTTGTCGGCGATATTGGTGGCGAGCACGGCGTGGAGCTCGGGCTTGGAGCCGGCTTCGAGGCCGATGTTGAATTTTTTGCCGTGGCTAACAATTTCTTCAACTACTTCGCGGATTTGGTTTACCTTAATTGGGTAGATGATATAGTTCTGGGCTTTGTAGTCGTATGTTTCGGCAGCCTGTTTGAAGCATTTAGAAATTTTTTCGACGCGGTTGTCGAGAATGTCGGGAAAACGCAACAGAACCGGAGCCTGCACGTCTCTGACCTGCAGCTCGTCCATGATTTCCTTGAGGTCTACCGAGGCAAACCCTTCTTTGGGGGTTACCTGAACGTGACCTTTTTCGTTGATGGAGAAATAGTTGCGCCCCCATCCGTTGATGTTGTAAAGTTCAGCGCTGTCTTCAATACGCCATTTACGCATTTTTCAGAGTGAAATTATTGAGTGTTTATAGTGAAGAAAGTATTGACTGCCTTGATTTTTCTATCAGGTCGGGGTCGGCCGGGTCGAGTTGCGGATGAATCGTCAGGCGGATGTGGCCGAAGCGGGGAATCCGCGATGTGCGCGGCATAACGTTGAAGGCGCCGTCGATAGTTACCGGCACCACCGGCAGCGAGAACTCGCGGGCCAGGGTGTAGGCCCCGCGCTTGAAGCGGCCGACGTCGCCGGCGAAAGTGCGCGCACCTTCGGGAAACACTACCAGGCTCATGCCGGTCGACAGCTGCTTCTCGGCGGCCTGCATTGTGTGGCGGATGGCTGCGGGCGACGAGTTGTCGACAAAAATCTGGCCGGCGCGCTTGCAGGCCCAGCCAACCATGGGGATGTTTTCGAGGCTCTTTTTCATCATCCAGCGGAAGTTATGGCCCAGGTAGCCATAAATCGCAAAGATGTCGTAGGCGCCCTGGTGGTTCGCCACGAAAACGTAGCTGGTGCCCTTGCTGATATGCTCGCGGCCATGGACTTCGACCGAAACTAAAGTCAGCCAACACATTATCCGCGACCATATCATCGGCGGGTAGTAGCCCCACCAGCGGCCGCCGAACAGCATGCTGCCCACGGCGGTGAATACGGCTGTTATCGCTGTTGCCACGAGCATCAGCGGAGCCATTATCAGCAGTTGGTAAATTCGATAGAGAACAATCATTATTTTTGGGTGAATTTCCAGATTACGGCACCATGGGGCGGAACCTTGGTGGTGAAGGGCAGGACTGACGACACCACCTTGCGCGCCTTGCGGCCGCTGAGCAGCTCGGTGGCCGAACATTCCTGTTCGCGCAGCCCCAGGTGGTCAAACGCGTGGTGGGGGATATTGATGCGCATGTCGGCTTCCGAGTCGCCGAAGTTAACGGCTATGAGCAGGGTTTCGTTGCCGTGGTTGCGCAGATAAATATAGTGGCGGTGGGGGTTGACACCGGCGCTTTCGTAGTTAACATACATCAGGTCGAAGAACCTGCCGTCGGTAATTGCCGCTTCGGAGCGGGCAATGTTGAGTACGCGCATATAGAGGTTGCGCAGCTTGACTTCGTCGTCGGTCAGGTTGGCCTGCGAGGGCTTGCCGCCGGCGAGCCAGCGGCGCATTTTGTCGAGGCTCCAGTAGTCGAAAATCGTTGTGCGGCCGTCGCATCCCGAAAATCCTTCGGCCTCCATGCCGCGTTCGCCCAACTCCTGGCCGAAATATATCATCATCGGGCCGGTTGAGAACGTCGATGCAACAACCAGCGAGGGAATCACGCGCCAGGGGTCGCCGGCATAGAAATCGCTGGCAAAGCGCTGCTCGTCGTGGTTTTCCAGGAAGTTGAGCATGTGGTTTCCGAGGCCGTCAACCGTTTTCCAGGCTCCGGTCAGGCGGTCGGCGCCGACGTTGTAGGTTTCAATGGCGCGCAGCGTATCGTAGAGGTTTACTTTATCGTATAGATAGTCGAAACCGGCGTCGATAAACGTGCGGTAGAGGTTAACGTCGTAGATTTCGGCTATGAACTGCACACTCTTGCGCAGGCGGCGCACCTGGGGTATGGCCCAGCGCCAGAAGTCGACCGGAACCATAAAGGCCATGTCGCAGCGGAAAGCGTCGACGCCCTTGCGGGTCCAGTAGCGCAAAATATGGAGCATTTTGTGCCAGGTGTCCGGTATCGGGTCGAAGTGACAGCCGGTGCCGCCGGTGTAGTCAACGCCATAGTTGAGTTTAACCGTTTCATACCAGTCGTTGCGGTCGGGCGAAGGGGTGAAGCAGTCGTTGCCCGAAGCGCGGGCCGGCTCTTCGTTGTAGTCACCTAAATGAACGTTGGTGGGGTTAAACCGGGTCCCCGGCATGTAGTAATAGTTATTGTCGGGGTTAAACGCCTGCATGGGGTTATCGTCGGTGCCGAAGTCGCTTACGCCTTTTGGGGCCGCGTCGGAGTGATACATGCGGGCAACATGGTTGGGCACAAAGTCGATAACTACCTTCAGTCCCTGCTCGTGTGTGCGCTTTACAAGGTCTTCAAACTCGGCCATGCGGTTGGCGGGGTCGTCGGCCAGGTCGGGGTCTACGTCGTAGTAGTCGCTGATTGCGTATGGTGAGCCGGCTTGCCCTTTGATAACGTGGGGATTGTCAACGGGTATGCCGTAGGCTGAATAGTTGGAGCAGTGGGCGTGTTCAATAACGCCGGTATACCAAACGTGTGTGGCACCCAAGGCGTGAATTGCGCGCAGGGTGGAGTTGGTGATGTCGCTGAAATGGCCCGAGCCGTTGGTTTCGAGCGAGCCACACGGTTCGCAAGTCGGGTTGGCATTGCCGAAAAGTCGCGGCAACATCTGATAGATAATAGGTTTCATGGTCGCGTTGGGCACTTGGTTACTTCGAACGGTGGAGAACGTGATTCAAAAGCCGGTGCAGGGCACTGCGTGTTTCGCCCGGGGCGAAGGCGGCGTCGAGTGCTGAGTCGGCCTCGTCGGCCAGCTGCTGCATTTTCCGGCGTGCGTAGTCAATACCGCCGTTTTCAATTGCGTAGTCGAGCAGGCGGTTAATTTCGTCGGTGGTTAAAGATTCTTTAGAAATGAGGGCGAGCATAGTCTCGCGGTTGGGGGCATCGGCCCGCAGCAGCACGCTCAGCAGCGGCAGGGTTACCTTGCCTTCGCGCAGATCGTTGCCGGTGGGCTTGCCGATTTCGGCGCCTACGGGGTAGTAGTCGAAAATGTCGTCGGTAATCTGGAAACAGAGTCCCAGGTTGCGCGCAAAAAGGCGCAGGGCGTCGATGCGGGGGGCGGCGCTGTCGACTCCGGCGGCGTAGGCTCCCATTTCGGCGCAGGCCACAAACAGCGACGCGGTTTTATGGTCGATGGTTTGCATGTAGGCCTCTTCCGACAGGCGGTGGTAGCGGGCGTTGTAAATCTGGTCGAGTTCGCCCATGGCGAGCCGGCGTCCAAGGCCGGCCAGAGTGTTGATAATCCGCAGGTCGTCGGTCGCCGATGCCAACTGCAGCGACGTTGAGGTGAAGAAGTCGCCGACCAAAACGGCTATGTGGTTGTCCCAGATGCCGTTGAGGGTAGGCTCATTGCGGCGCAGCTTCGATTCGTCAACAACGTCGTCGTGGATCAGCGATGCGTTATGGAGCATCTCTACCGATGCGGCCGCCGAGATTACCTTGTGGCTGACCCGCTCGGCAAAAAGCCGCGCGGAGAGGATAACTACTATCGGGCGAATCTGTTTGCCTTTGCGCTGAAGATATTCCCGAACTATGCTGTTCATCATGTCGTTTGGCGACGACAGCGATGTCAGAATGCGGTTGTTGAGCTCCCGGAGCTCGGGGGCGATAGATGCAGCAATAGGTTCGAGAGGGTTAATCATCTTAGTCAAGAAGCGTTGAAAGGGCGGGAATTGCGTCGAAAGCGGTCTGGTCGGGGCGAATGGGGGTGACGGTTACGTATTCGCGCCGCAGCCAGTAGTTGTCGCCGGCGGGGTTTTCGGGGTCAAAGTCAATGTATTGTCCGGTGAGCCAATAGAATTTCTGGCCGTGGGGAGAGTCGTAGGCTTGATATTCTTCGGTCCAGCGGCCTTCGGCGCAGGCGGTAACCTTTATGCCTTTGGGCTTGCACTCTTTGGGCATGTTAACGTTCAGGCAAACGCCTTTGGGCAGGCCGTGGTCGAGCACCGTGCGGATAATCTGTTTGATAAAGGGCGTTGTTTCCGAAAAATCTGCGTCGGGGTTGTGGCTCAACAGCGAAAAGCCGATGGCGGGGATGCCGATCATGCAGGCTTCCATGGCTGCGCCCATAGTGCCGGAATAGATGTTGGAGTTGCCCGAGTTGGAGCCGTGGTTAACTCCCGAGAGCATCAAGTCGGGGATGCGGGGCAGCGCGGCGTGGATGCCGAGCTTGACGCAGTCGACCGGAGTGCCGGTCACGGCAAACATTTTCGCACCCTCGTAGTCGGGGTGGGGAATCAGGCTCAGGGGCGAGGCCACGGTGATTGCCGAGCTCATGCCCGAGCAGTGGCCGGCGGGGGCCACGGCATAGATTTCGGCGTTGATGTCCATCTGATTAACGCAGTCAATCAGGTGTCGCAGACCACGGGCCTGAATGCCGTCGTCGTTGGCAATGAGTATCAGCAGGGGTTCTTTTTCTTTCATTTAAACGAGTTTTGCAACGTTTTCCTCGCGCGTGCCGGGGAGCAGGTCAACTACCGGAATTTCTATCATGGTGTAGCAGCCGGGTTGCTGGCGCATGGCGGCGCGGGCGGCGCCCACCAGAATCTGGGCCGTGAGCGCGGGGTTGTTGATGGCCATGTTGAATTCAAAGCGCTGCGAGGGGGTGCGTCCCGAAGTGCCTTTGCGGGTCATGTTGACGCCGTGGCCCATGTCGCGCACGGCATCGACCGACTCAACCTGAATTACGTGGGTTTCGTCGCTCGCAAAGTAGGGGTCGGCCTTAATCGCGGCGGTTACTTCGTCGAGGTTGGCGCCGGGGAGCAGCTCAACGTAAACCATGCGGCGATGAATGCCGGTGCCCAGCGGTATGGTCATTGAAAGTGCATCTTTGACTCCCTCTTTGGAACGGACGCACACCGAGTGGCCCATGCTCATGCCGGGGCCGAAGTTGGTGTAGGTAACCCCTTTGGGGGCTGCCGCTTCCATCAGTGCGCGCACTACCGAGTCCGAGCCCGGGTCCCAGCCGGCGGAGATTACGGCCACTGTTGCGTGCTTGCGGGCAATCTCGCCCAAGTGGCGGCGCAGTTCCGGTATTGAGCCGTGAATGTCGAAGGAGTCAACGGTGTTGATGCCCGCTTCGAGATATTTGGCGGCATTTTCTTCAACGTGGCGCGTGGGGGTGCAGAGAATGGCAACGTCAACCTTGCCCAGGCGGGCAATGTCGGTAACAACGTTGTAGGGGCGCAACTCGGCGGGAATGTCGGCGGTTGAGCGCCGAACAATTCCTGCGAGTTCCATGTCGGGGGCTTCGAGCACGGAGTCGAGCACGTAGCGCCCGATGTTTCCGTAGCCAACAATAGCAACTTTCACTGTTTGCGGGTTTGTTTAGAGTTTTTCAACAATGTCGCGGGTGTCGCGGGCAATTGTCAGTTCTTCGTCGGTGGGAACAACCACTACCTTCACCTTCGAGGCGGGGGTGGAGATAACGGTTTCGGTGCCGTGAACGGTTGCGTTGAGAGCCTTGTCGAGCTCTACGCCCATGAATTTGAGCTGTTCGCAAACGTTTTCGCGCACGCCGGTCTGGTTTTCGCCAACGCCGCCGGTGAACACGATGATGTCAACGCCGCCCATTTCGGCTGCGTATGCGCCAACGTATTTAATAATGCGCAGTTCATACATGTCGAGGGCGAGTTTGGCGCGTTCGTCGCCGTTTTTAACGGCAGCTTCGATTTCGCGCATGTCGTTGCTGATGCCGCTGATGGCTGCAACGCCGCTCTCCTTGTTGATAACCTTCTGAAGCTGGTCAACGCTCATTGCGCGGCGCTCCATAAGGTAGGTCAATGCGCCCGGGTCAACGTCGCCGCAGCGGGTACCCATCATCAGGCCTTCGGTGGGGGTGAGGCCCATCGAGGTGTCGATGCTCTTGCCGCCGACAATGGCTGCGATGGAGCCGCCGTTGCCGATGTGGCAGGTAATGATGCGCTGCTTGGAGGGTTCCACGCCGAGAATTTCACACACGCGCTGCGACACGTAGCGGTGGCTCGTGCCGTGGAAGCCGTAGCGGCGAACGCCGTCTTCTTCGTAGAACTTATAGGGAAGGGCATACATATATGCCTTGGCGGGCATGGTCTGGTGGAACGCTGTGTCGAAAACGCCAACTTGAGGCACTCCGGGCATCAGCAGGTCGATGGCCTCAACGCCGGTCATGTTGGCCGGGTTGTGGAGCGGAGCCAGGGGGTAGCATTCGCGAACCATTTCCTTAACCTCGTCGGTAATCAGCACCGAGCCCGAGAACTTGGTGCCGCCATGAACCAGACGGTGGCCAACGGCGTCGATGTCGGCCAGCGACTGAATGCAACCGAATTTCTTGTCTGTAAGGATGTTGAGCACGGCGTTGATTGCGCCGTTGTGGTCAACGAGGCCGAGTTCTTTAATCTCTTTGGCGCCGTGGAATTTGAATTTCAGAAATCCGTCGGGCAGGCCGATTTTTTCTACGCCGCCTTCGGCGAGCACTTCTTCCGACGCAGTGTCGATAAGTTTATATTTAACGGAGCTTGAGCCGCAGTTGAGAACAAGGATTTTCATTGGTTGCAGGTCATTATGATGGTTTTATAGATGTCTTCCCACGATGCGCCGCGGCTGAGGTCGTTGACCGGAGCGGCGAGGCCTTGCAAAACGGGGCCTACGGCCTGGGCGCCGCTGATGCGCTGAACGAGTTTGTAGGCAATGTTGCCGACTTCGAGCGAGGGGAAGACCAGAACGTTGGCGTGGCCGGCAACTTCGGAGTTCGGGGCCTTTTTGGCGGCCACTACCGGAACTATGGCTGCATCGGCCTGGAGTTCGCCGTCGAGGTCGAGGCAGGGGTCCATTTCTTTGGCTATGCGGGTTGCTTCAACAACGTTGTCAACGTCGGGGCCTTTGCCGGAGCCTTTGGTGGAGTAGCTGAGCATGGCTACGCACGGTTCAATGCCGGCGATATTGCGGGCGGTGTCGGCCGACGAAATGGCAATCTGGGCGAGTTCCTGGGCGGTGGGGTTGGGAACCACGGCGCAGTCGGCAAAAATCATGATGCCGTCGGTGCCGTAGTTAACGCCTTCGGGCATAATCATGATGAACGCACCGGAAACCACGTTGATGCCCGGTTTGGTCTTGATAACCTGGAAGGCTGCGCGCAGAACGTCGCCGGTGGTGTTTTCGGCGCCGGCAACCATGCAGTAGGCATCGCCGGTCTTAACCATCAGGCAGCCCAGATACAAGGGGTCGGCGGCTGTTTTTTCGGCCTGCTCCGGAGTCATGCCTTTAGCTTTGCGCAGTTCGAGCAGAACAGGGGCATAGCGGGCAATAACGGCGGGGTCGTTGGGGTCAACAATCTGAGCCAGACCAATGGCTTCGAGGCCTTCGGCGGCGGCGAGCTCATTGATTTCGGCAGGGTTGCCGATAAGGGTAACCTTGGCAAGTTCTTCTGCAAGAATGCGGTTGGCGGCGCGGAGGGTGCGGGGTTCGGTGCCCTCGGCCAGTACCACGTGGCGTTTCAGCGAGCGAGCGCGCTCGGTCATGTGTTGTAGCAGGTCCATATTTTTGGTATACTTGAATTTTATTTAGTTTGGTGCAAAGTTACGAAAAAATTATGAGAAACTAATAATCGGTTTAGTCAAATATGTTGTCAACAGCGGGGTCGTCAGACGAAGTGTCGGTCAGCACGCCCACATCTTCGCCGGCGCAGAGGTCTACGTCGGCCGGGAATGTGAACTGCGCGCTTTGCGAGTAGCCGAGATTCTTGTCGCCATAAACCTTTGTCAGGAATTTGCCGAGTATGGGCAGGGCCATAGCCGCGCCCTGGCCCTGGGCCATGGAGTTGAAGTGAATCGGCTTTTCTTCGCCGCCAACCCAGGTTGCGGTTACCAGTTCGGGGGTGAAGCCCATAAACCAGCCGTCGGAGTTGGAGTTGGTGGTGCCGGTTTTGCCGCCCATCTGAGCCGTGAGGTTAAAGGGCGCGCGGCGCAGGCGGTTGCCGGTGCCGGAGTCTACAACGTTGAGCAGAATCGAGAGTATGCGCCAGTAGGCACGTTCGGAAATAACCTCGGTGTGGGTTGTTGTGAACTCGCTGATAACGTTGCCGTTGGAGTCGGCTATGGAGGTTACGAACAGCGGGTCGGTGCGCATGCCGCGGTTGGCAAAGGCCGAGTAGGCGGTAACCATTTCCTTGACCGACACGTCGCAGATGCCCAGGCAGAGCGAAACCACCGGGTCGATGTGGTTGTTGATGCCGAAAGAGTGGAGGTTATGGGCAAACGTGGCGGGCGAGAGCTGGTCCATCAACCGGGCCGAAATCCAGTTGTTGGAGTTGGTCAGCGCCCAGCGCAGGTCAACCATTTCGCCCACGCGGGAATTGCCGGAGTTGCGCGGCTGCCAGGGGCGGCCGTTGGCGTCGTAAATCGTGGGCTGTTCGTTCAGGAACTGGTCGCACGGGGTGAACCCTTCCTCCATGGCGTAGGTATAGAGCAGCGGCTTGATGGTCGAGCCGACCTGGCGGCGACCGGTGCTGACCATGTCGTATTGGAAAGCCGAGAAGTTCGGACCGCCGACGTAGGCCTTGACGTAGCCGTTGCGCGGGTCCATGGCCATGAATCCGGAGCGCAGAAACGATTTGTGGTATAGAATCGAGTCGCGCGGGGTCATGATGGTATCGGTCCAGCCCTGATAGGTGAATACCTTCATTTCGGTGGGCTGGCGGAAGTTGTTTTCGATTTCGGCAGCCGACATGCCCTGCTTCTTGAGGTTATGGTAGCGCTCCGAATCGCGCATGGCGCGGTTAATGAGGTTTTGGATAGCCTGTTCGCTGATTTCGCCGCGGTTGGTGGAGTAGGGGCCGAGTTTCGAGCCTTTTTTCTCTTTCCAGAATGCGGGCTGCAGGGTGTTGCTCAGGTGGTCGACCATGGCATCTTCGGCATACTGCTGCATGCGCGAGTCGATGGTGGTGTAGATTTTCAGGCCGTCGGCATACATGTCGTAGTGCGAGCCGTCGGGCTTCGGGTTCTTTTCAATCCAGCCGTAGAGCGGGTTTGTGGCCCAGGCTATGGAGTCGTCGACGAAGCGCTGCTGGTCCCATTTGGGGTAGCTTGAGCGCGAGGGCTTTTTTGCGCCGAGCATTCGGCGGAGCTCTTCGCGGAAATAGGGTGCGAGGCCGTCTTTATGGTCGACTTTATGGTAGTTGAGCACCAGCGGCAGCGCCTGCAGCGAGTCGCATTCGGCGGCGGTTATGTAGCCGCCCTTTTCCATTTGGCTTAAAACGGTGTTGCGGCGTTCGCGGGTGCGTTCGGATTTGCGGATTGGGTTGTAGAACGACGGATTTTTCACCATGCCTACCAGCGTTGCGGCCTCTTCAATGTTGAGGTCGAGCGGGTCTTTGCCAAAATAGACCCATGCCGCCGACTTGATGCCCACGGCGTTATAGAGGAAGTCGAACTGGTTGAGATACATCTGAATGATCTCCTCCTTGGAGTAGAAGCGTTCGAGCTTAACGGCAATCATCCATTCAACGGGCTTTTGAATGGCGCGCTGAAAAATATTGGAGCTGCCGGGCGAGTAGAGCTGTTTGGCCAGCTGCTGGGTCAGCGTAGAGCCGCCGCCGGCCGATTTTTGTCCCAAAAGGACTGTTTTGGTCATAGCGCGGGCAATGGCCTTGGCGTCGATGCCCGAGTGGTCGAGAAAGCGGGCGTCTTCGGTTGCAATGAGTGCGTCTATGACGTGTTGCGAAATGTCGGAGTAGTCGGCATATACGCGGTTGCCTTTGTCGCGGAAGTAGCGGCCCAGTTCCTGACCGTCGGCCGAGTAGACCACCGAGGCGAACTTGTCGGTAGGGTTCTTCAGGCTTTCAATGTCGGGCATGTAGCCGATAACGCCGTTATAAACAAGGCAGAAGAGCAGGGCCACGAAGAGCACCCCGGCTCCAAAAGCAACCCACAGCGCCTTGATTATTCGGCGCGTGCGGGTTGCATTAGGTTTCGGTTTTTCAGATGTCATTAACGGATAACGATTTTCTGCGATTTGGAACCTTGTCGAACAATGTAGACTCCGCTAACCGAGGGGTTGGCCACGCGGCGGCCGGCAAGGTCGTAGATAACAACGGGTGATTCTTCGTCGAAGGAGTCGGCAAGGCGGATTTCTTCAATGCCGGCGTCGGCGAAGGGGTCGTTGGTTGCGGGCGCGTAGAAGTCGGGGTCATCGCCGTTGCCTTTGATGGCGCTGGTGTATTTGCCACCCTTCTTCTGGTAGGCGCGAACATAGTCGAAGTTGGTGATGTATTCGAAGTTAACGTCGGGGTTGGCGGCCCAGCTGCCGTTGCCTACGCTCTGGTTAACGATAACGTAGAAGGGCTTGTTGAACGGCCAGCAAACGTCGGGCAGATAGTAGGGCGAATCGGGTTCGGAATAGTGTTTGTTGGGGTAGGTGAACACTTTTTTGCCGTCGAGGTAGAAGTAGAGGCCGTCTTCGTCCCATTCCAGAGCGAATACGTGGAAGAGGTCCATGTTGGCCGGAGTCTGCTTGGTGCTTGCGGGCGAGCCTTCTTTGGGGGCTACCGGCCAGCCGTTGTAGGTTTTCCAACCGGTCCAGCCGGAGTGAATGGTGGTGTGAACGGCATCCTGGGTGTTGATAGATTCCCAGATGTCGATTTCGCCGTTGTTGGGCCATTTATTAAGGCTGCCTGACAGGGTAGAGCCGGTGGGCATCATCCAGAATGCGGGGAAGTTGCCGGTGTGTTTGCGGGTTTTGGCGCGGCATTCGATGTAGCCGTAGGTCATGGCAAATTTGCCCTGCGAGTTGATGGCGCCGGAAATCATCTGCAGGTTGCCTTCGGCTTTGGCAACGTCTTCGGGGGTTTTGATGCAATATGAGTTGTAGTAGCCGTCGTCGAAGCGGTTGACAACCTTGTGGCCCGCGGCGGTCAGCGACACGAAGCGGTTCCAGGCCGAGCCGCGCCAGCCCTGGGTGATCCAGCGATTGGCATCCATGGTTGTGCCGGAGAATTCGTCGCCCCAGATTTTGGTCCATTCCGAGTTTTCTTCTTCTTTGTAGAGGGCATAAACCGCAAGGTCGCCGTTAACCAGGTCGGAGGGGATAACTACCTTGCCGTCGGCATCGAGGTCGAGTTGTTCGTCGGCCCACTGGCGGTTGCCGGCAATAAACTCGTCGCCATAGATGTTCTGGCCGTGGCGAACTATTACGAAGTTGGTGGTGAAGCCGGGCAGCGAGGGCTTAACGGTCAGGGCTATAGGCTGCAGGGCGGGATAGGTTTCGAGCATCGGGTTTTCGCTGCCGTCGAGAATAATGCCGTTGAGGGCAAACGGACGGTAGGAAACCGTGGAGTTATGAACGTTGATGAGGAAATCGACTTCGCAGTCGTTTTCTGCCTGAACGCGAGCGCGGTAAATGCCGTTTTCAATCGTGGCGGGAAGTTTGATTTCGCCCATCTTGGCCAGGGTTTCGGCGGTGGCTACCGGCGAAGCGAATTCGCCTTTCTGGTCGGTGTCGATAAAGAGCGAGAAAGACTTGGCGGGGCCGGAATAGGAGCAGCTCAGGCGGAGCGGCTGGCCTTTGACAACGTTCATGGCTTTGTCAACAAAAGTGTGGCGGGCGGTGGTGCTCACCGAGAGCAAAACGTCGTTGACGGTAATCGACTGAATGCCTTCGGTAGCCGCCTTTTCGCCGGAAATGGTGGTGGGATATTCTTTAACGCCACCGAGTTCGGCGTCGGATTTGAACTTGGCAACAACTGTTGCGCCGGGCACGATGGCCGATGCGTCGACGGTTACTTCGCCGTTTACGGCGGCATAGCGGTTGGCGGCGCCTACAATCTTGTCGGCCAGCTCAAGGCCTTCGGGCAGGGTGAATTTGTTGGCGATTTCGAGGTTTACAAAGTGGAAGCCTTCGTCTTCGGTGCATACGAAGGTAACGGTGCCGTCAACTTCGTTATACGAAGCCTGAATGGCGCCATGTTCGCTGGTGATGTCCAGCTGGTTAACGCTGCTGAAAGGCTCGGTAACAACAACGTAGGCGTCAGCAATGCCGCCACCGCGTTCAACAATGGTGGGTTCAACGGCGCAGCCGCCTGGGTCAACGCTGTTGTAGTCCTGAATGAAGCGGGCGCGATAGGTGCCGGGCTTGGTGGTGGCAACGAAATCGGGCAGCAGGGTGCTGTTGCCGACGGCATCGTTGCGGTTCGGGTCGCGGGCTTCTACGCCGGCCGAGTTAACGCCTTTATAGTGAGAGTAGCTAACGAGGTCCTGGGGTTCTACGATGTTGCCTTCTTCGTCGGTTTTGATATTGAAGGCGCCGTCGTTGCTCCAGTCAATCCAAAGATAGGTGTTCATCCAGTTGCCTTCGGTGGTGTAGACTACCGAAACGGTTTTGCCGGGCAGAAAAACGAATGCTTTGTTGGTGCAGTCAACGTAGAGGTTGCCGCCGGCTTCCTGGCCAACGGTCAGAGTTTGTTCGGGCAGGGTGCCTGAACCGAAAGTAACCGCCTGAATGGTGCGGGCGGGCGAGGTTTTCACCTGTTTGGTGCCTTCGGGGAAGTTGATGGCATAGTCAGCCGATGCCGACAATGCTGCCGCCCCAAGGAGAGATACGAAGATGAATCGCTTCATGATTGGTTGATGGTATAAAGAATTAGGTAAATATTTCCGCAAATTTACGAAATTCTTTTGACCTGCGCAACCTTACGTTCAACTTTTTGCTGAGACTTGTTTTTTGCTGCGGTTAGTTTTTCAGCGCAAAGAATCGGCGGGCGTTGCCGGTGGTGATTTCGTCGACCGTCGAAACCGGAACTCCGAAAATGTTGGCGAGCGATGCGGCGATGTAGGGCACGAAGGCCGACTCGTTTTGCTTGCCGCGCATCGGCACCGGGGCGAGCCACGGCGCATCGGTTTCGAGCAGAATGTTGTTGAGCCCGATGTGGGGCACTATTTCGGGCAGCTGCGATTTCTTGAAGGTGAGCACGCCCCCGATGCCGAACATAACGTCGGGCTGTATGCGCCGCAGGGCGTCAACATCGTCGGCCGTGCCCGAATAGCAGTGGAAAACCAGCTGCGGCAGGCGGCCGTTGCGGGCGCGTAGCAGGTCGAGCATTTGCGGCATTGCCTCGCGGCAATGAATAATGGCGGGGAGGCCGAGGCGGTCGGCCAGGTCGAGCTGCGCCTCGGCGGCGCTTAGCTGCAGCGGCAGTTGGCTTTGGTCCCAATAAAGGTCGAGGCCGATTTCGCCTACGGCCACATAGTCGCCGCGGTTGGCGGAAAGCTCGTCGGAAATGATTTGCAGGTGGCGGGCGCAGGTTTCGGGCTTCACCTCGGTGGGATGCAGGCCGGCGCACATGGCGGTTGCCTGCGGCCGCAATTCGTGGAGAGAGCGTATCTGAGGTATGGAATCGGCATCGACCCCCGGAAGGACCATCATGTCCACTCCGGCGGCCACTGCACGGTCAACGACTTCGGCCCGGTCGGGGCCGAAGTCGGGAAGATAGAGATGCGTATGGGTATCGATCATCAGATTATGCCCTGGGCGAGCATGGCGTGGGCAACCTTCATGAAGCCGGCAATGTTGGCGCCTTTCATGTAGTTGATGAAGCCGTCGGGTTCGGTGCCGTAGGTTACACACTGCTGATGGATGTTTTCCATGATGAAGTGGAGCTTCTGGTCAACCTCTTCGGCGCTCCATTGCAGGTGCATGGCGTTCTGGCTCATTTCCAGGCCCGAGGTGGCAACGCCGCCGGCGTTGACTGCCTTGCCGGGAGCGTAGGTGGTGCGCGATTCAATGAAGGCGTCGATGGCTTCGGGGGTGCAGCCCATGTTCGACACTTCGGCAACCATTTCCACACCGTTGGCTATGAGCTGCTTGGCGTCGTCGCCGTTGAGCTCGTTCTGGGTTGCGCAGGGCAGGGCAATGTCCACTTTCTGTTCCCACGGCTTGCGGCCGGCAAAGAACTTGGCGGAGGGGAATTTTTCAACGTAGGGCTCAACAATGTCTTCGCCGGTGGCGCGCAGTTCGAGCATATAGTTGATTTTTTCGCCCGAAATGCCGTCGGGGTCATATACGTAGCCGTCGGGGCCCGAAATGGTAACCACTTTTGCTCCGAGTTCGTCGGCCTTGAGGGCAGCGCCCCAGGCAACGTTGCCGAAGCCGCTGATAGCCACTGTTTTGCCGGCGATCGACGAGTTTTTCATGCGCAGCATGTTTTCAACGAAATAGAGGGCGCCGAAGCCGGTGGCTT
>CAZKPP010000008.1:0-50458 GCA_964554665.1 uncultured Bacteroides sp.
ACGACGGCGACAACCACTGCGTTTACCCGTCGAAGGACCCCCAGTCGCAAGACCACATTGTTTACCTCTCCGTGCGCAAGTCTGACGGCACTGTTATGAAGCGCCTGGACAAACATGGCAATGTTTACGGCACCTCCACTAAATACAACATGCCCGCAACCGAGGAACTCCGCTATTACGGCTGGGCCGCAGCTCCGGCAAAGGTAGAGTGGAAACCCGGCTATACCTACTCCTACGTTCTCGATTATTCAAACGGCGTAGGCGTTCATGACCCCTACGACCCCAACCCGGCAGGCCCCATGATAGATTGGGGTGGCGTAGAGGTTACCACAACTACCGGCGTATGGGATAGCGGTGGCAAAATCGGCGAAGGTGGCTGGGGCGCGAATTCAAATAACACCGCTCCTGACGGCACCGTCTGGTGGAAGTGATTATCCCCTTTTCCACCATCCAAATATATAAAGCAATATAACGATGCACAAAATATCAACAACATATTTTCGATATAAGTGGGCAGGGATTTTATTCCTGCTGTTGGCACTTACAGGCTGCGCCGATCAATTGGAAATGCCTGTTGCCAGTGACACTGAATGTGATGATCCGGGACGCGAAGTTATGATGCCCATTTCTATAGAAGTGGAAAGAATGGTCACTCTAAACGCCACTTCCCGCAACAATTCTTATGGCTCACGGGCAGACGATGACGATTTTTACCCTATTGTGGAAGCCCCTGACCCCACAATAACAGAAGACGAATCGCGCCTGCACGACTTTTGGGTCCTGCAATATAACTCCGCGGGCAACCGAGTTGGCATGCCCTACTATCAGGAATACTCCGGCGTAGGCGAAAAACCGGTTATACCCATCCTGATTCCCACGCGACCCAACAGCGTGTTCACTACCGTAATAGTAGGCAACACCGGCGACCCCAAACTTTTCACCGACGAAAACTCGGAAACTGTAAGGAAAGTCAAGAATGTACATAAACCCATGAAGAACGCCGACGACGTGTGGGTTATGATTGGCGATAAGAGACACCTGCCTATGAGCGGCAAAATTGACGTGGACTATAACACATTGTCGATGAGCGTTCGTATCCGTCCCAATGTGGCTAAACTTCACCTCTATTTCAAACTTATGAAGACAACGGACGGCGAGGGTGACGCCGGCGGCGGCAACAGCTGGGACAGAAAACGCAAAACCCTTGCGCTGAACTGGGGTAATGTACCCGATCTCCCCTACGCCGATATTCTCTACGATTCAGACAACTACAATAATGAGGAACTGAGGTTTCCCTCATCAGTCAATCCGGCCAAACTCAATCTCTTCCCTATCTCGGCCGACAAGCAGAAACAGAACGAAATAGTTGGCTACGCCCTGGACATGTCTGACAAGCCCGCGACGATCGACGTATATCTGCCTCGCAACACCCAAGGTGTCAACCAAAACAAAGATCCTTATTTGAAGAGCACCAATGCAACGAAGAATGCACTCTTCCTCGAAATAGTATGCTCCGACAAAGAAGAGACCCAGCAAAATAAATACAGACGCATAGAGTTCATGGTTGGCGCCAATGATGTCAACGACTACAACATCATTCCCGGTAAATTTTATGACATTAATTTTACCTTCAGTAATTTCCCCACCGATGATGGTCCGGTCAAAAAACTTTACAGACGTTATGGCGAGGGAAATGCTTATATTGTCAACCCCAACGACACCCGCATCATTAACCGCTTCCCGATAAGCCCTGTCAATAACTTTGCTACGGATCTCTATCCGGGTGCTCCCGATATAAATAAGAAAAAATATCAATATTGGGAGGAGGCATATTTTAAAATCTATTTGCAGGAGCTTAAAGAAGTAAACAATGATGTTAGCGGACAGCTTACACAGGATCCTGCAAGTTGGCAAAAACGTGATCTTTATTTTACAAAACTTACCGACACAGAGCACGAACCGGTTTGGCCATTTGCCATTGTACCAAGCACTGAATGGGTGGCAGAGGTAATCTGGCAAGACAGCCCGAAGAGACTGATAAATTTCTGCGACTATTTAGGTATGCTCACAAACAACGGCGACTATTACGAAAGCGCAGGCGCCATGTGGCTACCGGTGAAGATGGCAGACTTCAACAATTTCAAACAAACATTCTTAGTAAAGGGGGGTACTAAAGATGAGTTAGACCCTGCAGCATTTAAAGATCCTTATAATGACAGAAATCCAACCCGTAGTGAGATCTTCTTCAAGACCACGGGAGCGGAAGGAAATGTCATAGTGGGAATCCGCAAGAAAAGCGAGGATGGCAAGCCTGTGGAAGACCGCGAATACCTCTGGAGCTGGCATTTGTGGATCACAAATTATAATCCTGCCGAACTCGGACAGTCTACCATGGACCGCAACATCGGAGCTATGAAGCCCGGTGACGCCGGCTTTTACTATCAGTGGAATAGAAAAGACCCGTTCCCGCATTGGCAAGCTAAGGTATATGACATTAACGGCAAAGAACTTACGCAACTCCGCCATACACTCGCATCCGGAGAATCAGCCAGCATGCTTATTTTTCAACACGCCGCCAAAACTACTACTAATGACATTAAGGCAACCCAAACAAATGCCGTAAAATGGCCTTATAAGCTGTTTTATCATACAGGCGGTACAACTGCCACGACATTAGCAAACAAGAATTATATAGGTCAGGCCGTTGGTAGAACAGCTACTTGGACGGTTCCCACGTCTGCAACTAATTGGACTCCTCAGGATCCATGTCCTCAAGGATGGGTATTGCCGCCGGATGAAAAGCAGCCCGAAACCCCTGCGGGATCATGGACACTGATTTCCTCCTGGGCCGGCTTGGACATACCTGCCGGAGGATTAAGGGCAGACCCATACAAATGGTCCGGAATTGATCTGCTGTATCGCGATGGAAAGCCATTCCTTTGGGTATTAGGCCCCGGTACACTGTCTTCTAATCCGCCTGCAAATACCGACACTCCTACAGCGCCTTATTACGATACAGGCACGAAAAGTATGGTTGACGCCTTGCCCGTCCGCTGCACAAAAAGATAACAAACTTTTAATCAAATAACTCCGTCGCGACGTAAAAGAGAGTCAATAGACGCGTCGCGACCTCGAAAAGCCCGATATAGTTCATCGGCGGGAACGGAACCTCCACGCTCAAGAATATTGCTACGGAATGCCCGGGCAAGCGAGCGATTGAAGGTTCCGTTCTGTTCAAAATAGTCGAACGCGTCAGCGTCGAGCACCTCGGCCCACTTATATGAATAGTAGCCGGCGGCATAGCCTCCGGAGAAGATGTGGCCGAAAGAGGTAGCTATGAGCGTGTCCGGTTGGTCGTCGAAAATTCTGACCGGAGCAATTGCGGAGCGCTCGATTGCTTCAATGTTGGAAATCGGAGCCTCTATGGTGTGGAATCCGAAGTCGAGAAGGCCGAAGTTGAGCTGACGCATGCAGGCGTATGCAGCGCCGAAACGTCGGGCGGCCATCATGCGGTCGTAGAGCTCCGCCGGCAGCGGTTCACCGGTTTCGTCATGGCGGGCAAACTCGTTTAGAAACTCGCGGGAATAGAAGAAGTTTTCGTTGAATTGCGAGGGGAGTTCAACAAAGTCGCGAACAACGTTAGTGCCGGCCTGCGACGTATATTTAGCCCGGGTCAGCAACGAGTGCAACGCATGGCCGAACTCGTGGAGGAACGTAGTAACCTCGCCCGGCGAGAGCAGCGACGGGCGCCCGGCCGACGGCTTGGTGAAGTTCATGACTATATTTACCTGCGGGCGGATGCTGCCGTCGGCTTCGCGGAAATCGGTCATCCACGCTCCGGGGCTCTTACGGCCGGCGCGTGGGAAGAAATCGGTGTAGAGTAAGCCGAGGTGCGAGCCGTCGGCATCGGTAACGTCAAAAACCTTAACGTCGGCGTTGTAGACGTCAACGTCGGATTTCGGCGCAAAGTTGATGCCGTAGAGGCGGTTGGCAAGCGAGAAAACGCCCTTTGTAACGGCACCGAGTTCGAAATAGGGGCGCATGGTTTCGGGGTCGAAATCGTAGCGTTCCTTTCTCAGGCGGTTGGAATGATAGGCATAGTTCCACGGCGTGATTTCCTCGCCGGCAAACTCGCGCAGGTCGGCAAGCTCCTTATCGAGCGCGGGACGATAGGCCGCAGCCAGGTCGTTGAGCAGCTTTAAGGCTGCCTCGGGCTTTTTGGCCATGGTGCGCACGAGCTTGAAATCGGCAAAGGACTTAAAGCCGAGCAACCGCGCACGCTCAAGGCGCAGATTGGCGATTTCGCGAACAATGTCGACGTTGGAGTACTCGCCTTTGAGGTTTCGGCCCGAATAGGCGAGGTAAACCTTTTTGCGCAGGTCGGCAAATGGCGACAGTTTCATGAACGCCATATATTCCGGAGCTTGCAGAGTGAGAACGTATGGCGCATCGCTCTTGCGCTCGCGGGCATTTTGAGCCATCTGGTCGAGCAGCCATTGAGGCAGACCTTCGGCCCGGTCGGCGGTCAAGGGGAAGGCGTAGGTTGCCAGTTCGCGCTTAACGTTGTGGCCGAACTTGGTAGTAAGCTCATCGAGGCGGACCGTGATTTCGCGGTAACGCTCGCGGTCGGCACCTGTAAGGTCTGCACCGGAGCGGGCGAAGCCTTCGTAGCTATCGGTCAGCAATTTCATGCTCTCGGAATCGAGATTCAGCTCATTGCGCTGCTCATACACAGCCTTAATGCGCCGGAAAAGCGCCTCGTTAAGGCTGATTTTCGACGAATAGTCGCTAAGCAGCGGCGAGGCTTTCATGGAAATCTCCATCAGCTCATCGTCGGCATCGGCCGACAGCATAGGATAGAACACTCCGAGCACGCGGCTAAGGGTCTTGCCCGAATTTTCGAGGGCAAGCACGGTGTTTTCAAAAGTAGGAGCCTCGGGATTGGAGGCTATGGCGTCGACTTCGGCCAGCCCTTCGGCAATAGCGCTTTCAATAGCGGGGAGGTAGTCGGAATGTTTTATTTGAGAAAAAGGAGGATATTCAAATTCTTTAAGCAGCGGATTCATAGCAGCAGATTAGTTTTTCTTGTAACGTAAGGTATCGAGAAGAAGCGGCAGAATAGAGGTGTCGATGCCGGCGCGTTCGAGCAGCGGGCGGTCATCGTTCAAAGCGCGCGCGATCATTTCAGGGTCGGCTGAATATTGCGAATAATAGTCCAGCGCCTTGCGGATTTCGCCTTTGGCGAGGGCGAGGTGGCCAACGTTCAGATAGTCGGCAGGCTCGGGGGTCAGCTCCGACATGATGCGTGCGTAGTAGCGCTCAGAGGTTGCATAGTCGCGGTTGAGGAATGCGCTCCAGGCAATTGGCCGGAGCGGTTTGGTAGACTTTTCGTCGAGCATCTCGGCCTTGTAGTAATAGTGCAAGGCTTCGCGCAGTTCGTTGAGTTCGAGGTAGCAATGGCCGGTTTGCAGAGCTATCTGCTGCGACTCGGGCATGATTTTTTCGAGCCGTTTGTAATAGTCGAGCGCCTTGCGGTTATTGCCCAAAGCCTTGCTGACCTGGGCAAGGCGCTTGAGAGTCCACTCGCTATCGGGCGCAAGCATTTCGGCGCGTTCATATTCGGTCAAGGCATCTTGCAAACGCCCCAAGCGCTGGAGGGCATGGCCCATTTTCTGGTGCAGCTCAACGTCCGGGTCGAGGGTGCGGAACAGGTCGAGCGCCTCAACAAAGTGTTTGTGCTTAAAGTAGAACTCTCCAAGGAGTCTGACCTTTTCAGGCTCGCGGAAATCGGCGCTCAAAGCGGGAATCGCAACCGGGTTAATCAGCTGCTCAAACGGATTGGCAAACTCGCCGCTGCGGCGGAACAGGCGGAAAAAGCGGTAGAGGTCATGGATATACGCGGTTATGGCCACGGTGAGGGCCTGGCCATTGCTCAGGGTGCTGGTGCCAAAAATGTTGCCCTGCTCGGCAGCGGAACTAATCTGGGTCATGAGCATCTGCTTCTGAGCCTCGGGCAGGTGGTCGACAGCGAGCGCGAAAGAATATTTGTCTGATGAGCAGAGCATCGGAGATTCTTCGAGCAGCAGCTCCATGGCCGGGTCCTTGCCAATTACGCGCTTAACATCGAGCCGCGACGAATTGAACGGCAGGAACCAATGGCTGATATGGTTGAAAAACGGGAAACTCTTCAGCATTGAGAATACAGGATAGAAAAGGTCGCCCCCCTCTTCGGTCATTTCCGAGAGCTTGCGCAAGCGCTCGGTGAGGCCCGATTTATCAAGCATTTCCTCCCACTCGGGGTTGGCCTCAAAATCAGCCGGATCGAAACCCGATTCTTTGATGTGTTTCTCAATATCGGGACGCAGCTTCATCATTTCGGGAATGATTTCGTTGCGCATTGTGGCGGTAATGGCCTCTACATCGGCAGCGCGGATTATCTGCATAATCACGTGCTCGACGCTCTGCTGCCACTGGCCAAGCTCGCGCAGCGAAGCAAGGCGCGATTTAACTGCGGGAGTGTTTGAGCGCTTGGGCCACCGGGCCATAACGAGTACGGCGCCGACAGTGGCGCGGGCCTGAACGTCGGTGTTACCTCCCGGAGTGGCAAACTCAAGAAGCAGGCGCAGGGTCGGTTCACTGAAAAAGTGTAGCAACGACATGGTCAATGCCCCGACTATCAGCGATTTCAGCGAATCGGGCACCACGTCAGAAGCCATAAACTCCTTAATTGCCGAAATTTCGTCGAAGGTCAGAGGCGTTGTGGTCCAGATGCGGTCAAAAATCCGCTCTTCGAGGTCTTCAACCGCCCGCACATCTGCATCGGCAGGCTGCTTTGAGAAAAACGAGCCGACCTTAGCCGAGGCATCCTTATATTCCCGTAGCAGCGACGCGAGCTGCTCGCCACGACGCAGGCGCAGCGTGCGCACGACGTTGAAATATAGCGAGCTATGGTCTGGCACGAGGCTCTCGCGCAGCAACATGTCGAGAATGCTGTAGAGCCTCGTCGACAAAACGGAAATCTGCTCGGCGCGTCCCGGGTCGGGAGCTCCGCTGAGCGCATAATCAATTATTCGGCTATAATCTTCCTCGGCAGCTTCGAGGTCGGCACGCAGGCGCCAGCTATCGGCCGACAACATTACTCGCAAAAGGCGAAACGCTTCGTGGAAATTTTCGGAAGTCAAGGCTTTTTCAACAGCCTCCTTGTATTCGTAGTTATTCATCTTAACCCTATAATATCAAAAGGCGTGCCAAAGTTCGCTATCAGGGAAATAATGTTGCAAAATATTCTTAAAATCATATCCCTTATGGGCCATCATGGCTGCCCCGATCTGACACAACCCTACCCCATGGCCCCAACCGGCACCGCGGAGTATGAAGTCACTGCCCTCGCGCTCAACAACGAAAGCCGAACTATAGAGATGGCTCTCCGAGAGCCAGCGGCGGATAATCAGCTCCTTGCCAATAACCTTTGTCAGCTTCGAGCCAACGATGCGCAGGCGGGTAATGCGCCCCGAGGTGCCGCGCGTCAGCGGCTCCAGGGCGTTTATGGTTCCGAAGTCGAGACCGGAACGGCGATTGACCAGCTCGCTGAGCTGTTGCTGCGAATAGCGTTGGGTCCATCGATAGAAATCGGGAGTAGTGTTGCGGTCAAAATCGTTCAACACTTGCGAGAGCACATCGTCGGGGGTATCGGCACAAAAAGAATCCGGACGCGAAAGAATCCAGCGGCTCGCATTTTCCTCCACCCTGAGGTCGGGTAAGGGTGCATCCGGCCAATCGCGGCCGGCCGAAAGATAGGAATGATGGCGCGATTGCCAGCAGTTTTCAAACAGTTCAAACGCGCCGCCGCAGCATTTTGAGAAGCGGGCGTCGCATATCCGGCCGGCAGAGCGCAACACGATTCCGCGCGTGGCCTCTACAGCCGCGTCGACCGCAGGCGACGTTATGCGCGTAACACCCTGATAGCGCTGGCAATGGTCGTCGGAACACACGTCGAAACCCGAGTGGTCATCCTTGTCGAACCACTGCCGGATTTCGCCCTCTTCCATCGGCGCATCATCAACCGGCTCGCCATTTGCAGCCAGTGAGCGCGTTGAGCGCAGTTGAGCCATGACCCAGCTGCGCGAAATAATGGCGTGAGCTTTAAGCAACTCAACCGACGAGGTTGCCGACATTTCCGAAGAGATTACCGAACGCAAATATTCTTCAAGGCCTACCCGGTTGATGAGCCGGCCGTTATGTTCCAGAATCTCACCGGCAAAACGCTGAGTCTGACGCTGCTCCCAATGGAAATCTTTCCCAATAACCACGCCTTCAACTGTGGTCGTGCCGTTGGAGTTAGCCGTCACGACCGGGTTAGAGGTAATAAGGCCGACATAGACCGGCGGTTCCTGAAGAGTGACTTCGCGGATTATCGCTTCGAGCCGCTTTTCATCTATGGCATCGAAGTCGCTGCGACGCACCGTTATCAGCGTTCCGCAAAGGTCGATGCTCGCCGGACTGACCAAAAGTTCGCCATAGCATTGCGGGCGGTGGCGACTGCGCGGAATAACTGTGATTACGCCGTCGGTGCACACCATATTCACCATCGGGTCGATTTCTTCGGCAGAGAATTCGGCAGGCTCAAGGTGATAGGTGTAAGCCATCCCGGTTGGCAACATGTATTCGCTCGGCACAGCCTGAAAATGAAAATGGTCGGGCGCCGAGGCTCCGGATTTAGCGCCGTTGAAGAAAATTGTGTAGCCGGGGAGCTCACGGCTCAGGCGCCGCATTTGGTCGGCGCGCCCGAGCAGATTCTGGGGAGTGTGCTCTTTGGCGGCGATGGTCAGGTGACCCGGAAAGATGGGAAACGGATTAACCAGAATTTCAAGGTCTTCCCACTCCAGAGCCAATTGCTCGGCGGGGCGGTTCTTTTTGCACAGGAAGCATGGGCGTGCGGCAATCGAGGCCGGGTCAACCTTGGCGGCAGTGCTGACTGCACGCGCGGGATTAAACTGCACTTTGTACTCCCCTACCCGCTTGACCTCGACATTTGCCAAAGCCTCATATCGTTCGCGAACAGCGGGCCACCGGCTCAGCTGCCGCTGAAAAAACTCATCAATCTCAATCATCTCCATTCATTATTTAAGCCCGACACCCATTCAGCGCCAAAACCAATCAGAATTGCCGCAGTGAAGCTCAACAAAGTACCTATCAAAACGTACTCTGTGACCTTTACGTCCTTGCTCCGACGAAGTTCGCCAAAGCGAAAAATAGACTTAGCCGCCAAAAGGAAGCCGATACCGTTGATGTTATTGCTGAAAATGAATACTAAAATCAAAACACGCTCCAAATAACCAATCCACCGTCCGGCATTTGGCATACCCTGAAGCGACGGCTCATTTGGAATCCATTTTTCATGTTCCAGCAACAACTTAATAAATACCGACACCGGTACCAAAACGGCTATAAAAGCACATAACTTTATTATAAACGACTCTGATAACGGATAAGGAGACACCGGATAAATACCTCGCACGAAAAATGCCCACCAAACCAGCAGAATAACTATATAATGGGCCAACTGGTCGAAAAGAAACGAGGGTAGCTTATTTTTACCGGTTTGGACCTTTATAAAATCAATAGCAAAATGGCTCAAAAGAATAATAATAGGTATGGGCCAAGCCTTCCACTGCGCTATAAACAAATAAGTCAGAAAGGCCTGCAACGCGCTATGGAGAGCAAGAATTTCAAGTTTCTTCGACATTTTGGCCGAGAACTTCAATTGAGCAGCCTTATCGGTCTGAAGAATAAAATCCCCTATCAGATGAGCGGCAATGAATCCAAAAAGTATTGCAATCATTTTTTCTTCTTTAAATGGGTTGAAACCAGGAGCTCAAAACGACTGATATAGCTGCTTATCAGCTCTTCTTTGGAAATCTTCAGAGACTTTGTGACCATCTGCCGCGAAATATTCAGCTTACCGGCAATCTCTAAATGGCTGCCACGAGTCAACAAGCTTTGCAACATTATATTGCTCTGGCTTTCGGTCCATGAGCTGATAATATCGTCGGCAAAGGCCGTTGAAACTTTTAATTCATCATTGACCGATTCCCAGGGAGTGCTTATTTCTAAGCGCGCACGGGTCATTTCGTCAAGAAGCCGGCCGGACCGGCGGAAGGCTTCGCCGTCGCTTGTTGCCAAGCTATCTGACTCAAAATCTATGGAGCCGATACCGATTGCCAGACGGGCGTCCAGAATAGTATTCGGGCTGAACATTTTTTGGCTGCGCAGCCACGCGCGTATTCCTATTGCCACCTCAACCGCCATTTGGGGTTCAGGAACATAAACTTGAAAGCTATCGCCTCTGAAAATCTCCACAACTAACCGCGGAGCGATAGGCGTTAGCGTTTCCGGAATTGCCGTCAACGCCTGCAGCATAATCTCACGCTCCTGCGGCGTCAGAGCCGTAGAGTCGATTATGTCGCCGGTTATTATTGCACCAAATTTTCTCATAATTGATTGAATTTATGGCGCAAAGTTACAAATTTATTTTCATTTATGCAACCGATTTTGGTTGCATTCTGAAAAAGCAACCATTTTTGGTTGCCAAATCAAAAGGCAACCGATTTTGGTTGCATTCTGAAAAAGCAACCATTTTTGGTTGCCAAAATTAGGATTTGGAGCGGCGGGCATGGAGTTCGATGGAGCGGATTGCGTCTTTGTAGCGGTTGTTGGCGTTGATTTTATCGGGGGTGAGGTTGGAGTCGGAGTTTCCTCCCCAGCGACGGCAAAAATACAAAGAGTCGAAAATGCGCGCAAGCCTGTAGCTGCGGGTAATCCGCAACACCATTGCGTAATCCTCGCCATAGCTTACGTCGGGGAAGCGCAGCTCGCGGGCAATCGGGGTGAAGAACGCGCGCGGGGCCCCGAGGCCATTGATGCGCAGGGCGTTGTTGGCACCGTTGCTGTCGGTCCACTCCGCATGGTCTATCAAACCGGGGGGAATAACGTTCAGGTCGAAGTCGGTAAGAGTATATGAACCGATAACGCACGCGGCGCCTGTTTGGCGGAAAGCATCAACAATCTGTTGAAGAGTAGCCGGCGATGAATAAATATCGTCGGAGTCGAGCTGCACGGCAAAACGTCCGCAGCGACGGTCGTCGAGGGCCACGTTCCAGCAACCGCCGATGCCATGGCCCGGCTCAGGAACAATGTGCACAACCCGCGGATTCTCGGCTGCAAGTTTTTCGAGCAACTGCGTGGTGCCGTCGGTGCTGTGGTTATCCACCACCAGAATATTGAACGGAAAATCGGTTAACTGACTCAGAGCTGAATGAACGGCATCGGCAATGGTTTTAACACGGTTTCTGACCGGAATAACGACCGATGCTTCAACCGGAAAATCGCCGCTATGGTCAACCGGAGCTCCCGGCTCTATGAAGGCTCCGCAGTTCATCAAAAAGCGGGTGAACACGTTTTCCTTCTCAATCTGCGCCAGGCGGTTGCGCGGGTCAACATAATTGAACTGCGCCTCTCCCGTTGAGGCCTCGACAGGAACCGAAGTTACCCGGCTGACGGTTTCGGGCACGAAATAGATGCGACCATACATTGACAACCACAAGTCGTAGAACGCGGCATAGTCGAGTTCCTCGGCCTCCGACAGATACTTACGCAGAAAATCGGAACGAACCAGCATGACCGGGCCGAAGTCAAAATCATCGCGCACCGAGCCGGGTTGCATCTCAATCAGCGGCATCTGCCGGCCATCTTTTTCGTAATTGCCATAAACGGCGAGCGAATCAGTGTCGCGCGCAACCTGTTCGAGGCGTCGGCGATCAACGCTTGCGATAATGTCGTCGGTGAGCTGAAGCAGGGTGTATTCGCCCGAAATTTCAAGGGCCTTTATATCTGATGTTGAAAAGTTTTTCATTTGAAAAAGGTTAATATCTGGTTCATAAGTTTGTTTCTTTGTTCTGCCGTTGTTATGGCCTCGATGGGGAAGCCGAGCGTAACCGCCCTGTGAGTCGCAGAGATATAGGCCACGGCAGCGGGAGACTGATTTTCATCATATCGCATGATTGTCACCGCCCCGGGAGCAATCGGAATTATAGCGTCGGGCGACGTTACGGCGTAAGGTTTGTCGCCTAACCGGTCGGAATAGGTAAACTTGCCGTCCGGGAATTCCGAAGAGTATTGCGACCTTACCTCACTGACTTTTCCAACGGTTGCGGCATTTGACGACCGGAGGCCAACGCCCAAGGTTTCGCGCAAAAATTCAGGCGACTTACAATCCGAGGCCACATAAGAGCCGCTAACCAGCAGACGGGAGCCATAGGCAGCCAGTTGCTCCAGGCGGCCCTGCAATTCGGGAGGGAAGACGCTGTGAGCCGCCGGTCGCTCTCCGGCGCCGATTTTGGTTTCTTTCTGCAATCCGAAAATCAGGTCAACATTGCGGGGAGTATCGGTGTATTCAACAAAAGCAGCAATCGACTGGCTGTCGAAACTATAGCCGGCGTCGAGAATCGCTTTGCCGTGGGTAATGACGTTGTCAAACGAATTGCCGTAGACAGGAACCGTTTCCAGATTGGCGCGCGATGCACCGAAGCCCGGCTGATCATCGTGAACCCACGGAGCGAGACGGTCAAAATTATATTGCACGCCGGTCATTGAAAGGTCCGCGCCATTAGGCACCCCGGGAGCCGGGATGCCGAAGCCGGCCATATCGCCGGCTATAAACAGGTCGGGAGCCGAAGTGCGCGTAAAGCCGTTGACAACGCGAACTTCGCCCTTGGAATGGCGGGCTCGGCCGGCAGCCAATACCTCCGACGGAAAGCTGCGGCCACCTTTATTGCGGGCCGTGACGCGATAGCTGCAGATCTCGCCTGCGGGAACGGTTACGTACATGCCCAAATCAGAGGTTTCAGCAAGCACCTTAAAAGGCTTATTCGGGTCGGCACCTTCGCGCACTTCTACAATATACGACGTCGGAGCGGCGGTCGGTTCAAGGGGATCGACACTCGGTTTCCAAGACAGATAAAAACTATCGGACCCGATTGAGAGCAGCGAAAGCCTATCCGGAGCAAGCGGCTGAACAACATATTCAGCCTTGCCGCTGTCCGAAAGGAAGCGGAGCATGCCTTTATAAACGGCGCGGGCAACATCGAACTTAAACTGCGGGTCGAGGCCATAGCGCATATCAGCCAGATTCTGATGCGACAATAACTCAAGCAACATAGTCGGAGTTTCGGGAATGCGCGCCTCGATATATTTCGCATCCTTGAGCTTGCGTTGAGTCCAGGTTGAGTCGTAGAGGGCGCGAATGTCGTTAACCACGCTGCCCACAATAGCTTGGGCAAAGCGTTCGCTCGACTTCCGCGAGGTGCCGTCGGCAAACTTGCCGCGCTTTTTGTCTGTAAAATATATTCCGAGTGTGCCGACTATAGAATCGCCGCCGAGAGTGCCGGCATCGGAATGGAAGGCCAAAGTCAGGTCAACAGGCACTTTAAGTTCCTGTTTAAGATAGTTGACCCATTGCGGTCGGCAAAAAATATCATCGCGATAGTCGTTTTCTTCCGAGGCATAAACACTTTCGGGCATTCCGGCATATTGCAGCCAGTAGCGCGCAGCTTCTGCCCAGCGCGGCATGCCGCTAACCTGCGCGGCACCTTCAGGACCTCTCTCTACCGAGCCCATGCCGCCGCCAATTCTGACGGCATCGGCGCCTACAGTGCCGTCAAATGCCGACTCGTTGGTAAGCGTAACCAATTCGTGCACACCTTTCGAGGCATTGAAAGGAAAGGTGCCTAAATAAATCCATGTGCCGGCGCCCATGGTCTGGTCGACCAGAAATTCGCGGTCGCCGGTTGCGGTATGCACGGTGTAGCGGGCATCCTTAACCGCCTTTGGCATCGGAGGGTAACTAATGTAGACGGCATATTCGCCCTCGGCATCAATCGGCGCACTCCAGCGGGCGGTCGACAATTTTCCGCCGGTTTTTACGGCCTTGACCACGCGTGCCGAGCCGGAAGTAAACGGATTCTCGCCGTCGGTCAACACGGCATCCGGCAATCCGAAACCAGCCGTGACCGAAGGTTGCCATTTCTGTTTGCCGTTATGCTCGGCGTAGCCGTCGAAGGCATGGCCGCCATCGCCATCAATTACCACCTCAAAGGCTGAGGTATCGCGCTCGCGGGGAAGCCAGACGGTGGCTCCGGCATTTTCGAGCATCGGCACCAGCAGCGGCACCACGTATGAGCGGGTATAAATATCTTCAACTGTGCCAAACAGGCGGCAACGCTGCCATTTCCACCTGTCTTCAGATGCGTCGTAATAGCGGCCGTGGCTTTGCCAGAGCGCAATATTGCGGCCCGACAAAGCGGCCTTCGGGGAATTTATCTCGGTAACCGGAGCAACGGCGCGGCATGCGAACGAAATCACACCTAACGCCGCCAAAAGAGTCAATCGTTTCATATACTTGGCAAAATTAGTAAAAAATTCGGGAATTATCCTTAACTTTGCAGAAATGTTTCGCCGATTCATTAAAATATTCATTACAGCGCTTGTTGCATACGCCCCGATGGCCGCGCAAGACCCGGTGCGCCCCGTTAGTTCGGCGTGGATGGCCGAGGTCGGTTCATCGCATTTAGCCAACACCTACCTCAGCTCCGAGAAATACGCCGGTCAACGCTACGGGTTAACCTACTCGCGCCTTCAAGCCATGAAGGGCCGGCTTGACCGCTGCGTGCAGGGGTGGGATGTCGGCCTTGGTTTCGACCGCGCCAAAAACCGAGTGGGCAATTCAACAATGCTTGGCGCCACAGTAGAAGGCTCCTGGCGCATGATGCACCGCTGGCGGTTGCCGGCATCGTTTCAGGTCGGTATTGGCGGATATGCGGGTGCGGAATTTGGCATTCTCTATCTGTCGCGCAACTCCAATAACCCGGCTCAGGCACTTGGGGCAATCTGCATCGGCCCGGAAGCTTTTGTGCAATGGAGCGGTAAGGTGCGCAAACTGCCGTTTGCGTTTCGATGGCAGGTATCGTCGCCGCTGCTGGGCACTTTCTTCTGTCAGGACTACGGCGAACTTTACTATGAAATTCAGCTGGGCAACCGCAGCGACCTTGTTCACTTTGCGTGGCCGGCAAGTCGACGCGCCATTAAATCGCTGTTGAGCCTGGACATGAACTTCGGTCGCACTACCCTTCGCCTCGGCTACCGCTTCGATGCTCTTTCGGCCAGGGCCAACAATATAACCACGCGAATGATAAGCCATTGCGCAGTCATTGGCGTTGTTTGCGACTTCGTAACCGTTAATCCCCGCAATCATAATGAGAAACTTCTGCCTGCTCTTTATTAGTCTGCTGATTGTAGGGTGTCACCCCATCGAGGAGTTTCCGAACGACAACCGCGGAACTTTCAACGCTCTCTGGACCGAAATCGACGAAAACTATTGTTTTTTTGTCGAGAAAAATATTGATTGGCAAGAAGTTGGCAATAAATATTCGCCGCTCGTAACCGAAGACCTTACAAAACGGCAGCTGTTTGAAATATGCGCCGCGATGGTCAACGAGCTGCGCGACGGCCACACGAACCTCTCCGCCCCCTTTGAAACAAGCTATTACCGCAACTGGTGGAGCGATTATCCGCAGAACTTCAATGCCCGCATAATCGAACAGAACTATCTGCAGTTCGACTACCATCAGCTCGGCAACGTGACCTACGGCATGCTACCTCAAAACGTTGCCTACGTTGGAATACCCTCCTTCAGCTCCGGACTTGCCAACGGTAACATTGACTGGCTTCTGTCGTCGCTAACCGACGCAAACGGATTGATTCTGGACCTGCGCGACAATGGCGGCGGCTCGATGAACCTGGCCGAAAACTGGGTGCGCCACTTCATTCAGCAGCCACTGACCGTAGGCTATATGGTTCACAAGACCGGACCAGGCCACGAAGCGTTCGACTCCCCCTACCCGATTGAGTTCAAGCCGCTGGAATCGCTGTCGACCGTCTGGATTAAACCGGTAGTGGTGTTGACTAACCGCTCCACATTCTCGGCAGCTAACTATATGGTTATGTGCATGAAAGCGCTGCCTAACGTTACGATTGCCGGTGCGACTACCGGCGGGGGTGCGGGAATGCCCATAAGCCGCGAGCTCCCCAACGGCTGGAGCATACGAATGAGCGCTGTTCGGGTCTACGATGCGCAGATGAAGCTGACTGAAGCAGGCATTGACCCATCGGAAGGCTGCGAAGTTTCTATGGACCCGGAGCAGGAGTTGCTTGGCCGCGACACTATGCTCGATTTCGCAATATCGCTACTGCAATGAAGATTAAACACCTGATACTGACGGCGCTGATTATGTGTGGTTGCACACGGTTCGTCGCAATCGACAAGCCCGACGACTTTAACCGCACCGCATACGAACCTGCATACGCCACCGGCTTCCGCTTGCTGGCCAACGACCGCGATTCAACGCTTTTAGCGCTGGAAGTCTACCGCCCCGACACGATGCGGATAGCAATTCCGCGCGGAGGATTTTCACGACTCATGTGCATGTCGTCGACCTACGTTGGCGCACTGTCAACCTTAAGTGCCGACTCGGCAATTGTTGCCGTAAGCTGCAAGCAATACTTAACTAACCGCAACGTTGCCAATCGCGCCGCCGAAGTGGGATATGAAGGTGCAATGGACTATGAGTCGATTTTGGCAGCAAAACCCGAGTTGGCGCTGATTTATGGCATAGGAGGCAAGAGCCCCCTGGCCGCAAAACTCGATGAATTGTCGATTCCATATATCTATATAGCTGATTTTGAAGAACAGAGCCCGTTAGGACGAGCTGAATGGCTTATTGCGCTCGGCGCTCTCACCGGCATTGACGCCACCGAAACCTTCAGTCAAATTGCAGACGCATATAAGCCGGCCGACTCAAACAATTCCACCGTTATGGTCAACGGCCCCTACTCGGGCAACTGGTTTGTTCCGGGGAGCGAGAACTATATGTCGCAACTTCTGCACGATGCCGGCGCTCGCCTTAACGTGGGTCAGCCCGAAGGCTACGAAAGCCGCCCCATTGACCTCGAAGTGGCATTACCGGCACTCGAAGGCGCCGACTTCTGGCTGTTTCCGGGCCAGGTGGAAACTCTAGCCCAAACTCAACAGTTGGTGCCCAAAGCCCGCTTTAGCGGTGAGGTGTGGAATCAAACCGGCGATTTCTACGAAACCGGAGCTTCGCGGCCCGACCTGGTAATCGGCGAACTCAAACAAATATTTAGCCACCAGGCGCCAGACTCGCTGCGCTATTTCTTTCGCCTGAAATGAAAAAGTCGGTGCTATTCAACGCATTGATACTCTTAACGGTTCTGTTGTTCATTGCCGACGTTTGCATCGGCAGCGTCGATATTCCGTTGAATCAGGTTATTGCGGCAATTTTTGGCGGCGACGTTGATGCGCAAACAAGAACCATAGTTATTGACCTGAGGCTGATAAAGGCCGCAACCGCCCTGTTGGGCGGCATTGCATTGAGTATCAGCGGCCTGCAGATGCAAACTCTGTTTCGCAACCCGTTGGCGGGCCCCTACGTGCTCGGCTTGAGCTCCGGTGCATCGTTGGGCGTGGCCCTGCTGCTGCTTGCCGGCGTTGGCTCGGCCATGGGCATCGCCTCGGCAGCCATGGCCGGGGCAGCTATAGTCATGGGGCTGCTGTTGCTTATCAACGAGCGGGTCAACAACGTTATGACACTGCTGATTCTCGGCATTCTCTTTTCATCTGCAATCGGCTCGATAGTGCAGATACTTCAGTTTGTCAGCAATGAACAGGCACTGAAATCATACGTGGTCTGGACCATGGGCTCGCTGAGCGAAGTAACCGCTACGCAGCTCGCAATTCTCGGGGGATGTGTTGCCATTGGCGTTCTGCTTTCAGCCGTAACGGTTAAGCCGCTCAACCTGCTTGAGTTGGGCGATGATTTTGCCCGCTCGTTGGGGGTTGATTTGCGGCGCTCCCGGTTTACCATACTGGCGTCGACCACACTGCTTGCCGGCAGCGTCACGGCCTGTTGCGGGCCCATAGGTTTCATAGGCATGGCCATGCCCCACATTGCCCGCGCGCTCACAGGCGAGAGCGACCACCGCACCCTGCTCCCCGCTTCGGCGCTGGTCGGCGCCATAGTTCTGATTGCCTGCGACCTGATTTCCCGACGTTTCCTAATACCCATAAACGCCGTAACCTCCCTTGCGGGAATACCGGTTGTGGCCTACGTTGTTATCCGCAAAAAATGATTCAGTTCTGCAACCTAACCATAGCCAACGACCCCGCCAAGCCCCTGATTCAGAATCAGTCGCTGACCATTGCCGACGGCACGCTTACGGCACTTATCGGCCGTAACGGCAGCGGCAAATCGACCCTGATTCGCGCCATGGCCGGCATGCAGAAACCGCTCGGCGGCCGGATTATCATCAACGATATTGACGTGGCGTCGGCCTCCGCCCGGGAATTGTCGAAACTGATTGCCGTAATCACCACCGACTCGCCGCGCGTTGAAAATCTCACTTGCCGCCAGCTGGTAGCCTACGGTCGCGCACCATACACCGGCCTGCTTGGACGCATGTCAGCAACTGATTATGAGATTGTTGACCAATCGCTCCGGACTGTTGGGATGCTCGATTTCGCAAACCGGAAGGTCAACCGCATATCCGACGGCGAACGCCGCCGCATTATGCTGGCACGCGCACTGGCCCAGCAAACCCCGGTGATTCTGCTCGATGAACCGACGAGCTTTCTCGACGTTGTTGGTCGCGCAGAAATTTCGGCGCTGCTCGGCCACCTGGCCCACGAGCAGGGCAAAACCATCTTCTACTCCACCCACGAACTCACCCCCGCCTTCCGCCACTCCGACACCGTTCTGCTCATCTCCCCCCAAGGCCTCCAACCCGTCCAAGAACCTTTTGAGTTTTGAGGGTGTTTTTAAGATATGGAAACAAATTCAGCTTACGAAAACATACTTACGCGCACAAGCGTGCGCACCTTTTTAGATCAACCCGTTCCCGACGACCTCAAGCAAGCGCTGCTGCGGGCCGCAATGGCCGCTCCGTCGGGCGTTAACCGCCAACCCTGGGAATTTATACTCATCGACGACCCCGACGTGCTTCGCCGGCTGGCAGATGCCCTCCCCTACGCCAAATCCGCCGCCAAAGCCCCAATGGCGATAGTTGTTTGCGGCAACCCCGAGCGCTTTCTCGACGACGAGGATTCAACCCTATGGATTCAAGACCTTTCGGCGGCATCGGAAAACATTCTGCTCGCCGCCAACGCCCTCGGTTTAGGGGGCGTTTGGACCTGCATTTATCCCCACGAAGACCGCATAGCCGCCGCCTCCGAAATTTTGGGACTCGACGGCAAACTCGTCCCCTTCAACCTCATACCTGTCGGCTACCCTAAAACGCCCCGCAAACCAATGGACAAATGGGCCCCCGCCCGCATCCACCACAACCACCTATAATCACAACCGTTATAAAGACATCACACAGGGTGAAAAGTTTGGTGGTTTCGGAGAAATGGGGTAACTTTGCGTTAGAACTTATAACGTAATTTAACCGGCGTCAATAAACCAAATTTATCCTCAACATACATGAACCGAATTTTAATAATCGTAACACTATTAGTTGGTGTTTTACCGTATCGAGCCAACGCTGCTGTCGGCAATACATTCAGCAATGGCGCCGTTGTTTATGAGATACTTTCTGAAACTGAACTCACTGTTGCTTGTTTAGGCTCACAATATAATCAACCATTTCACTTTACCCCGACTATCACCCACAATGGGAAAACGTATACAATCACGGAACTTCGCAAAGAGTTTGCTCCGTCGCGATACTTTCTGATTGATTTTACGAGTTATCACCCAGCGGATTACAAAATCAAAATTATTGGCGACAACGTGTTTCAGGGCACGATGATGGACCCAAATACAATCCCTCCAAGTGTCGAGGTAATTGGTGGTTATAACTTCTATCGTCGTGCGGATATTACTTCTGTTCAACTTCCTTCCGGTGTTAAAGAATTGGGCAGCAGCTGCTTTTATGGTTGTACTAATCTAAAAGAGGTAACGTTCAATTACGCTTTGGAAACTATTGGTTCTAACTGTTTTACGATGTGTAATTCTCTCACCTCTTTAGATTTCAGCTACCAATTGAAAGAAATTAAAAGCGATGCTTTCGTATCATGTGCGAATTTAACATCTGTAGACTTCATATCAGTTGAGAAATTAGGTTTAGGGTGCTTCCAGGATTGCCCGAAGCTCGTAAATCTGAACTTACCCTCGAACTTAAAGCATATTGGAGGTTCTGCTTTTCTTTGGTGCAAATCGCTCAAAACCCTTATAATTCCCTCAAATGTTGAAATTATTGAGGACCGCGCCTTCGAACATCTGGAAAGTATAGAGGCTCTTATCTTTACACCGTTAAAAGAGCCGACGTATCAGGATTGGGCCGGCAATTCCATAGACTTTTCTGCATGCGTTGATGATAACGCAGCCTCAAAATTGTGGGTTCCGAGTCGCAAGACGTATGAACACGGTCAAGAAATGATTTCTTTTCAAGATAAAAACTTGATATATTCGGGTGTCAGCCCTGAATTCGAGTGGACAAACAATACTCCTTGGCCGGTTTCCATTAACACCTCGAATCTTCCTTATTCAGCAGGAGAACATACCGTTACCGTTAAAGCAACTTTCTCCGGAGCCCTTAATGCGCAATTTGATATTCCGTTAATCTATTCGATAGCAAAAGCTCCGTCTTCATTAAACATTTTAAATTTCAGTGAACTGTCGGAGCTCAAACTTGAGGATGAAATGTTTATTGAATGGGAGTCAGATGCCCCACACAGCAAACTTATTCAAGAATATGATTCGGATGCGCCAGTGGATTTTTCAGAGATTACAACTTTTGAAAATGGCGTAGAGGTTACTAAATACCGTATTATTGCCGTCAATGAAGGAGAAGGCTTTTTGAAGTTAAGAGCCACGGGGTCACCAAACCATCAGGACGCAATTTGCGACATTCCAATAAAAGTTAAAGGTAATGACAAGTCCGGGCTTGAAGCTTTAAGTGCCGGCGGCATCAAGGTATCAACGGAGCCGTTCATTGCAACTGTTAACGGCGGAAGCGAAGATACAATAATTCGTTTATTCGACGTCAAGGGCAAAATGATATACTCCGGCAACGGCCCTAACATCCAAGTCGCCCAATCGGGAATTTATATTCTCGTTGTCAACAACAAAATCTTCAAACTCAAACTCTGATAATGCTTTAAGAGGCCGCCAAGGATTACCTGGCGGCCTCTTAAGGTTTTGTTGCTATATTTTATTTGTAGAGGTAGCGCTTGATGGAGCGCTTGGGGGTCTTTTCGAACTCGGTGGGCTGCAGGCGGAAGCCGGCGAGCTTGCTGTAGGCGGGGAGTTCGGCGTTGACGCGGTCAATGTTGGCCTGCATGGCGGCGTCGATTTCTTTGGCGCTCTTGCCCTCGGTAGCTTCGGGGTCGGCGTAGATCAGGGCAATGAGTTTGCCTTGGCTGTCGATTACCAGCGACTCGCCAACCAGGGGCTGGTGGTTGAGTTTGTTTTCGATTTCTTCGGGATAGATGTTCTGGCCTGAGGGTCCGAGAATCATGCTTTTGTCGCGGCCCTTGATGGTTATGAAGCCGTCGGAGTCGACGAGCACAATGTCGCCGGTGTTCATCCAGCCTTCGCTGTCGAAAACCTCGCGCGAGGCCTTGTCGTTATGGAAATATCCTTTCATAACGTTCTGCCCGCGCACTTTAAGCACGCCGGGTATGGTTGCCGGATCGGGCGATTCGACTTTCATTTCCATACGGTCGACCAGGCGCCCGCACGTGCCCGGTTTGCGCTCGTTCCAGGGAGCGTAGGCCAGCAGAGGGCCGCATTCGGTCATGCCGTAGCCAACCGTAACGGGGAAGTCGATACGGCGCAGGAAGCTTTCAACCTCCTTGCTCAGGGCCGCGCCACCGATAATGACTTCAAGCACGTTGCCGCCGAACACGTCAACGATTTTGGCTCGGATTTTCTTATAGATATACTTATTTACAATAGGTAAATTGAGCAGCACGCGCATAAGGGGCTTGCGCAGCTCGGGGAAGACGCGTGTCCGGACAATCTTTTCGAGAATCAGCGGCACGGTAACTATCAGTTTGGGGCGCACTTCGGCAAACACGCCGAGCAAGATTTTGGGCGCGGGTGTGCGCGTGAGGAACGTTTCGTGGCAACCCTTAACGAAGGGATGGAGCATCTCAACGGTGAAGCCAAACATGTGGGCCAGCGGCAGCATGCACACCATTGAGTCGCCCGGCAGCAGAAACGTCAGGCCGTCGATGCAGAACTGGATGTTTGACCACAACGCGCCGTAGCTCAACACCACACCCTTGGGATGCCCGGTAGAGCCGGAGGTATAGTTAATCAGCGCCGGGGCATCGGCCGTTTCGGCGGGATAAGTTACGTCGGCGGCAGTCATTCCGTCGGGATACTTGGCATTGAATAGTTCGTCGACTTTGGCAACGGCGGCGGTGAGCTTTTCGTTGCGCGAAAAAACCAGCGAATAGTCATGTTCGAGGATCGTGCCGTCGAGTCCGTGCATCGCATCGGAATCGAGGCTTGGCCAGATGCCATTGTCGGCAATCAGCAGCCGGGCTTCGGAGTGGTTTACAAGGTCTTGCACGCTTTCGGGGCGGAAGTCGCGCAGAATCGGCACACACACTGCGCCGTAGGTCAGCGACGCCAGGGCTGCGATTGCCCAGCGCGAACCGTTGCGGGCGCAAAAGGCAATGCGGTCGCCCCGTTTAAGGCCCATTTCGCTGAAAATTATATGGAATCGAGCAATCTGCCCGGCCACCTGGCTGAAGGTGAAAGTTTCACCATGGTAGTCGCTGAACGCGGGGTTATTCCAGTTAGAGCGCAGGGCCTGGGCGATGTAGGGAATAAGTTCTTTTTGGTATTGCATAGCAGTAGATGAATTATTTTCAGAAGATAAACGCCCCCGACCGCCGAAAAGTTCGACGGAAGAAATTGCGGGCTACAGAAAATTTTGGCCCGGCGATGTTAAAGACCCAAAAAAAAATTCGTACCTTTGTGACCTGATTAGTAACGAGTATGGAGAATAATTCATCAGGCAAACTCTACATAGTTCCGACCCCGGTGGGCAACATGGCCGACATGACACCCCGCGCAATCGAGGTGCTTCAGGCGGCCGACCTTATATTGGCCGAAGACACGCGTACCAGCGCCCCACTGCTGAAAAAATTCGACATACACACGCCGATGGCCGCTCACCATAAGTTTAACGAGCACGCTACGGTCAACGACCTCGGGCGCCGCATAGCCGCGGGCGAAAAAATCGCCCTGATTTCTGATGCGGGCACTCCCGGCATTTCCGACCCGGGCTTCATGCTGTCGCGCGTGTGTCGCGAAATGGGGCTGACCGTCGAGACCCTCCCCGGGCCCACGGCGCTGATTCCCGCACTGGTCAATAGCGGCCTCCCCATCGACCGCTTCACGTTCGAGGGCTTTTTGCCGCCGAAAAAAGGGCGCGCCACCCGCCTGGCCGAACTGGCCGAAGAGCCGCGCACCTTTGCCATCTACGAAAGCCCGCTGCGCCTGGCCAAAACCCTCGGCGAACTCGCCGCAGCCTGTGGCCCGGAGCGCCCGGCATCCGTAAGCCGCGAAATTTCGAAGCTCCACGAAACCACCCGCCGCGCCACCCTGGGCGAGCTGGCGCAATTTTTTGCCGAGAACCAAGCCAAGGGTGAAATTGTTATAGTCGTGGCCGGAAAGCCGGCCCCCGAACGCTCCGAACATAAAAACAAATACAAAATTCAAGATAACTGACAAATGAAAAAGATTTTAGCTGCTTGCCTTTCCGTTGCCGGCATCGTTGCCGCCACCTCTTGCGGAAACACCAAACTCTCCGAAGAACAAGACAAGAACTACCGCCTGAACGACTCGCTGCAACTGGCCCTGGCCAACGCCGACAGCATGTTTTCGGTGCTCTACGACGTAACCACCGGCCTGGAACAGATTTCGCAACTCGAACACCTGGTGCAGGCTCAGGTCAATGCCGAAAACCCCTCGGCGCGCCACGACATCGAAGCCCAGATGATTGCCATTCAAAAGGGCCTGATTGAACGCCGCAAACGCATTGAGCAGCTCGAAGCCCAGCTCGGCAGCAAAGCCGGCGAAAACTCCAAGCTGCGCAAACAGCTCGACGCCCTGCGCTCGCAAATCGACGGCCAAGCATCAACTGTTGCCGACCTCACCGAAAAACTCAACGCCGCCAACTTCCGCATTGAAGTTCTGGTTGACTCCGTGAGCGGTCTCAAAGCCGACATCGACACCATAGCCGCCGAAAAGGCCGAGGCCGAAGCTGCTACCGTCAAGGCCATCAACGACCTCAACGCCGTTTACTACGTTATCGGCACCAACAAGGAACTCAAGCAACACGACTTTATCAGCGGTGGCGGTTTCCTGCGCAAAACCAAGGTGCTCGAAGGCGACTTCGACCGCAACTACATGACCCGCGGCGACCGTCGCAATCTCACCTCCATCCCCACCGACGCCCCCGAGGCCAAGATTCTGAGCTCGCAGCCCAAAGAAAGCTATCGCTTTGAAAAAGGCACCAACGGCAACCTCACCCTCGTAATCACCGATGCCAACCGCTTCTGGGCCACCTCTAACCTGCTGGTAATCGAAGTCAAGAACTAATTCATTACACATTATATTATTACCTATGAAGAAACTACTTATTCTGGTTGCAACCCTCGGCATGGGCCTGAGCGCTTGCGGAACGCAAACCATGATTCCCGCTCAAAACCAAATGCCCGCTCAAACCTCCACCCCGGCTACCGATAATCCCCTGGGCGGCCTCGGCTCGTTGCTCGGCGGCGGCAACAAAGGTGGCAACTCCGGCTCTGACCTCGGCAACATCATTGGCGGCGTTGTTAACGGCCTGCTCGGCACCGACAAAATCAGCCCAGACCGCCTCGTAGGCACTTGGAACTACTCCGGCCCCGCCGTTTGCTTCAAAACAGAAGACCTGCTGAAAAAAGCCGGCGGCTCGGCTATCGCGTCGACCCTCGAAGGCAAACTTGAACCTTACTACAACAAGTTTGGCCTCAACAAAATGGTGCTCGTGGTTAATCAGGACCAGACCTTTACCATGACCTCCGGCGCGCTGAAAATGAGCGGCGACATCACCATCGACGGCGAAGACGTTTACTTCAACTTCAAAGCCCTCGGCAAAATCTCGCTCGGCAAAATCAAAACCTACGTCAACATGGGCGTTGGCGGCAAGAGCATGTCGCTGATGTTCGACGTTTCCAAGCTTATGACCGTGCTCAAAGCCATTGGCGGCGCCACCAACATCCAGGCCCTCAACACCGTCAACAGCCTGCTCGGCAGCTACGACGGCCTGGCCGCCGGCTTCAAACTGTCGAAACAGTAATCCGTCAGCCATTTGACGAACCGCATCAGAAAAAATTCCCTACGCGGAGCTTACGCAAGGTTCACCGGCCACTGGGCCGACACCTTGCGTGTGCTTTCTGTGGCGTTTAACGTACTCACGGTCTTGGCATCGCTGTTGGCGCTGGTGGCCATAGCGCTCTATGGCGGCTACGATGCCTCGGTAGTTTCATTTGAAACCGTGCGCCCCTGGCTCTACCTCTGTCGGGGAGTTTTTGTGGCCAACATTCTCTTCAACGCTATTTTCTGCTTCCGGGCAACGTTTGGCGAAGTGCGCCCGCTGCGCTGGATAATCGACCTTGCGGTGCTGTCAACGTTCCTCCACTTGAGTTTCAGGCCGTTGGTCTTTATAGCCATACTCGGCATATATGCCGCTATATATCTGAGTTCGGCGCTGATGCGGCTGCTGGGGCGGCGCACCAACCCGTCGCTGATTCTCTCGGCATCGTTCCTCACGTTCATAACCGTCGGCAGCGCGCTGCTGTTGCTTCCCAAGTCGACCGTCAACGGCATTTCCGTCATCGACAGCATTTTCGTTAGCACCTCGGCGGTCTGCATATGCGGCCTCTCGCCGGTCGATGTTTCAACCACCTTCACTCCGCTGGGGCTTTGCATCCTCGCGGCAATGATGCAGATAGGCGCCCTGGGAGTCATGACTTTCACGAGCTTTTTCGCGCTGTTTTTCAGCGGCCGCCCGTCGGTTTACTCGCAGCTGATTGTGCGCGACATGTTTTACTCCAAAACCATTAACTCGCTGGTGCCCACGCTGGTCTACACGCTGCTCTTCACCCTTGCAGTCGAAGCCGTGGGAGCCGTGGCCATCTATTTCAGCATTGTTGACACCATTCCGGGCTACACCACGTCCGACTACCTTACGTTCGCCGCATTTCACTCGCTGTCAGCCTTTTGCAATGCCGGTTTCTCAACCATTGGCGACGGCCTGGCCAACCCCGTGCTTCTCAATGGCAATCAGCTCATCTATCTGATAATTAGCGTGCTGGTAATTTCCGGGGGCATCGGCTTTCCGATTCTTGTCAACACCAAAGATGCCATCGTTGCCCGCGCCCGCCAGGCTTGGGCATGGATGCGCAACCGCCACTTCACCCGACGGCCGCATCTCTATAGCCTCAACTCGCGGGTGGTGCTTACAACCACTTCGCTGCTATTCGCGGTCACCGCGGTTTTGTTCTTCCTATTTGAAAACCACGGCGTTCTGGAGGGAATGTCGCCCTATCAGAAAATCGTTCAGAGCATCTTCAACTCCACCACTCCGCGCTCGTCGGGCTTCATTTCGGTCAACCCCGCGGCATTCGCCCCTGCTACGCTCGTGGTGGTAATGGTTATGATGTGGATTGGCGGCGGCTCGCAGTCTACCGCCGGCGGTATCAAGGTAAACACCTTTGCGGCCGCCCTGCTCCACCTCAAGGCCGTAATCATCGGCCGGCCTACAGTCCGCGCCTTCAACCGCCGCATTTCGGCCGACTCGCTCAGCCGCGCGCAAGCCATAATCGCCCTGTCGATCATCAGCTACGCGCTGCTTGCCATAGTGATGCTGTTGCTCGAACCGGCGCTGCCAGCCCGGGCAGTGCTCTTTGAGTCGCTGAGTGCACTGATGACCGTCGGCTCCTCGCTCGGTATCACCGACGCGCTGTCAACCGCCGGCAAGTCGCTGCTCTGCCTGGCAATGTTCGTTGGGCGCGTGGGGCTGCTCTCGCTGCTGATGGGCATGATTGGCGAACGCATACATCCGGCAATCGAACTTCCCGAAGACAACCTTATAATCAACTGATAAACTATGCGATACCTGATTATCGGCCTTGGCATTTACGGTTCTAACCTGGCCCGCGACCTCACCGACATGGGCCACGAAGTTATCGGCGCCGACCGCTCGGCAGTGTTGGTCGACTCGATAAAAGACACCATTTCAACGGCCTACGTTATAGACTCTACCGACGAAACAGCGCTGGCAGCCCTGCCGCTGAGCGTTGTTGACCTCGTAATCGTTGCCATAGGCGAGAATTTCGGTGCCAACATCAAAACCGTTGCGCTGCTTAAAAAACTGGGTGCCAAACATATATATGCCCGCGCAGCCGACCCTATTCACCGCTCGATACTCGAAGGGCTCAACGTTGACCGCATCATAACTCCCGAACAGCGCGCCGCCCGCGACCTGGCCCTGGAAATGGCGCTCGGCCACCAGGCGGAAGTTATGAAAGTCGACTCCGAAAGCTACGTTATCTGCCTGCGTCTGCAAAAGGTGTTCTGGGGTCTGCACTACTCCGACCTTAACTTGCAGAAAGAATTCGGCCTCACGCTCATCGGCGCAAGCCGTCCGCAGCACTCGCGCAACATTATCGGCATCGCTGCCGACACCCTGAGACCTATCGACATTGCCAACCCCGAACTGACGGTTGAAGAAGGCGACGTTGCGGTTGTTTACGGTAGTCAAAAAGCTTATACAAAACTGATTAAACACATTGAAAATGCAAACTGAATTTGAAAAAGAGTGGCAAAAAATGCTCTCAGGCGAAATCTACGACGCTGCCCACCCCGAATTTCACGCCCGGCTGATGCGCACACGCCGCATGATTCGCGAGTTTAACGACCTCGACCCCGAAGACCTTGACGGTCAGCGCGAGCTCATTCGCCGCATACTGGGCAAAACCGGCCAACGCTTTCATTTCAACCAGCCCTTCCGCTGCGACTACGGCTGCAACATATCCATAGGCGAAGACTTTTTTGCCAACTTCAACCTGACCATACTCGACGAAGCCCCCGTAACCATGGGCCACCACTGCTTCATCGGCCCCAACGTCAGCATCTACACCGCCTGCCACCCCCTCGAAGAAGGCCACCGCAACACCGGCGCCGAATGGGCCGAACCGGTAACCATCGGCAACAGCGTATGGATTGGCGGCGGCGCAACCATTCTTCCCGGCGTAACAATCGGCAACAACTGCATCATCGGCGCAGGCGCCGTCGTAACCAAAGACGTTCCCGACAACACCGCCGTAGCCGGCAACCCCGCGCGCCCCATCCGCACCAACCTCATCTAATCTCCCGCATTATCGCCGCCACAGCTAAATGTTAACTTTTGTTGATAGCGACACGCTTTTTGAGTTCCTTAAGAAATTTCTTGAAGCCAATGCTCTCCGGCAAAAGCAGATGCAGTTGATAGCGGCGGTGAGCATGGGTTAAACCGTCAATAATTGCCGCGCGACGCCAATATAACGGCGTTGCGCGTCTTATTGACTTATATATTTCGAACAGCGCTTGCTCGGATAAAATATTGTAAAACGTAGTTAGATAGCTTAAAACACGCTCGCGCATACCTAAATCCATAGACTTACTGAACGGAACATGCTCATTTTCTATCGACTTCCATATTCTACAGATTATTTGCTCCATTGACTCACATCTGCGGCGCATGTACGAGGCATCGGCAGTCAATGTTATGCTGTCACCACGCAACTTATAAATATAACATTCATCGCTGATTACTCCAATCTTGCCTGCCTTTAGTGCACATTGCATACTCCAGAGTTCATCTTCATGCAGCAAACCTTCTACGAAACGTAGATTATTCTTGCGTAAAAAATCGTTACTGTATAACTTCATGCATGCCATGGGGAAAAGATGCCAGTTACAGGTCTCCTGCAGTGCTTGCGGCTGATTAAGAAGCACAGGCATTTCCAACTTATTGTGTGGTAGCACTGCGGCAACGGATGCCATAGAGGGGGCAAATTGGGTGGAATATTCCGCAATAAGAATATCGCTGTTGAAATTAAGGATACCGGTCAACATTTTGCTTAGAGCACCCTCCGGCAGCTCATCATCGCTGTCAACAAAGCAAACATAATCACCTGTAGCCGCGTCGAGTCCCGAATTGCGAGCAGCCGACAATCCACCGTTCTTTTGCCGCTCAATAAATTTAAATTCCACATGACCGACATAGTTTTCAACAAAATCCCGAGCGAGCTCAATAGATTTATCGGGCGTGCAATCATTAACAATCAGGCACTCCACGTCGCAATCTACCGATTGATTTCCTATAGACCGTAAGCAATCGACAACGTATTTTTCTACCCCCCAAACCGGCACAATTACAGAAATCTTAGTCCTGCGGAAGCGTTTCAATGGACATACAATAGATTTGGGCAAATCGGACAACCAAGTGCGGTAAAGTGCACTAACCTTACCATAACTATTATCGATGAATTCAACCGGAATACCTAACAAAAATGCCAAAACCATTCCATGAAGACGCGTTGTAACCACCCGGCTATGTGCTGAATAAAATTCTACTGCACAAAGTATAAGCTTCGGACGGTACTCCTGTTCATACATTTGGTCTATAGCATCCATCTTGTCATTCGCCAATCGCAGTTTTCTCTCCCGCTCATTGAAATCCGACAGCCATTCATCAGTACGTTCCATCACCGGCCAATCACTCGTTAAAACTCTCTCGTCGGCATCGAAAACCGGCAGAATATTAGTCTGCTCCTTATCGGTTCGTTTGTGGTATAGCACCGAAGCGGCTTCATGTGGTAACTTCATTTGGCGCAACCATTGCGTATCAATGTGGAAAGCCATATCGGGCACAAGAATCGACCGATTTTTAAAAGCCTGTTTGGCTCGAAGAAGAGAGTCGTCATCGCGAACACAAATAGTAAGATTCTTGAATCTCGACAGATACTCGGCATCTCTTCGCTCAAGCTCTTTATCCTCATAAAATATGCTTTGGGGAAGAATTATAATCGGATATTCCTCGCAACCGCGGAGGCCATCCAACACATTCTGCCAGCCTGTGCGCCATACGTCGCCAAAGAAACCGCCGCCGAGAATTAAAATGGTGGTTCCGGGCTTCGGCGGTTGAGCCGGATAATCGTTCCAACCGCAAACGCCCACGCATTTATGGTTTATCGTTTTCAGGAAATCGCGTGTTCCCTCCCAAATTAAGGTGTCGCCAATATTAGTATAATAAGGCAGACTATAGAGAACGTAATCACTCTTAATCAACGGTGTGAGTTGAGCGTCAATATCTTTTCTGAGCGATAAAATCTTTTGATCAGTAACAGTTTGGCTTTTCATAGGACTTGTTGCCACTTTTCGATTATGTTTTTGGTTTGCATGGAGTCGAGGAAAGGCTTGGCGCGTGCGGCGATTTGCTTGCGTAGCTCCGGGGAGGCCATAAGTCGCGTCAAAGCGTCGGCGTATGCCCGCAAGTCGCCCGGCCTGATTTCAATTCCGCGGCCTTCTGTAAGAATCTCGCTGACGCCGGCCGAGCAACCGAAAGCAACCGGCACTGCGCCCTGCTGCATGCCCTCAATCAACGCCGTTGGCCACCCTTCAACGTCAGAGGTGAGACAAACTATTTGCGCGCCCTCAAGGTCGGGCGGCGACTGAAACCCGGCGAACTCTACGTTACGAAGTTTCAGTTCCGCAGCAAGTTCCTCAAGGTTCTGTCGGTCAGGGCCATCACCAATAATGCGGACTTTCCAGCCTTTCTCCCAAGGCTTTGCCAACGCAAGGATACGCAACAGATTATCTACGCGTTTGTCGCCTCGCGTCAACCGGCCTACGTATGCAATCGTGTTTGTCGGGGTCTTGGGCTCGGCAACGGTAAGAACCGGGTTATTGATAACCCTAATCTTATTGACGAAGTCAGGAAAAAGCTTGCGCAACTGCTCGGCATATCCCTGACAAAGAACCACGTATGAGTCAACAGCCGACAACGTCGCGGCAGTGCGCCGCAAATAGCGCTGCGAATAGGTATGAAAAAATTTCTCACGCCACAGATTAAGGCGAGAGCGGGTCTTGAGCCTCACCTGAAAGAATGGCACCGAATGGAGCGCGAACACGAGCCGTCCCCCGGGGCGCAAAGCATGTCGCATCTGCTCCACGCCGTCGTAGTCATCGCCTATGAGCCAAATAACATCAGGCTGAGTCGGAGCTATGGTCGCCGCAATCTTTGCAGCCGCCTCCCGGCCAAAGCCGGCTATTGGTTGCGGATAGATCTGTATGCTATTATATGCAGTTTCGGCCCCCTGCCGCGCATTTTCGGCAACTCGATTCGTAAATAGTTCGAAAGTATAGTCGTGTTGGCGCAACTCGCGGCAAAGCGCCTCAACAATAGTTTCCGCCCCGCCCCGCAAATAGTTATGGAAAACTACCGCAACTCGCTTCATTTCTTAGAGCAATGAAAAAATTTGTCTATAGCTATTGCCGCGCGCAACAACGGGCCTACTCGCTTGTGGAGTTTCCGCGTTCTGGTCAATTTTTCTATTTCGGGGTAGCAGCCGAGGGTCTGCACTTTTGAAAGCGCGGCAGCATCGACAAGCACAGGCGAGAAAAGCCTGGCCTTGACATCGGCCATTTCCATATCGTGGCGCTCGCGGTTCTGATAAGAAACTCCGTCAAGAAAGAAGTTACTAATGGTCAGTGGAATGTGTTGGGTCGAACAACCCCTAACCATTATAGCCTTTATAAAGAACTCATAATCGGCAATTATCCGCAGATTTTCATTATAGGGCATATCCACAAGCAATTGACGCTTGATAAAAGAACCCGGATGAGGTAAATGGCTCTCATAAAGATGTGAAAGCGTTAGCCTGTCGGGATAGGTAACTATCCACCTTTTTCCGCTTTCGGGGTCAATATAGCGTACATTGCCGTAAAAAATATCAGCTTCACCCCGCTCTAACATCGGAAGAACGATTGAAAGCACATCCGGACAAAGCTCATCACCTGAATTTATAAAGAGCAAATAGCGTCCGTCGGAATGAGCAACACCCTTGTTCATGCCCTGATAAATTCCACCGTCGAGCTCCGAACACCAAAAATGCAATTTCGAGGCTTCATGTTCGATCAGCTTTTTGGAGCCATCGGTACTTCCTCCATCAATTACAACGTAGTCAACCCGATCGGAGAGTTGTGGAACCACACTACCGAGAGTTCGCTTCAACCCATCGGCATTATTAAAATTTACGGTAATAACAGTCAGTAATTTCATTTTTTTAACCAAACAGGAAGTACAAGAATATAGGCAACAAACCAGCGGCGGATTTTAGCTCCGACAGTTGCGTTTTCAGCAACAGAACGCTCAAAGCGCGGTCGCCCGGGGTGGATATCCACTCCGGCTCGCTTTAGCCGACGCATGGTTTTAAAAATTTCAGAAAGCGGTTCGCCCAAAACCACTTGCAGCGAAAGCACATGGTTGCTCAAGTAGCGAATGGTGTTTCTAAAGCCTGTGTCAGCCCCTGGGGTAATCAGGTCCGGGCGCTCGCTGTAGCGCTTACGCAAACCGAGCATATTATCCAAAAGATCGGCATTGTCCTTCAGGCGTCGTTTGCTATTGGCGACACTGCCGGTGATTCCCGCTGCATGAATATGATAAAGATATAACGCAACCGGAATATACACAATACTCTGCACACAGAACATTGTTCTCCAAATCAAGTCAACATCCTCGCCAATAAGTATCTTCGGGTCATACTCCAAAGAGTTCTCGACCAACAGCGATCTGCGATAAACCGTTAGCCAGGTGCAGTCGCCCGACGGATTGGTCATTGCCTCGGTAGTTGCTAAATATTCCCGCGGCGACATTTTTTTAATGTCTGACTCGGATACTTCTGCCTGCGGCACACTATCTTTCAGCTGGTCATATTCTTGCGGCGAAATATGTCGCAACAGGAATTTTATTAAATCGGGCCGAGAGGTTTTGATTACGTTGAGCACTATGCTCAAAGCACCCTTGGCCAATAAATCGTCACTATCTATAAAATAAACGTACTCGCCGCGAGCGGCCCTTAAACCGGCGTTGCGAGCGGAAGAGGCCCCCGCATTCTTTTGATCGATAACCCTGATATTTTGCGACTGCGATGCGGCACGCCTGATAATTTCGCCGGAACCATCGGTTGAGCCGTCGTTAACAAGAATCAGTTCCCAAAGCGCCGAGTCGGCGGCAGCAAACTGCTCGTCAACAATATTGCGCAAGGTTACGGGCAAAAATTTCTCGGCATTATAAACCGGGACAACCAACGAAAGCAACGGTTTATTTTCCATGGCATTCATTGCTTAAAACCCGAGTTTTATTAAAGTTCCCAATCCGTAGGCCACCAGAAAACGGCGCCGTTTAACCTTAGCGGGCATGAGGTCTTTATCGTAGAACGGAGTGAAACGCGGGCGCCCGGGGTGCACATCGCCACCATAGCTTCTATATAGCCGCATTGCGCTTGCAATAGTTGAGAGCGAAAAACCTTTAACAATCAGGTCGATAACCGAATGAAAGTAAGCAAACTTATAGTTTCGCTGACAATTGAGCCAAATTTCTTGGCTCATTAACTCGGAGTCCTTAACTCGGTTGAGGACATCGATCATTACCCCACTGAATTTTATGCGATTTAACTGATAACGCTTCTCGTGCTCCGAATCCGCGGCATGAGATATACTGCCCAAACGCTGGTGGTAAAGAAACAGCTCGGCCGGAACGTAGGCCACCGTCTTAACATGCGCCATTGCGCTCCAGGTCATCACATCGTCTTCGCCTATGGTTAGCGACGTATTGAATCCGAGATTATTATCAATAAGCAGCCGGCGCTTATAAATGGTCTGCCAAGTGCTTATGTGTGTCATCGGCAACAACATTCCATACGTTTTTTCCATAAACTCCCTGATGGTGTAGAGCTCAACGTCGGAATTCTTGATGTCGGTTTCCGGAACGTTTTTGGCGAGCTCGGTGTATTCTTCCGTTGAGATATGGCGGAAAAGAAATTTAATCACATCGGGATTGGCTGCTTCCGTAAACTTCATCAGTTTAGCCAACGAGCCCCGCATAAGCAGGTCGTCGCTATCCGTGAAATATACATATTCGCCGCGAGCAGCCGACAGGCCGGTATTACGCGCAGCGGATGCTCCCTGATTTTGCGTACGGATAAGTTTTACCGACTCGGGAAAACGAGCAATCCAAGGCTCAATCTCAAGGTGTGAACCGTCGGTGGAACCATCGTCAACAACAATCACCTCCCACTGCGCAGGCTGCACGGTCGAGAACTGGTCCTCGACAATATTTTTCATCGTCGCGGGCAGATAGCTGCGGGTGTTATACACCGGCACTATAACACTGAGTTTGGGGGCGGGGGAGGTCATGGGATTTGGATGAGTTTGTGGGTTTGGAGGGAAAGGCGCCAGCGGGGGTGGGCTTTGACCCAGGCAACGCAGTCGGCGGTGTTGGTGCAGCTGAGCGGCTGCAGGCAATAGTTTGCGGCCACAGGGAGTTGCGCGGCAATGGCTTCGGGGTCGCTGTCGGGAAGGAGGAGCACCTTGAGTTCATCGATGCGCTGAATTCCGTAGGGCGGTGTTTTGGGCGAGCATGTTACCCAGTCAACCGAGTCGGGCACCGGCAGGGAGCCGTTGGTTTCAATGTGGACCCGGCGCCCGGTGGCCTTGACGGCGCGCACCAGCGAGTCGGTGAGCTGCATGGCTGGTTCGCCGCCGGTAAAAATAACTATTTCGGCGGGAAATTTTTCTATTTCGGCAACAATCTCGGCCTCCGACATTTCCGTGAAGCGGGCAAAGTCGGTGTCGCAGAAGGGGCAGGCGCGGTTGCAGCCGCTCAGGCGCACGAACACCGCCGGACGCCCTGCATGAACGCCTTCCCCCTGAAGCGAATAGAATATTTCGTTAACGCGCATTAGTCTTTGATGTAAGTTGCCGTGTTGCCCTCCGACTCCTGAACGTCGACGCGCACTGCCGTGGGAATTTGGTCGCAAATCCAGCGGGCAATGTTTTCGGCCGTGGGGTTAAAGGGGAGAATTTCGTTGAGGTTGGCGTGGTCGAGGCGCGAGAGTATGCGCTCCTTGATGTGGGTAAAGTCTTCAACCATGCCGTTGGCATTGAGCTCGCGCGACTCGCACGTAACCGTCACTATCCAGTTATGGCCGTGCAAGCGGGTGCATTTGCTGGAGTAGTCGAGCGCGAGCGAATGCGAGGCGGAAATTTCTAATCTTTTGGTTACTCTGTACATATTTCGGGGAGATCTTTGACTTTAGTTAAACCGATTTCGCGGGCCAACGGAAGCATAAACTCGTAGGCTGCCCGGCGGTCGTTGGGAATCTTGCCGTCGAGAATGGCGTCCTTGATAGCTTCTTTGAGCACTTTAATTGGCTGCGACGGCGGAATTTGGAATATCTCCATAATGTCGTTACCGGTAATCGGGGGCTGGAAGTTGCGTATGCGGTCGCGCTCTTCGAGTTCAACGAGTTTGCGGCGCACCAGGGCGAAGTTGTCGAGGCAGCGCTTGAGCTTTTCGGGGCGGCCTGTGGTGATGTCGGCCTCGCAGAGGGTCATGAGCGAGTCGATATAGTCGCCGGCATCGAAGAGCAGGCGACGCACGGCGCTGTCGGTAACGATTTCTTCGCTCAGGACTATGGGGCGCATGTGGAGCTCAACCATGGTCTGCACAAACTTCATCGGCTCGCCTAAGGGCAGGCGCAGATTGCGGAAAATTGCGGGCACCATTTTGGCCCCGACAAAGTTATGGTTATGGAAAGTCCAGCCGATTTTCGGGTCCCAGCGCTTGGTGCGCGGTTTGGCAATGTCGTGGAGCAGCGCGGCCCAGCGGAGCCAGAGGTCGTCGGATTTTTCGGCCACTTTGTCGAGCACCTTCATTGTGTGGTCGAAGTTATCTTTGTGGGCGCGGCCGTTAACAACGTCAACCTTCTGCATCTCTTCGAGTTCGGGAAGTATGTAGTGCAGCAGGCCGGTTTCGAGCAGCAATCGCCAGCCAATCGACGGCTTGGGGGCCTTCATGATTTTATTGAGTTCGTCGGCAATGCGTTCGTGCGAAATGATTTCGAGACGCGAGGCGTTGCGGCAGATTCCCTTGTAGGTGGCCGAACTGATGGCAAAGCGCAGCTGGGTAGCGAAGCGCACCGCGCGCATCATGCGCAGCGGGTCGTCGCTGAAAGTAACGTCGGGGTCGAGCGGCGTGCGGAGCACTTTGCGCTCCATGTCGGCCAAACCGTCGTAGAGGTCAACGATTTCGCCGAAGCGGTCGGCATTCACGCAGAGGGCCAGGGCGTTAACCGTGAAATCGCGGCGCGAAATATCGTCGGTCAGCGTTCCGTCTTCAACAACCGGCTTGCGCGAATCGTGGGAGTAGCTTTCCTTGCGGGCGCCAACAAATTCGAGTTCGAGGTCGCGAAGGGTAACGCGCGCAGTGCCGAAGTTCTTAAACACGCTCAGGTGAGCACCCCGGCCAAGCTCCTTGGCCACGGCGCGGGCCAGCTCGATGCCGGAGCCGACCGTAACGAAGTCAATGTCCTTGCTATGGCGCTGCAGCAGGCAGTCGCGCACGTAGCCGCCAACGGCATAAGCCTCCAGGCCGAGGCGGTCGGCGGCGGCGCCCACCAGGCGCAGGGTGTTTATGTCTTTTTCGGGAACGGTCATAGCAGCGGGGTTATTTCTTCGGGAGCGAGGGTCAGGCAACGCATGCCGTCGGCAGTCACAACGTAGGTGTTTTCAATTCCTATGGCCCCGAAACCGGGAATTACGAATTTCGGTTCAATGGCAATAACGTTGCCCTCGGTGAGGATGGCTTTAGAGCGCGGAGCGAGCACAGGCGCCTCGTTAACGGTTATGCCGATGCCGTGGCCAACGAATCCGGCATGCTGGCGGTGGCCCATGAAATATGCTTCGAGCTTATGCAGGCGGGCAATTTCGAGGGCCCGCTCATAGAGGGCTTTGGCCTCGACGCCCGGTTTGCCCTCGGCGGCTAAAGTGCGACAGATTTCAACCGAGCAGCGCCAGGCGGCAATAACTTTCGGGTCGAGGTCGGAGGCCGACTGCGCGTTGCAATACATGCGGGTCATGTCGGTCATATAGCCATTGAAGCAACCGTTCATGTCGACCATCACCACGCCTCCGGGCTTGATTTCCTCGCCGGAAGCGCCTACGGGCAACGCCGGCGAGATTCCGTGGCCACCCATGGCAAAGTCGTAGGGCGACGGCGAGTCGGCATTTTCGCCGGTGAGCACCGAGCCCATGTGGAGTTCCATCGGGCCGTTGACTCGGAATATGCCGAGACACCCTTGCAGGCGCAACTGATACTCAATTGTGGCCTGCAGCTCAATGTCGGTCATGCCCTGACGGAAAAAGCGGGGTATGCGCTGATAAACCGACGACTGCTTAACGCCGTCTTCTTCAAGCAGACTCACCTCAAAGGGAGTTTTGACTGCCCGGGCGTTCATGATTACGGTCGAGGCATTAAAGAGTTCGCGGGCTGCGAGGCCTTTTTGAATGCGCATGGCATCGGCCGCAGGCATCGAGCAGAGCTCCAGCCCGAGCAAGTCGAATCCGCCGGGAAAGTCGCGGGCAATATCTTCGGGCTTGCGGATATAAACAACGTTTTCGCCGTCGAGCTCAAGCGGACGCTTAATGTAGTAGCGCGGTGCGCAACCGGGCTCAACGAGCATATAGCCGGCAAAAATGCGTCCTGTCAGATAAAACAGGTTCGCGGGGTCGGCAAAAAGCATCGGAGCCTCGGGGTTGAGTTTAGCCAGGCGCAACTCCTGTTCGCCGGGCGGAAGCAGGTTTATCGACGAGTTCATTTCGATTCAAGCGGTTGAAAAATAAATCCGACTTTTTCCAGGCCCTCGACGCGGTCGGGGCGCATAATGTGGCGCAGGCGCAGCGGCGCGCCGTCGATAACGGTGAAGTCGGTATAGAGGGTATCTAACTTCTCGATGGTCGCTCCGGTTCCGCGCCCGAGCCAGTTGCCGTAAACGTCGGCCAGAGCAATGCAGAAGGTATCGGTAACAACCTGCACGCCTTGGCCCTGAGGCTGCTGGCTCTGCACTTCCACCCAGAGGTTAGAGAATGGATAGTCGTTGGTATGGCGCACCAGCAGGGCGAGTCGGCCCGCGGCTATGGAGTCCTGAATGTCGGGCATATAAACGTAGCTCTCGCCGTAGGCCCAACCGGTGGCGGGATCTATCGACGAGAAACAGCTATAGCTGTTGGGCGAGTAGCTACATGAAGCCAGGGCCACTGCGGCGAGCACCCCGGCGAATGTCAGCCTATTGTTTCGGCTCATCGTTTTCGGGGGCTTGTGCTTGCTTTTGGCCGGCCTGCGGCTTTTTCTTCTTTTTCTTCTTTTTCTTTTTGTTGTCGAAGCGGTTAATGTTGTCCTGGTCGAGCAGGTCCACTTTGCGGTTCTCGCGGGCTTCGGCCTCCACTTCTTCGTCGCGGCGCAGATTCAGCGGCTTTTCGCCGGCCTTGTTGAGTTCAATCACTTCCCACGCGCGTGTGCGGTCAATAGTTGTGAGGTTGGCGGGAATCTTGCGGTCGGTGGAATAGGTTATTTCGCCGCGGAAAATGTCGGCCTTGAAATAATACCAGGTGGAATCGGCCGTTTCGAGGTGTATGTCTTTGGGCGGGAGCTTGCGGCCGGCTTCGATGTAGGCATCCACTTCAAAGTTGAGGCAACATTTGAGCTTTGCGCACTGTCCGGCGAGTTTCTGCGGGTTGAGCGACAGGTCCTGAAAGCGGGCGGCGCCGGTCGACACGCTCACGAAGTTATTGATCCACGTTGAGCAGCAGAGCGGACGTCCGCACGGGCCTATGCCGCCTATGCGACCGGCCTCCTGGCGTGCGCCGATCTGGCGCATCTCAATACGCACCTTAAAGGCGTCGGCCAACACTTTGATGAGCTGACGGAAGTCGACGCGCTCGTCGGCAATATAGTAGAAAATCGCCTTTTGGCCATCGCCTTGAAACTCAACGTCGCCGATTTTCATGTTCAGCCCGAGTTCGTCGGCGATTTTGCGTGCGCGAATCATGGTTTCTTCCTCGCGCTCGCGGCTCTCTTCATATTTCTCAATGTCGGCAGGTTTAGCAAGGCGAAACAGTCGCTTAAGCTCTGAATCGCGGCGCACTCCGGCGCGCTTCATCTGAAGCAACACCAGCGGGCCGGTGAGCGTAACCTGACCTATGTCGTGGCCGGGCGAGGACTCAACGGCAACCATGTCGCCCTTGCTGACTTCCAGCCCCAGGGAGTTAAGGTAGTAGCCCTTGCGGGTGTTTTTAAACTGCACTTCAACGATGTTGCACTGCTCCATGGCTCCGGGCACGTCGCCAAGCCAGTCATAGCAGCGCAGTTTGCCACGCGGCGCGGATGTAAGGCCACTGTGGTGGCGCACCTCGCCGTCGGGAATGAGATCCAAATCGTCGGTATCCATTATTTAGCGAAGGCTACGGCGCGTGTTTCGCGGATAACGGTGATTTTAACCTGACCGGGATAGGTCATTTCGTCTTGAATCTTCTGGGCGATTTCGGCCGAGAGCTTTTCGGTTTCGGCGTCGTCGATCTTGTCGGCGCCAACAATTACGCGCAGCTCGCGGCCGGCCTGAATGGCGTATGTCTTGATTACGCCCGGATAGCTCAGGGCGAGCTGTTCGAGGTCGTTGAGGCGCTTGAGATAGGCTTCAACGATTTCGCGGCGTGCACCGGGGCGTGCGCCGCTGATGGCGTCGCAAATCTGCACGATGGGTGCCAGCAGAGTGGTGGGTTCCACTTCGTCGTGGTGAGCGCCGATGGCGTTGCAGATTTCGGGTTTTTCCTTGTATTTTTCGGCCAGCTTCATGCCAAGCAGTGCGTGGGGCAGTTCGGGTTCTTCGTCGGGCACTTTGCCTATGTCGTGGAGCAGACCTGCGCGGCGCGCTTTCTTGGGATTGAGGCCGAGTTCGGCAGCCATAACAGCACAGAGGTTGGCGGTTTCGCGGGCATGCTGCAGCAGGTTCTGGCCATAGCTGGAGCGATATTTCATTTTGCCGACCATGCGGATGAGTTCGGGGTTCAGGCCGTGGATGCCGAGGTCGATTGCGGTGCGCTTGCCGGTTTCGATAATTTCTTCTTCAACCTGCTTGCGAACCTTGGCAACAACCTCTTCAATGCGGGCGGGGTGGATACGGCCGTCGGCAACGAGCTGGTGGAGCGCCAGGCGGGCGATTTCACGGCGCACCGGGTCGAAGCCGCTCAACACGATGGCTTCGGGGGTGTCGTCAACAATAATTTCAATGCCGGTGTGAGCTTCGAGCGCACGTATGTTGCGGCCTTCGCGGCCGATGATGCGGCCCTTGATTTCGTCGCTGTCGATATGGAAAACCGTAACTGAGTTTTCAACCGCGGTTTCGGTTGCCACGCGCTGAATGGTCTGGATAACGATGCGCTTGGCCTCCTTATTGGCGGTCAGCTTGGCTTCGTCCATGATTTCGTTGATGTAGCTCTGGGCAGCGGTTTTGGCCTCGTCCTTCATGTTTTCAACGAGTTTTTCCTTGGCTTCTTCGGAGCTGAGGCCCGAAAGGTGTTCAAGGGTTTCAATCGCCGAACGGTGCATTTTGTCGAGCTCCTGCTTTTTCTCTTCGCAGATAGCCAGCTGGGCATCGAGGTGGTTGCGGGTGTTCTCGATTTCGTTTTTGGCGCGCTGGTTTTCGCTCTGCTGCTGGTTGAGCTGCAGTTCGCGCTGCTTGGCGCGCGATTCGGCCTGCTGCACTTTCTGCATGCGCTGGTTGGCGGTTTTTTCGGCGTCGGCGGTAATGCGGCCGGCCTCTTTTTCGCCTTCGCGGATAATGTCTTTTTTGAGGCCGTCGGCCTTGATTTGCGCTTCGGCGATAATTGACTTGGCCTGGGTTGTGGCCATGCGACGTTCAACGACTACTGCGGCTATAGCTCCTATGGCAAGGGCTGCCACCGCGATTATTATGGATACTATCATTTGGTATTAATTGTGAAGATAGGGTGAATGATGGGTTTATTGAGCATAATTGTAAGAATTGGCTCCAAAGCCCCGCGGGAGGCCAAGGAATCAGAAAATCAGGTGCGTGTGCGGCTCTGCGCTCAGAAACCCGTTATGTTGGTTATGATAAATGCTTCAGGCCTTTTCCACGTCGGGCAGGTTTTGAATCAGTCCGTCAAGGTGGTTGTTGAGTTCTTTCAGTTCCTCCAGGCTGCGCTCGTTGCGCAGGTAGAGAAGGGCGAATTGAAAGGCCACTCTGGCCATTACTTTCAGTTGCGGCTCGGCGGCAAAGGTTTGCGTCGTCCAGCGGCTCCAGAGGTCATTGACCATCTTTTCCGCCTTTCGGGCGATTTCTTCGTCGCTTCGTTCAACAGCCAGGGGTATTTTAGGCTGCCCAACAAGTTGAACCGTTATGTTCTGTTTATCTGCCAAGACTATCAGCAAGCTTTAAGTTCAGCAATACATTGATCAATTTCACGCACCAATCCGGCCAACATTGCCCTGCTGTGTTCAGCCTGCTGCGGGGTCAGCGCCGAGGCCTTGACAACGGTCAGATATTCATTGTCGGTTTCGAGGCGCTTAACCTCGGCCTCCAAATCCGCTATGCGGCGCTGCAGGGTGTCGACCTGAGTGCGCAAACGGCTGATAGTATCGACGAGAATTGCCTGACGGTCAGCTATGACCGTAATCTTTGAGCGGATGCTCGCCGTTATATCATGAACATCTTTTGACATAATTTGCCGAATTGTAGCCACAAATTTACAACTTTCCCGCCAACCGACCAAACTTTTCGTCAAAAAATTCTAAAATTTATAATAAATTAGGTGTGGAAACCAAAAAAATTAGTAACTTTGGCGCATGAAAATCAACAAAGAGGTTTTAGACCGACTCTCGGCCGAGGCTGCAGGCTCTCCGCGTTTGCGCGCCGCCAAGGATATGCGCAACTCGACCGACGATAAGTCGCAGAGGCTGCTCAACGCCATGGAGCCCGGAACCGTGGTTCCGATTCATCGCCATGCTTCGACAAACGAAACGCTGTTCGTTATCAGAGGCCGCGTATGCGAGATTTTCTACGACAACGACGGCAACGAAACCGGGCGCGTGGAAATGGCCCCCGGCAGCGATTGCCCCGGCATTCAAGTTCCCGCCGGTCAGTTCCACACCGTAGTGGCGCTCGAACCGGGCACCGTAATCTTCGAGGCCAAAGATGGTCCCTACACTCCCCTATCTGCTGACGATATAATCTGATGGAAAAAGACTCGCTCGAAGACCGTTTGCGCGACCCGGCGTCGCGACGCGACGCATTTGCCGAAGTGCTTTCGCTTTACAGCGAGCCGCTCTACTGGCAGATTCGCCGTCTGGTCAACGACCACGACGACACCAACGACCTGCTGCAAAACACGTTCATGAAGGCATGGACGGCAATGGACGATTTCCGCGGCGATGCCAAACTTTCGACCTGGCTCCATAAAATCGCGCTAAACGAGGCGCTGAGCCACCTCGACCGGCAAAAGCGCCGCCAAACGTCGAGCCTCGACGACGACACCGTTCACGAAGCCAAAGCCGACGAATATTTCGACGGCGAAGAGGCTCACGCCCTCTTCCGCCGGGCCATAGACTCGCTGCCGACCAAGCAGCAGATGGTGTTCAACATGAAGTATTTCGACGACATGACCTACGACGAGATTGCCGAAATTACGGGCACTACCGTAGGCGCGCTGAAAGCAACATATCATTTCGCCGTAAAAAAAATAGAGCAATTTCTGAAAAATCGTTAAACCTTGGGCCGACAAATCTGTCTAAAGAGCAATGAAAACAACGAACAATAACCTACCCTTCCCGAAAAGCAACGGCATGAGAGTGCCCGAAGGCTATTTCGAGGACTTTCAGCGGCGAATGATGGATTCGCTGCCGGAACTGCCTGCGGCCGAAGCTCCCAAGCCCCGCTCGAAATGGCAGATACTCCGGCCCTACGTCTACATGGCCGCCATGTTTACCGGCATTTACCTGATGCTCAACATTTTCTCGCTCACCGGCGGATTCAACAGAAACCATCATACCCAGTTTGCCGAAGTGGTTAACGAGCAGACTCTGGCCTACGTTAACGACTACGTATCTTTAACAGACATTGATTTATATGACGACCTCTATGAGGCCGGTGTAGTATTACCCGAAAGCTTATGAAAAGACTTATTCACCTGATTCTGGTAGCTCTGTTCCTTAACGTTTCGGCCGGCCTTGCAGCCCAGGAGCGCAAGCCAAACCATCGCGAAGACCGCAAGGAATGGATGAAGAAACTCAAGAATTTGAAACAGGAATACCTGATTAAGCAGCTCGACCTTACCGAGGCCCAGCGAAGCGAGTTCTTCAGAATTTATGACGAAAAGGAGAACGAGCGCATGGCCGCCGAGCAGAAATTGCGTGTTGCCGAGCGCAACATCCGCGCGAAGGCCGACGCAGCCACCGATGCCGACTACGATGCCGCCATTGCCGCTCAATATAAGCTGAACTCCGAATTAGCCGACATTGAGGCTAAATACGAGCCGCAGCTGCGCAAGGTGCTGACCCGACGCCAGCTGTTTAACCTACGCGGGGCCGAACATGGTTTCCAACGCAAGCTCATGGAACATTGTCCTAACCCCAAAAACCACCCGAATAACCAAAAGAAAGAACACAAGAGATGATTCGAAGAGCCATATTCGGCTTACTGTTAATATCAGCAACTACGGGTTTTGGGGCACTGCCTGCAAAACCCGATTTTGCTTTTCCAAAGACCGTAAGCACCGACGCCCAGGCCCGGCTTAAAGCGGCCGAGAAGCGCAACGACGGCCCCGAAACCGTGCGCGCTCTGATTGACTACTCGCTCGCACAGACTGCCATCAACCCCGACCGCAGCGAAAAGATGCTCGCGCTGATGGCCGACGTTGAACAGCGCGCCGACCGGCCCGTGACAAAAGCGATGATTCAGCTGCTGCGCGCCAAGCTCGGCCTGTCTGACTCGCTGGCAGCAGATGCCGTGAGCCGCTACCGCGATGAGCTGCGGGCCACCGAAACTCGACTTTGGGAGGGCGTTGTTGAGGCCGACACCAGGTTCTTCCCCACCCTCTATGACTTTGCAATCGGCGCGTGCCCCAACCTGCCCGATTCGATTATCAACGCCGCCATAGCCTACAACCAGAACCGGCCTTATCCGCTGATTTACCTGGAACAGCGGCGCACCTACGGCTTCAACGACATGCGCAAGCTCTACCAACGTTTTGCCGCCGAGCCGGCGGGAGTGTACCCGATGCTCGGAATGGCTCACGCGGCATCATCGCTCGACGAACGCCGGGAGGCCTTTGCACTGCTCAGCGCCATACCCGACCCCGACAATGAGGTCAAGAGCGCCATGAGCTACCTGCAGCGGCCCGACATCCACACCAATCACAATTCCATTGTTGCCCGCGGCAAAGAGCTGGAAATCAAGGTGGAGGTTACATGCCTTAACAAAGCAACTATCGACGTTGAAATGGTTAAACCGACGCCGAAAAAGCTGAAATCAATCGCACTCACATTCCCCGGGCAGGGAGTGTGGAAGGCCGACACGACAGTAACCCTTACCCTCAATGAATACGGCGAATACCGGCTTACTCCCCGCTTTGAATCGCTCAAAGAGCGCCATCCGTCGCAGGGTCGGGTTGTAGTGACCGACTTTTTGCTGTCGCAGCAATCGTTTGGCAAACAGCAGTCGCCGGTCTTGGCCCTCGACGTTATCAACGGCGCGGAGCAAAAGGGCGTCAGCTTCACCAAAAACCGCAATCAGATTACGGGTACGCGCGGCGCCGACGTTTATTCTCCGTCCATATATTCCGGCTCATACGAACCGTCGCAAAACCGATGGTTCTTTGCCAATACCCTTACCGACAGGGCAATCTACCACCCGGGCGACACAGTCCGCTTTGCCGCTACAATCATGCAGGCGCGCGGCACCGCCCGGTCGCTGGCGTCGGGCCAACAGGCCAAAATAACCTTGCGCAACGCCAACCATGAAGATATCGATTCCGTGCGACTCACTGCCGACGATTTCGGACGCGTTAACGGAGCTTTTGCCCTGCCCACGGAAGGGCTAACCGGCAACTTCGCTCTCCGAATCGGTGATTACGGCTATGCCCCTTTCACCGTGGCCGACTACAAAGCGCCGACGTTTGATGTTGAGCTGAAGACCGAGCGCATTGACTCGACAACCGTAGAGTTGCACGGCTCAGCCATCGGCTACAACGGTTTTCCGATTGCCGATGCCCGCGTGGCCCTGTCGGTAGCCAAGCTGCCCGACTGGGTCTGGTATCGCACATTCAGGTCCATGAAGAGCGAAACCGTTGCCACCGACACCGTCAGCGCCGACGCCAACGGCCGATTCAGCGCAATTCTGACCGTACCAGCAGGCACTAACCTCGCCGCCACGGCCTCTGCGGCCTCTCCCACCGGCGAGGCCCACGACGCCGACGCATTCATTCCGCAATACAAATACTACATTGAAGGCGAAATCGGCAGATACACCAACGCCCTCACTCCCCCGGTGTTCAAGGTGCGCGGCGCGGAAAACAAAATCGTTGACCGCCCGCTGAGCGTGATGCTGACAACTCTGGGCGACACAATCTATCCCGACCCGACGTGGGCCAACGTTCCCTCGGGCGCGTACAATATAATTGTTAACTGCGAAGGTGCGCGCCGGGCCGAGTTCGAGACTCAGGTCTATCGGCCGACCGACAAGATGCCCCCAACCGAAAGCGGCCTGTTCATCCCCGTTTCTGCGGTCAAGCCGGGCGATTCCCTGCTTGTGGGCACTTCGTTTGCCGACAGCCACATACGCATGGTCAAATGGACCTCCGATGCCATTCTCGAAGAAAAGTGGCTTACCCCCGACGAGGGTAACTTCTTCGTAGACATTACGCTACCCGACTCCATCAACGATGCGACCCTGACGTTCCACACCCTGCGCAACTATCGCTTCGAGGAACGCATCGTGCATATTTCGCGCCCCGACGTGGCCCGCAGGCTCAACCTCAAGATTGAATCGATGCGCGGCAACATAACGCCCGGCGAAACCGAGCGCTGGACCATTAAGGTAGCCAATAACTTAGGGCAGGCACAGAAAGCTGCCGTTATGCTGCTGGTTTATTCCCGCGCTCTGGATGCCCTGAAGCCGCTGAACTGGAGTTTTTACACTCCCCCGATCTGGGGCCGTAACCTGAACTTTGCCGACGCTTCGAGCTATTCCGACGGCACTTATAACTCCATGACTCCACGGCTCGACTCGCCCTTTGCAGGCATTTCGGCCCGCTTTAACCTTTGGGGGCAGACATGGCCGCGGATATATGAAAACGGCCTTGCCGAAAAGGCGGTGTTCACATCCATGAAAATGGCCGCCGGCAACATTATGGTGCGCGGCACCTCGACCTACGATATGGGAGCCGCCGACATTGCCGTTGAAGAATGCAAGGAAGAAGCCTCCTGCGATTCCGCAGCACCCGAACTGAGCGAACCCGCCGTCGAATCCATTGGCAATCAAGACGCCTACCGCATGCCGGAAGTGCCCGTGGCACTGTGGCAGCCGGTGCTCACAACCGCAGCCGACGGTTCGCTGGAGGTGACCTTTACCGCACCGAACGCCAATACAACCTGGGGCGTGCGCGGCCTGTCCTACAACAAGCAGCTGCTCAGCGGCCTTTTCGATGCCGACATTATCGCCTCGAAGCCGGTGATGGTGCAACCGCAGTTGCCCCGCTTTGTTCGCAGTGGCGACCGCATCGAGCTTACGGCAATGGTGCAGAACGCCACCGACTCGACAACATCCGTGAACTCGATGATTGAGGTGTTTAATCCGGCCAACGACTCGATTATTGACCGCAGGGAGTTCTGCGACAGCGTTGCCGCCCGAAGCCACACAATGATTTCGGCCTACATGACTGCGCCCGACCGTATTTCGGTTATCGGCATTCGCGTCCGCGCCACCGCCGGCAACTTTACCGACGGCGAGCAGACTCTGATTCCCGTCCTTCCGGCCGATATGAAGATAACCACCGGCAGCCCGGTATTCCTGCCGTCTGACTCAACCGAAGTTACCCTCGACATTCCCCGCGGGGGCACCCTGACCTTCACGGCCAACGCAGCCTGGGAGTGTGTGGCTGCACTGCCTGCACTGTCGGCTCCCGAAGGACGCAGTGCGCTCACAGCCGTCGGCGCCCTGTTTAGCGCGGCTACGGCCCGCGGCCTTATGCGCCAACACCCTGAAATTGCGCGGGCTCTCCATAGCTGGGAGTCAGACGACTCGGTTTTGGTGTCGCGGCTCATGCGCAACGATGACCTGAAAATGAGCCTGCTGTCATCAACCCCGTTCGTGGCTGCCGCCCAAAGCGAAAGCGACCGCCGCGCAGCCCTGATGCTGCTCTTCAACAATAAGCTGACCGACAAAATCATTTCAAACGCCATATCCGCGCTTGTGAAACTTCAGCGCAAGGGAGGCCTGACATGGGTTGAGGGTAACGACGAGCCTTCGGAATGGATTACCCTCCGGGTACTGGCAACCCTCGGCGACCTCAAGCGCCTCGGCTATATGCCCGACGACCGGCGATTGAGCCGGCTGATTTCGCAAGCGGTTGAATATCTCGACCGCGAAGTGGCCCAAGACTTTGCACGCAATAAAAAGGCCACGTTCCCCGCCTACGTCATGCTCCGCAGCCGCTTCCCCGACGTGCGTCAGTCGGCACCGGCCCAGCGCGCAGCCGCCGCCACGGTGCAGGACATCGTCGCCCACTGGCGCGACCTGTCGCTCGGCTCGCTGGCCGAGGCAGCTATCATTCTCAACGAAAACGGTTATCCGTCGACCGCCGCCAAGTTGCTCGAATCGCTGCGCCAGCACGAGGCGTGGGCGCAGATGCCGCTATCGCCCACCCTGCTCAACGCCTTTGCCTCGATTGAGCCGAAATGCGCCGAAGTTGAGATTATCCGCAACGACTACCTGCGCCGCAAGCAGAGCAACGACTGGGGCAACAGCGCAGACGTTTCGGCGCTGATTGCCGCCATTCTCAACTCGGGGCAGACATGGCTCGTTCCGTCGGCCAACTCGCTGCATGTTAAGATCAATGGCGAGAACGCCGCAATCGCGCCCAACAACTACCTCGGTGAATTCCGCCTCGACCTGCCGGAAGGAGGCAAGGTTGAAATCAGCAAGGGAGCATTCCCGGCCTGGGGTGGCGTATTCTCCGCGGCCACCGACTCGATTAGCTCAATCGAAGCGTTTGGCAGCGACGACCTGAAGATTTCGCGCTCCATAACCGGCATAATTGCTCCGGGCGAAAAAATCACGGTTAAGCTGACTCTCGAAGCCTCGCAGAGTATCGACTACGTAACGGTTACTCAGCCACTTTGCGCCGGCTTCCAGGCCAAGGAGCAGCTCCCGGGCAGAATTTGGAGCGGCTACAGCTCGGCCTATCGCGAACCGCTCGCCTCGCAGGTGAATTACTACTTCAACACCCTGCCAAAGGGTAAAACGCAGTTGACCGAAACCTTCTACGTAACGGCCAACGGCACCTTCATTCTCGCCCCGTCGCGTGCCCAAAGCCAATATGCCCCCGAGTTCCAGGCCCACACCGCCGGAAGCTATTGCGAAACCGAAAAATAATTCCTAACTTTGCAGATAGAATAATCATAACCTAAATATATCTCATGAGAACTAACCTTAGCTCTAAAATTAAACTCGATTCAATCCCGAGCCGCTACTATGCGCCCGAAGATGAAATCGAACTCGCCGCACTGACCCGCGAGGAAAAAATCGACACCCGCATTTATGAAACTTCGGCCGAAGGCGCCGAAGGAATCGCCGAACACGTTGTTCACGCCATGCAGCGCGCCGAAGCCAAACGCGGCAAGTTCGTAATTGCCCTCGGTGCAGGCAACTCGGTGAATCCGGTTTATGCCGAACTCGTTAAACTCCACAAAGAGCGCAAAGTCAGCTTCAAGAATACCGTAGTTTTCAACCTTTGCGACTTCTATAACGAAGAGGGTACCAATGCCTCGACCATGAAGATTCTTAAAGAAAACTTCCTGGACCACGTTGATATTCCGGCTGAAAATATCCACACGTTCTCTACCTCATGTCCCCGCCAGCAGGTAGGCGCAATGTGTCGCGACTACGAAATGCAGATCGAAAATGCCGGCGGCCTCGATTTGTGTCTCTGCCAGATTGGTTCTCATGGCGCCCTGGGCCTCAACGAACCCGGCTCAACCGCGTCGAGCACTTGCCGCCTGGTGCTTTTGAGCGCCGAGCAGCGCCAGAACGTAACCAATACCTATAAGGTTGACAACGCCCCCACCACCGGACTGACCCTCGGCCTGAGCGACATTCTTGCTTCGCGCCGCATAATCGCTATGGCCTGGGGCGAAAACCGCGCTCAAATCGTAGCCAAAGCCGTTGAAGGCGAAGTAACCCCGTCGGTGCCCGCATCAATGCTTCAGACCCACTCGCGCACCACCCTGGTGCTCGACATCAATGCCGCCGAATGCCTGACCCGCATATCCCACCCCTGGCTCGTGACCAACTGCGAATGGAACGACAAGCTCATTCGCCGCGCAATCGTTTGGCTCTGCCAGCAAACCGGCAAACCGATTCTGAAACTCACCAACCAGGACTATAACGACCACGGACTGGGTGAACTGCTGGCCATTTACGGCTCCGGCTACAATGTTAACATTAAGGTGTTCAACGAACTGCAGCACACCATTACCGGCTGGCCCGGCGGCAAACCCAATGCCGACGACACCTATCGCCCCGAGCGCGCAACCCCCTACCCCAAGCGCGTAATCGTGTTCTCGCCCCACCCCGACGACGACGTAATCTCCATGGGCGGCACCCTCAAGCGCCTCGTTGACCAGGGCCACGACGTGCACGTTGCCTACGAAACCTCGGGCAACATTGCCGTTGGCGACGAAGATATGATGCGCTACATCATGCTCAACGACTACATTGCTCCGCTCTTTGGCTTCGACAACGAGAACTTCAAGCAGAAGTCTAAGGAAATCCACGAGTTCCTGGCCGGCAAGAAACCGGGCGACATGGACTCGGCCGACATCCGCACCATCAAAACCATGATTCGCCAGGCCGAAGCACGCACCGCCTGCAAGT
>CAZKPP010000009.1:0-50430 GCA_964554665.1 uncultured Bacteroides sp.
ACGCCATCAAGAAAATTGCCGAAGAAAAAGGCTATCAGACGGTGTTTGACCGCGCCTCGTCGGCCAACATAATTTATGCCTCGCCGCGCATCGACATTTCCAACGAAGTGCTCAACCGGCTCGGATATTCAAAATAAATGCGTATATTTGCACCCAAAATAGAAAATATTAACTAAACACCAAACTATAAAAATGATTAAAAAACTTTTGGTGGCTATTGCCATCCTTCTCCCCACCTGCGCTTTCGCCCAGGCTAAATTCGGCGTAGTCGACGCCGGAAGCATCATGGAACTGATGCCCGAATCTAAAGCCGCTCAGGACCAGATTGCAACCATCTCCAAACAGTATGAAGACGAATACGCCAAACTGACCGAAGCCATCAACAAACAGGTGCAGGAATTCCAGGGTCTGGCCGAAGATACCCCCATTGCCATCCGCGAACGCCGCCAGCAGGAAATCCAGGACCTCGACCAGCGCATCCAGGCCTTCCAGCAGAAAGCTCAGCAAGACCTTACCCGCAAGCAGCAGGAACTCGTTGCTCCCATTCAGGAGAAACTCGTTAACGCCATCAAGGCCGTAGGCGCCGAAAAAGGCTTCACTATGATCTATCCCGACGGCGTTGCCATCTACGTTGGCAATGATGTTATCGACGTTACCCCCGACGTTAAAGCCAAACTCGGCCTCTAATCTAAATAACCAAAAATCATGGCAAACGAACCCATAATTCCCGCAGAGGAATCCTCTGTTAAAATCGAAAACAAGGCCCGCACAATCATGATGTGGGCAACCATTGCCGTTGCAGCCGTAGTTATCGGTGTGTTGCTCTATATTTTCGCCTACAAGCAGCCCGCAATTGCCAAAGGCAACGAGGCTATCGGCGATGCCGACCGCATTGCCCTGTTTGAAGGCAACGACTCAACCGCCCTGGCAGCCTACGAAGCCGTAGCCGCCAACCATGGCTTCGCCGCCGGCAACCGTGCCGCCCTCCAGAGCGCCATTATTCTCTACCGTCAGGGCGAATATCAGAAGGCTCTCGACTACGTTAACAAGTTCTCGGCCTCCGACGACGTTATTTCTCCCCTGGCCTACGGCCTCAAGGGCGACTGCCTGGTTAACCTCGACAAATATGCCGACGCCGTAAAGGCCTTCGACAAGGCCATTTCCGCTGCCGACAATAACCCGCAGCTCGTTCCCTACTTCCTTCAGAAAAAAGCCGTATTGCTCGCCGCAGAAGGCAAATTTGCCGACGCTGCCAAGGCCTACAAGCTCATTGAAGAAAAATATCCCTTCTACGCTCAGCGCGCCGGCATTGAAGGCCGCCGCATTCAGGCTGAAGCGCAGGCTGAATAATTTTTGGCAAAGAATAATCCGGGGCGGCAATTCCTGAAAAGCGGATTGCCGCCTTTTTAAAACCATTTAAAATAGGGTAGGGAAGGTGGTTCTCAACTACATCTGGGTAGGCTTTTTCCTCGTAGCCTTCATTGTTGCAATCGGCCGCACCGTGTTTTGCGGCGACCTCGGCATCTGGTCGGAAGTCATGTCGGCGAGCTTTTCGTCGGCCCAAACAGCCTTTGAGCTCTCGCTGGGGCTCACAGGCATTCTTACCCTATGGCTCGGGCTGATGAAAATCGGCGAACGCGCCGGAGTAATCCGCATTTTCGGGCGCCTTGTGAGCCCGCTCTTTACGCGCCTCTTTCCGGGAGTGCCGAAAGACCACCCCGCAATGGGCTCGATATTCATGAACGTGTCGGCCAACATGCTCGGCCTCGATAACGCCGCAACCCCCCTGGGCCTCAAGGCCATGCAGGAACTTCAGGAGCTCAATCCCGAAAAAGACCGCGCAACCGACGCCATGATTATGTTTCTTATACTCAACGCCTCGGGACTCTGCCTGATACCGATCAGCATAATCATGTATCGCGCCCAGGCCGGCGCCGCCAACCCCACCGACGTTTTCCTGCCGATATTAGTGGCCACATTCATCGCCACCCTCGTCGGCATCATAGCCCTATGCATCAAGCAGCGCATATCGCTCAAAGATCCCGTTCTGCTGGCGTGGCTCGGCGGCCTCTCGGCCCTGGTGGGCGCCATGGTCTGGTTCTTTTCGTCGCTGCCGCCCGCCGAGGTTGAACGCTACTCAACCTTCATTGCCAACTTTCTGCTCTTCGGGGTCATTGCGCTCTTTATGGGCGTAGGGCTCTTCAAGCGCATAAACCTCTACGACGCCTTTATCGAGGGCGCCCACGAGGGTTTCCGCACTGCGGTGAAGATTATTCCCTATCTGGTGGCGATTCTCGTTGCCATAGGCATGTTTCGCGCCTCAGGAGCAATGGATGTGCTCACCCGCTGGATGGAAGCGGGCGTAAATGCCCTGGGCTTCGACGCCGAATGGGTAGGGGCGCTCCCAACGGCCCTTATGAAGCCCCTGAGCGGCTCAGGCTCGCGCGGAATGATGGTTGACCTTATGAACACCTACGGGGCCGACGCGTTCGTGGCACGCGTCAGCGCAGCCATCCAGGGTTCTACCGACACTCTCTTCTACGTCCTTGCCGTCTACTTCGGCTCCATCGGCGTTAAACGCACGCGCTACGCCGTAGCCTACGGCCTCCTGGCCGACGTCACCGGCTCCATCGCCGGCATCCTCGCCGCCTACCTCTTCTTCTCCTAACCAAGCTGCAAGCAGCTTTCACCAAAAACAAATACGGTGGGCGCCGAAAGCATTTGTCCCCGGTGTTAGCCGCGTGCGGCTAATAATGCAGCAATTTTGTTTAGGTAAAGAAAAGTTTCCCTGCCCGGTTCAAGATCCGTTTCAGGGGCGATTATCAGCAGCTGACCGCGCTCGCATAGACTGAAATTATTGCCCGAAGGCTTAAATTTGTCGCCAAATGACTTATTCACTAAAAGAATTGTTTTTCCGCCCATAGCCTCAGCCTCCGCGCGGATTGCTTTTTCTTTTGGTGAGATGAATGGCGAGACGAGCACACCGCCGTTGGCGCCAACATGAAGCCAACGATTCCGCTTTGAGTTAAAATCGGCTTCCGTATCCTTGCGATGAACAATAACCTGTTCTTTAAACGGATTTTTGAGCAAAAGCATGTTGCCGTATGCGCTCCAACGCGCTGAATCTATTTCAATAGAATTTACGCGCGAAAAATACTCGGGATGCAGCCGCCTGACCAGCAACCTGTACGGATTGCTGCGAATATAATTATAGATAGTGTCGAGCGAATGGCTTCGCCGCAGAATCCGGTCATAAAAATCGTCATTGAAAACGGAGCGGCCAATTTGCTGCGTAATCTTGACTTTCAGCATTCCGACATAAGCCCCGAGGGGGCGCTCCAGATAACGCGTTGCGTAAACGAGAATGTGGATATGATCGGGCATGATTGCATATTGCAGCAACCTAAGATCCGTGCAAAGCTTATTGAGGTTCCAAAGATTATCTTCTATCACCTTTCCCACCGGGGTTTTGGCCACTACGGGCGCCGCCAGCGACCCTGAAATAACAGAAAATGCGGGGGCGTCGGCGGCTTTAGAAAAAGTGAGATGATAGATACTCTCAGACCTGTAGTCGTGGGAAAAATCCCGGGGCATGGGGTGGGATTAGTCTTCGAGGTAGTAGATGATGGTGGAGACTACGCGGACGTTTTTCTTTTGGGGGGTGGAGGAGTCGGTGTCGTTGATCGAGAACTGGCCCTGGGTTGCGGTTTTGATTTTGCCGACCTTGGAGTTTGAGTCGGCCGCGAACTGGTCGGCGGCAACGCGGGCGTTGCGGGTGGCCTCGGCAATCATTTCGGGCTTGATTTCGTTCAGGCCATTGAACTGGTAGTTAATGTAGTTATTGCCGGCGGCAACGCCTTTTTTCAGCAGTTCGCTCTGGCGGTTGAGCAGCTCACGCACCTTCGAGACCTTCGATGTTGCAACGGTAATGGTAACGTTCAGATTATACTGATAGCGGGCCTGAGAGCCGCCGTAAACGTTGCCTGCGGCGTTGTAGAGGTCCGGGGGATTGACCGAGATTTCGTCGGCCGAAATGCCGTTGGTTGTCAGAAAGTCAACAACGATGTCGTTGTTGGTCTGCATCTGGTTATAGAGCGTCGACAGGTCGTTGCCGGCAACGGCATAGGTTATGGGCCAGGTAACGTAGTCGGCCTCGACCGTGCGTTCGGCCAGGCCGCGCACCGTAACGACGCGGTCGCGGAAAGCAAAGTTATCAATACCGGCCTTTACGGCAAAGCCGAGAATGCACACGCTGGCGGCCAAAACTGCGGCCGCAATGATTTTTTCGTATTTCATATCGCAAAAGTAGCCAGAATTTCTTATTTCTCCAAAAAAATCTGCATTTGCATGAAAACTATTTAGTAACTTTGCCGCAAAATTTTTGCTATGGACAGAGAAAAGAAAATCTATAAAGTCACTCTGGTGGGCTCGGCAGTGAATGCCGTGCTGGTGGTGCTGAAGTTCTTGGCGGGCATTTTCGGGCGCTCGTCGGCCATGATTGCCGATGCGGCGCACTCGCTGAGCGATTTCCTCACCGACATTATTGTCCTGCTCTTCGTAAAGACCGCCTCGAAGCCTCAGGACGAGGACCACGACTACGGCCACGGCAAGTTTGAAACCATGGCCACGCTGCTCATCGGCCTGATTTTGCTGATTGTTGCCATAGGGATTTTCATCAACTCCGCCAAGCTGATATCCGCAGCCATGGGCGGCGAACTGCTGCCGCGCCCCGACTATCTGGCGCTGATAGTGGCCATAGTCTCTATCGTGGCCAAAGAGGGAGTGTATCACTACACAATCCGCGCCGGGCGCCAACTCGATTCGCAGGCCGTGATTGCCAACGCCTGGCACCACCGCTCCGACTCGCTGTCGTCGATAGGCACTCTCATCGGCATTTCGCTGGCCATGTTCATGGGCGATAGCTGGCGCATAGCCGACCCGATAGCGGCCATAGTTGTTGGCGCGCTGATTGTCAAGGTGGCTATCGACATTATGCGTCCGGCGGTCGACGAGCTGCTCGAACGCTCGCTGCCGGCCGACCAGGAAGATGAAATCAGACAGGTAATGCTGTCGGTTGCCGGAGTGGAACGCATAGGCCAGCTGAGAACGCGCCGCATCGGGCCCAACATAGCAATCGACGCCCACATTAAGATGGACGGCTCCATGAACCTGAAATCGGCCCACGACATAGCAACTCAAACCGAGCGCGCCCTCAAGGAGCGCTACGGCGCGCAGACCCACACGTCGCTCCACATGGAGCCGCTGATTGAATAACGTAAAAAATGCCGGCTACATCTGCTGTGACCGGCATCGCTCCGAGAAACGGAAGGTATATTAACTTAATTCAACCGTCGGAATTAGTAGTTCCACTGACAGGCAACCTGTTGGATGTTGTTTGAACCGGCGGTGCGGAAATCGGTGATCTGGTTGTAGCGGCAGTTCACGTAGCGCAGGGCGTTGTCAAAGGTCAGTGAGAGGGTTTGCAGTTGGTTGTTGTTGCAGACAACGCGCTGCAGGAAGTTGAAGTTGTCGAGGTAGAGTTCGGTAAGGTCGTTGTAGGAGCAGTCAACATATTCCAGTTTGGGAGCTCCGGCAACCTGCAGGGAGGTCAAATCATTGTAGGAGCAAACCAGGTCGAGAAGGGTGGGGCAGTCGCGGACCATCAGCGAGGTCATCTGGTTGTCAGATACCAGCAGGGTGCCGAGCGAAGGAAGACCGCTGCAAACAAAGGTTTTAATGTCGTTGGAGTCGAGGTTGATGTTAGCAAGGCTTTCAACGCCTACCAAGGTCAGCGACTGCAGCTTGTTGTAGCCTGCATAGAGGTGCTTAAGAGCGGTGCAGTTGGTAATGTTGAGGTTTTCGATGTGACAGCCCTGGCAGTTAAGGGTTTTCAGCTGCGTGGAGTTGGCAACCGAGAAGTCAACGAAGTTGTTGTTGCTAACGTTGAGGGTTTCGAGCAGAGGGGTAGAAGAGAAGTCGATTTCAGTCAGGCGGTTACGGTAGATGTTGAGCTTGCGCAGCTGAGTAACGCCGGTGAGGTTAATCGAAGTAAGTTTGTTGCGATAGGCATTGATAGTGGTGATTTCCTTAGAGTCGGTAAAGTCGGCAGCGGTGATTTCGTTGCGCGAAATATCAACCGAAGCAAGAGCCTTGAAGCCGGTAGCGGCGAAAGTGCCTGCAAGTTTTTTATCATTCCACTTGATTTCGGTAACGTGGCCTCCGGCAACTGTAATGCCCTCCCAGGTTGCGGGAGCGTTGAGGTCGGTAATCTTCAGGGCCTCGGCGTTGGTTTTAGAAGCGTCAGCCGAAGTCTGTGTAAGGAAGGTCTTGAGCTGTTTGAGTTCGTTTTTGTCGATGTTCTGGGCGAAAGATGTCACGCTGCCTAGCAGCACGGTCATCAGTAATAAAGCCTTTTTCATAATGGTAGTTGAATTGAGTTATGTAATTAAGTTATTTTGTTTTCTCGTTTATCTCGTTTTCATCAATTAAACATCGGCTGTTGAAAAAAAGTTCATAAAGGTTGAAAAATTTTTTATTTTTTCGTAAATTTGCATTGATGAAAGGATTTCTGACCACAATTATCTTATTCCTGGGAACACATATATTCTCTTCTGCCCAAGCCGTTGAATACCCCGAGTCGATGGCTTCGGGCACGCTGCCCTTGCTATCGATTACCACCGAGGGCCGCCAGCCTATAGTTTCGAAAGACTCCACTCTCAACGCCACAATGACCATTACGGTGCCCAAGCACTACCGCACCTTCAACAACACCGTCAACGGTGTGTTTGCGGAGCCGGCAGCAGACATCAGCCTGACCATACACGGCCGCGGCAATGCAACCTGGAAGGGCGAAATAAAGCCTTATAAGATTAAACTCGACAACAAGCAGGAGCTGCTCGGCCTGCCCGCGCATAAACACTTTGCCCTGCTCCCCTTTGCCGGCTATCTGAACTACCTGTCGGGCTTCGGCGGCCTGGAGGTCGCAAAGCTGTTTGACTGGTGGGTGCCGAAGGTCGAACCTATCGAACTTGCCATCAACGGCGAATATCGCGGAAAATATTATTTGACCGAGTCAATAAAAATTGACCGCAACCGGCTTAATATTTACGAGCAGCCCGACTTCAACGAACATGAGCGGTTCATTCCCTACGGCTGGCTGATAGAAATAGACAATAACCCCGAGCCACTGACGAGCATTTCCATTATTGAGCGCGATGACTTTGAGCTGAACGTCACCCACCAGGTTCCCGAACGGCTTTCCGACCCTCAGCGCCAATGGCTCACCGACGAGATTACGCGCATAAACGACGCCATTTACCGCTTCGACGACTCGTGGGCCGAATTTATCGACCCGGCTTCCGCCGCCCGCTATTTCATTATACGCGAGCTCTTCTGTGACCCCGACGGCTATGCCGGCAGCATGTATCTTCACCGCGACCTTGGCGGCGACGATGAGCCCTGGCGCTTCGGCCCGATATGGGACATTGCCAGCGGCCATAACAAGAAATATTCGTGGGTACACGAAAGCAACCACCACTACGGCGTGCACTGGTTCTCGGCGCTGATAAAGTCGGAACTGTTCATGGAGAGCGTGCGCTTGGAATTTGCCGGCCTTTATGAACGCCGCGAGGAAATCTTCAACATTTTCCGCAAGATGCAGCGCTATCTCGAACCCTCACATCAGGCCAACTTCGACCGCTGGGGCTACCCGGCGGTGCCGGTAGGAATGAGCAACGACGCCTACTATTATATGGACCTGATGAGCCACAACCTCGAATGGATGCAACAGGCGATAAACAATGCGGCGATTGACGGCCCGACAGTTAGTTCCGATCTGCAGATTCAGGGCAACACCGTGAGATTGTCGATGCTCGCCACCGAATCGCTCCCCATAAAGATTTACGCGACCGACGGCAAGCTGATGGACTCGTTCAGCCTCGCGCCGGGCGAGATGCGCACGCTGACGTTGCGCGGCATATATCTGCTCGTATCGCCGGGCCGCCGGCCCATGAAACTGAGCCTCTGACCTTACTGCCGCAGGCGGGTCAGCAGCTTGTGGTAATTCTCGCGAGCGTTTATATATTCAATGCGTGCGGTCAGGTAGTAGTTCAGCTCGTTGAAATACTCTATATAGGTCATCTGGCCGCCGTTGAGAGTGCGCTGCAGCAGTTTTTCGTAATCGTGGCCAAACGCCCGCTCATATTCGGCAATAAGCTTCGCGGCCTTTTCGGCTGCGGCATAATCGGCCGTCAGCCGGGCGCGACGGTCGGCAGCAGCGGTCAGGGCCTGCGCCTTCAGCGCCCCGGCCTGAAGGTCGAGAGCCACGGCGCGCGGCTTGGCGCCATATTCGGGCAGCCGCAGGCCCAGGGAGAAACCGTTGTAATACACCGGACCCTCCTTCTCCATAACATAGCCCAGCGAGAAGCCGGGGGCGAGCCCCATGCGCTCGGCGCGGGCATCGAGGCGCATCAGTTCGGCCTCGCTTTCAAGGGCGGCACTCTCCGTGTCGGCAATGGCCAGATAATCATTGAGCGGTTTGAGGCCATCAGAGCCGTATTCTCGCAGTTCGGCAAGGCCGGCAGGCAGTTCTCCCCCGTTGAGCGTTGCAAGCGCCGAGAGAGCTTCTGTGCGCGTCTGAAGGGCATCGGTGAGCTGCTGCTTCATGGCCACTTCTTCGAGCGAGAGCTTACGATGGTCGAGTTCGGTCGCTTCGCCGCTGTTGAGCATAAGGTGCATGCGCTCGTGGAGCGAATCGATGTTGGCCACCATGCGGCTCATGAGGTCCACACGGCTATTGGCGGCAACGAGCCCGCACAGCAGCTCGCCAACCTGCAGGCGAATCTCCCTCTCGGCGGCGGCCGCGCGGTCGGTCATTGCTCGTTCGGCAGCCCGGGTAGAGCGGCGGCGGCCGCCATAGAGCCCGGGCCAGTCAAACGACTGGCTCACCTCGAACTCAATCTTTGTCACTTCGCCGGCCATACTCGGCCATTTGTAGGCAAACCCCGCTTCGGCGGCTTCGAGGCGATTCGAGGCCACGCGGTTGATGATTTCGGCCGACGCCTCGGCCCGGCGGATACGCAACTCGGGGTTGTTGGCAATGATTTCGGCAACATAGCCGTCGGCAGAGCCCTGGGCCGCAGCCAGAGCGGGAATTATAAGAAGCAGAAGTGACTTGAATTTCATTATTTCTTGGTTACTTTGGAATAAAGTATCGGAACTACGTAGACATTGAGAATGGTTGAGCTGAGCAGGCCGCCGAGAATCACTACGGCCATGGGCGACTGAATCTCATTGCCCGGAGCCGAGCCGTTGACCGCAAGCGGCAACAGGGCCAGGGCCGAGGTCAGCGCGGTCATTACAATCGGCAGCAGGCGGTCGGAGGAACCGGCCATTACGCGCTCGGCGGCGGGCATCCCCTCGGCTTCGAGGGCGGTGTAACGGCTCATCAGCAGCATGCCGTTGCGCGTCGATATGCCCATGAGCGATATAAAGCCGATAATGGCCGGAATGTTCACCTCGCCTCCGGTGAGCGCCAGAATGAACACACCGCCAATGAGCGCCAGCGGCATATTCAGCAGAATCATCAGCGCCTTGGCCCGCGAGCGGAATTCGCCGTAGAGCAGCAGCGCGATAATCAGAATGGCTACTACGGAGGTGAGGGCCAGAGTGCGCGTGGCAGCTGCGGAGTTCTCGAACTGGCCTCCGTATTGCAGGTAATAGCCCTCGGGGAGCTTAACGTCTTCGCCGACGCTGCGCTGAATCTGCTCGACGGCCGAGAGCAGGTCGCCGCCGGCAACGTTGGCCGACACCACGATGCGGCGCTTAACATTCTCGCGGTTAATGGAATTAGGGCCGGCGGAGGATATGATTTCGGCCACCTGTTCGAGCGGCACGGTGCCCGAAGGCGTTGAAACCGGCAGCGCCTTCAGCGACGCTATGGAGCTGCGGGCCGCGGGGTCGAGAATAACGGTTACGTCGTAGGGGAAGTCGCCGTCGTAGACGCGGCTGACGCGCCGACCGCCGATTGCGGCGTCGACATAGTTGCGGAAGTCGGCCATCGACAGGCCCAGGCGCGACATTTCGCCGCGGCGCGGGCGAATCTTAAGCTCGGGGCGCTCTACCTGCTGCTCAATGTTGAGGTCAACCACTCCGGGAACCTCCGCGGCGGCCTCGCGCACCTTTTGCGCCAGCCGATAGAGCGTTGGCAGGTCGGGGCCGAAAATCTTTATGGCTATCTGGCTCTGCGTGCCCGACAGCATCGCGTCGATGCGGTGCGAAATGGGCTGGCCGATTTCAACGTTCACTCCCGGAAGCTCGCCGAGGCGGCGGCGCAGGTCGGCCTCAAGCTCGGCGCGCGAGCGTTTGCCGAGCCGATAGGGCACTTCGAGCTCCGACACGTTAACGTTGAGCGAATGCTCGTCTAACTCGGCGCGGCCTGTTTTGCGGGCCACGGTTATCACTTCGGGCATTTCAAGGATTATGCGCTCGGCCTCGCGACCGACTTTGTCGCTCTCTTCGAGCGACACCCCGGGGAGCGTTGCAACGTTGATGGTAAACGATCCCTCGTTGAATTTAGGCAGGAATCCGCCGCCGAGGGTGAAGAACAGGCCGATGGCCGCTACGAACATCACGGCTGTGGCGCCCAAAATAGGACCGGGATGGCGCAAAGCGGCCGCCAGGCTGCGCGAATAGGCCCGGCGCAGGAAAGCGGCCGTAGCGGGCTCTTTGGCGGTGGTTTTGTCGGCCGGAATGTAGGAACAGAGCACCGGAGTGAGCGTAAGGGCAACTATGGTGCTGGCAATCAGCGCAACTATGAACGCCACGCCAAGGGGTATGAGCAGGCGTCCCTCAACACCACTGAGGAAAAACAGCGGCAGAAACGACGCTATGATAACCAAAGTTGAATTGAAAATCGGCGTACGCACCTCGGCCGAGGCCTCGAACACCACCTTGCGTACCGGTTTGCGTTGGTCGGGGGGAAGTTGGCGATTTTGCCGCAGGCGGTGGTAAACGTTCTCAACGTCGACTATGGCGTCGTCGACCAGCGAGCCGATGGCTATGGCAATGCCGCCGAGGCTCATGGTGTTGATGGTGAAGCCGAGCAGATGAAGAATCAGCAGGGTCACGAAAATACTCATCGGCAGCGCTACGAGCGACACCAGAGTGGTGCGCAGGTTCATCAGGAAGAAGAAAAGCACTATGGCCACGAACAGGCCCCCTTCGAGCAGCGCCTCCTGAAGGTTGGAAATCGAAGTGGAAATAAAGTCGGCCTGGCGGAAGATGTCGGTGTGCATCTCAACTCCTGCGGGCAAGGTTTTCTGCAGGTCGGCGAGCTCGGCGTCGATTTTCTCGGTCAGGCCTATGGTGCCTGCTCCGGGCTGTTTGGTAACGGTTATGATAACCGCGGGATTCCCCTTGACCGATGCGGCACCGATGCGGGGCTCGGCGGCGCCGTTGCGCACCCGGGCTACGTGGCCCAGGGTCAGTCCGTTACCTATGGGGGCGGCGGCAACCGCTTCGGCATCGGAGGTGTTAATGTCGGCGCGCACAAGATATTCGTTGCCGAAGTCGCTGACCACGCCCCCCGAGGCATTGTCATTGAGGCTTTCGGTGGCCTCAAGCAGTTGGCCCAGGTCTACGCCGTAGGCTTTCATTTTCGCGGGGTCGAGAAGCACCTGCAGCTCGCGGGCGTCGCCGCCGATAACGGCAACCGACGAAACGCCGCCGAGCGAGAGCAGCCGCGGCCTGATTACGCGATCGGCAATCGAGCGCAGCTCCATCATATCGACCGAATCGTTGCTGGCGGTGAGGCCGATAATCATCATTTCGCCCAATATCGACGCCTGCGGGCCGAGAACCGGAGCATTCACCCCGGCGGGAAGCTCGGAAGCCACGCCGGCCAAGCGCTCGCTGACCATCTGACGGGCCAGATAAACGTCGGTCGACCAGTCGAACTCAACCCACACTACCGAAAAGCCGGCCGACGAGGTTGAGCGCACGCGGCGGATGCCTGTAGCGCCGTTGACTGCAGCCTCGATAGGGTAGGAGACCTCGCGCTCAACCTCTTCGGGAGCCAGGCCCGGGGCCTCGGTCATAACAACCACCGTCGGGGCGGTGAGGTCGGGGAAAATATCAACGTCGGTGCGCGTCAGCGACCAGATGCCGGCCAACAACACAACCGCACTGAGCACCAGAACTACAATCCGGTTTTCGAGCGACGAGCGAATTATCTTATTAAGCATTGCCGCAGAAGATTAATGCTGGTGGGAGTGACCTTCGGGAATGGCTCCTGAAGCCTCGGCCAGACGCACTGTGGTTGCGGCGGCGGTTACTACCGGTTGGCCGGGGGCGAGGCCTTCGAGAATTTCAACGCTGCGGCCGTCGGAAGCGCCGAGTTTAACGGCATGTTTTTCGTAATGGCCGGGCGAATGGCGCGTAAACACAAAGTATTCGCCCTGCAGCTCAACCACGGCGTCTAACGGCACCGAAATCACATCGGGGCGCTCCGCACCGAGCAGATAAACCTCGCCGCCAAAGCCGGGGGCGATAATTCCGTCGCCCGAAAAGGTGAAAAACACGCAGCCATAGCCGTTTTCGGCCGATACGCCTGACTTTTTGCCGCCATGTTCGCTCAGGGTGAACGAGCCGATGCGGGCATCTTTAACCGCGGCAAGCTCTGCATAGCGCTCGGCGGGCACCTCGGCATGGAGCGTCAGCTGCGAGTCGGCGCTGACGGCAGCCACCGGCTGGCCGGGCTGAACATAGCTGCCATCGACGGCCTCTACGGAGGTTATTATGCCCGCAATGGGCGCAACTACGTTTGTAGACCCGCCGGAATATGCCGCGCGCGCCTGTTCGAGCTCGGCAAGAGCGGCATTGTAGGTGGCGGCGGTTACCAAACGGTCGTTATAGAGCGGGGTCAGGCGGTCAACCTCGCGCTGCGCGGCCTCCACGGCTGCGCGGGCGGCGCGGTTTTGGTCGCCGCCGCTAACGCCCGAGGGGTCGACGGTAGCAATCACCTGACCGCGGGCCACGGTGCTCCCCTTGCCGACACGCAGGCGTACTACGCCGGCGGTCGGAGCCACGGCGTCGGCAGCATCGGCAGCCGAACGCTCAATCACCCCCACGGCGCGGATAACCGTTGCAAACGGGGCGGGGTAAACGGTGTCGACCTTAACGCCGAAGCGCTCGGCCTGCGAGTCGGAGAGTTCAATGAGCTCGGCGTGCTCGTGGTCATGGTCATGGTCGTGCTCGTCGTGTGCATCCTCGGCCTTATGGGCCGGGGTGCAGCCTAAAGTAGCTAAAATAGCTAAAATAGCTAAAATAGCTATTCTGTAATTCTTAATCATTGGTTCGGGCGGCCTGGTCGCGGGCGAGTTGAAGTTTGGCTTTGAGTTGCTCCAGGCGGCGGTTGCCGGCCGCAATGGTTTGCATTGCGCGGCTCAGGCGATAGGTGTCGGCCATGGCGTGGACCTCTTTGGCCGAAAGATTGGCCGACGGAGCCTTTTTGCCGCCGGTAAAGGCCACGGTTGCCGTCGAGCCGTCGAGCTGCAGGGCCAGCTGGCCTACCGGGTCGGCAGCCTCGGCCGAAAAGCGGCGGCTTTCGCGGCTGAGCTTGTCGGTGGTGTCGACCTTAACGGGCGCCGTAGCGGCTGACAGGCCTTTGCCCGAAAGCTCTATGGCATTATGGTTAAACGAGCCGCCCAGCGAGCTGATAACATAGAACTCGCCCGAGGGGCTGAGGCGCGCAACAGCCGTGTTTTTGTCGCGCCAGTTGGCGGGAACATCCTTGTGGATAATATAAGGTTCAAAAACATCCTTGCTCGACGGAACTGACGTGAACATTGCGCGCACAGAGTCGACGTAGGCCGAAGCGGCTATAATCTGCACCTGCAGGTCGGTGATTTCCTGCTCGGTTTTACGCTCCATAACCTTTGGGCGGAGGCCCAGGGCCGCGCGTCCCGCCTCGATTTGCTTGGGATAGGTTGCCGACAGGGAATCGAGCAGCAGCTCGGCCTGCTGATAGTCGCCGCGGTCAAGGGCCGTGGCGGCTTCGGCCATCAGGGTGTCGGCGGCGGCCTTGTCGGGGTTTTCGCCGCCGCAAGCGGTGAGAATCAGGGCCACCAGAGCGAGTTTACTTGCTTCTTTCAACATTTTTAACGCCTTTAATGGTTTTTATTTTACGGATTAGCGCGTTGAGGGCAGCCGTGGAGTTGACGCCCACGGTGAGAGTGCCGCGGAAGAGGCCGTCGTTGGAGTCGATGGCAATGTTGCGCAGCTGAATGTCGCGCTCTTTATTGATAATCGAAGAAATGTTTGTTACGATGCCGATGTCGTCGACGCCCATAACCGAAATCGTGGCGGGGAAGGCCGCGTCGTTCGAGCCGCTCCAGCGCGTTTCGATAATGCGATAGGGATAGCGCTCGCGGATGTTGGCGGCATTGGGGCAGTCGGTGCGGTGAATCTTAACCACGCCGTCGGAGCTTATGAAGCCGAAAACGTCGTCTCCATAAATCGGGTTGCAGCAGCGCGCCAGCTTGTAGTTCATGCCCTTGAGCTTCGACGAGCCGATAACCAGCACGTCGGAATTGCTCTTGCGGCTCGAAGAGTCGGAGTCGCCCTCGGTGGGGAGCACGAAGTTCTCGGCCGAGCGCGCCGAATCCACCTGAGGCACATCGTCGGGGGTGGCAAATTCGGCATATTGCTCCAGCACGCGGTTGGCGTCGAGTTCGTCAACGCCGATGGCCGCAAAGAAGTCGGTAACCGTTTTATAGCCCATTTTTTTGATGAAGCGCATCAGCGTGGGCTCGTCGATTTCGAGCTTGCGGTTTTTGGCGCGGCGGTCGAGGGTTTCGCGCCCCAGGGCGGCATGGCGGTTTTGCGCCTCGTTGAGCACCTGGCGGATTTTGGTGCGCGCCTTGCTGGTAACCACAAACTGCAGCCAGTCGCGAGTGGGGGTCTGCTGGGCGGAGGTGTTGATTTCCACGGTGTCGCCGCTCTGCAGCCGGTGGTTGATCTTGCGGTTCTTGCCGTTGATGCGGCCGCCGGTACACTGGCAGCCGAGCTTGGTGTGGATGCTGAAGGCGAAGTCGAGCACCGTAGCGCCCTTGGGCAGGCGGTGGAGGTCGCCGCGCGGGGTGAACACGAACACTTCGTCGGAATAGATGTCCATGCTCATGTTTTTCATCAGCTCCAGCGGCCCGGAATCGGCGGTTTCGAGAATGTCGCGCACGTTGTTCATCCACTGGTCGAGGCCGCTCTCGCCCTTGATGCCCTTGTAGCGCCAGTGGGCGGCGAGGCCCTTTTCGGCCACCAGGTCCATGCGGCGGGTGCGGATCTGCACCTCAACCCAGCGCTCCTGAGGGCCGGCAACGGTTATGTGCAGGCTCTCGTAGCCGTTGGTCTTGGGAATGCTGATCCAGTCTTTCATGCGCGCCGGGTTGGGGCGATACATGTCGGTAACCACCGAGTAGGCGAGCCAGCAGTCGGCCTTTTCCTTTTCGGGGGGAGTGTCGATAATAACGCGGATGGCAAACAGGTCGTAGATATGGTCCAGGTCGTTGTGTTGCTTCTGAATTTTGTTCCAGATCGAAGATATCGACTTGGTGCGGCCCTTGATGTCGAACTTCAGGCCGGCGGCTTCGAGGCGGGCCTTCACCGGGGCGATGAAGTCGGCGATATAGGCGTCGCGGGCGGCCTTACGTTCGTTGAGGTCGTGGGCGATTTTGGTAAACACCTCGCGGTTGGAATATTTGAGGCTCAGGTCTTCGAGCTCGCCCTTGATGGCATAAAGGCCCAGGCGGTGGGCCAGCGGGGCATAGAGGTAGCGGGCTTCGGCGGCCACGCGGCGCACGCCCTCTTCGTCGGGATGATGGTTGATTACGCGCATCAGCTGCAGGCGCTCAACAATCACGGTGATGATAACGCGGATGTCTTGCGCAAAGGTGAGCAGCAGGTTGCGGAAGTTTTCGTCTTGAACCGAGGCCACGCGCTCATAGAGCGAGTTGACCTTGTTGAGGCCGTTGACAAGGCGGGCAACGTCGCTGCCCCACTCCTTTTCAATCGCCTCAATGGTCATGAACTCCGAGCCGGCCAGGGGCGAGAGAATCAGCGCCGTGGCCATGGAGCGATCGGGGCTCAGCGCCGTGGCCATGAGTTCGACGGTGCGCAGGTTATGAAGCAGGCCGTTCAGCCCGAAGTGGTTGCGGCCATAATGCCCCTGGCCGATGGCGTCGGCCAAGGTTTTGCGCAGGCGCCCGAAGTCGTCGGGCTCCATAACCGGCCTGTAGTCGGCCAGCACGCGGCGCACCAGTAATGGGAGCTCACTGCGCTCGGCGGCAGTCAAATATTCCTTTTCCATATTCGTTGGCAAAGTTAAGAATTATTTTTTGCAACTTGATTGCAAATCGCCGGAACTTTTCGCTGCGGGAGCAAAAAAACATCCCGGATTTCACAATCCGGGATGCCCCCAATCGCGATTTCTCGCGATTTCATTCTCATAAAAAATTCATTTTTCCTATTGCTTTGCTTTGCTTTCTCAAATTGTCGTTATTGCAACCTCCGGTCAGAAGCGGTATGAAACGCCGGCGGCGAAGCGGGCGGCCGCTGCCATGCGGTTATCATACTGCAGCCCTTCCGGCATCAGACGTCCGGCCCAGAACGATGCGCCGGGTTCGATGTGAACGTCGAGGTTGTAGTAGGGGAGGGTATAGCGGAACTGGATGCCGCCGTAGGTCATCAGGCCGGTGGTTTTGCGGCCGGTGGGGCTGATGCCCACGCCGGCACCAACGGCACCGATAATATGGAAGCGGCGGTCGGGGTCGCCGTCGAACCACGAAGTCAGGTTAAGCAGATAATCGAGGTGGGCGCTGCCGAGATAGGTCTTGGAACCCGAGTGGCGATAGGGTGCCCAGTCGCTGGAATACACTGCGCGGGCGCCGGAAACGCGGCTGAACCAGTAGCCGACGTTAACGTCAAGAACGCCGGAGGCATCGCCTTCAACAGACCGGTTGGTTGCGTGGCGCATGGTGCCGCCGAAGTAAACTGCCGGGCCGCCGCTGACGCCTACGAAGAAGCGATGGTCGCCGTAGGGGGTCTCGGAAATGTGGCCGCGCTGGCCATAGGCGGAACCCAGACGGTAGCGCACGCCAACGTTGGCGCGGAATTCGGTGGTCCAGAGGCGGCCGCTGTTATGATACGACTCGTAGGGCACGTCGGTGGCAATTGCCGTGGGCTCTACGTAGATGTCGAGGAAGTCGTTGATGCGGAACGATGCCTGCAGGCCGGCCTTAACGCCGTAGGTGTACGACAGCGGGCCCTGGTGGTTGGCCATGCCGCCAAACATACCCACCAGGAACTGGAGGTCAAACAGGCGGTCGGGGTCGTAGCCATACATGGCTGTGGTTATGCTCGACAGGTAGTCGATATGGGCTGTGGCGTCGAGCGAGTAGGGGAAACGGGGGAAGGCGTCGGCATTAACCGAGAAACGCCAGCTCGAAATCGGGGTGAAGCGTTTGCCGAAACCTACCATCAGGTCGCCGCCCGAGCCTACGCCGCCGCGGAAGCGGTAGGCATAGCCTGCGCCGGCGGTGACGAACCATTTTTTGATTTCGTCGGAGTCATAGAGATCGTAGCTGTCGGAGTGCAGGCGGCTGAAGCTGCCGGTGTTGTAGCGCACGCCGAGTTCCACAGCGGCCATGGGCGAGTACTTCTTTTCCAGACGGTCGCAAAACTCGCGGTTTACGAAATAAACCTGCGGGTGGAGGGTCAGCGCCCAGTTGTCGGTCAGGCGGAACACGCCGGTCAAACCGGCGCTGACTGCCGGCGATATGGAGTGATGCTTTTTATAGCGGGCAATGGCGCCGCCGACACCAACGTTCATCATAACGTTAAAGAACTGGTCGGGGCGGTAGCCGCCAAAGGCGTTGTCGAAGTTGAGAACGTAGTCGAGGGTGCTCAGGGCAAAATAGCCTTTGTTGCCGAACTTGTCGGCGTTCTGGAGGCCGTAGGCAATGTTCCACTGAATGCCCGAGGTCGACGAGAACATCTTGCCGGCATATACCCGCGACGCGAAGTTGTTGAGCATATAAGCTTCGCGCGGGAATGACCACACGCCGGCTTCGGCGCCGAAATAGAGGTTGTCGTCGTTGATCTGCTGAAAGTCGGAGGAGCCGTTGGCGCGATATTTGCCGTAGAGGAGCTTATAGCCGAGGCCGACGTTGAGGGTGGCGTAGGTTCTGAAGCGATAGTAACCATATTCGCTGTCGAAGTTATATTTGGTGCGGGTCAACACCGACAGGCGGGGCTCAACGTAGAGATACATTGCCGGGTTAACGTTGAAGCGGGCCTGGAACGATGCGCCGAGGCCCACGCTGCCATGCCACTCTTTGGATTTGTGGATGGAATAGGGCATGCGTATCATCTGAACCTCGGGGCCAACGGTACCGATCAGCTCAAACATGCGGTCGGGTTTGTAGCCGCGGAGCAGGTTGGTGAGGTGGAGGGTATAGTCAACGTGGCCAGAAACGAAGCATGCGCGGCTGAAGCCTTTTTCAACCGGCAGCACACCGGCCGCACCCATCAGGCGGATGCCGTGAACGGGGGTAATCCAGCTGCCAACCTGGGCATTGAGGTCCATGCCGGGTTTAAGCACCTGAATGTAGTTGTCGCCTTTCATCGACAGGCCGAAACCGCCGCCAATATAGATGTGCTTGAAGAATCCGCGCTCATCTTCGGGAAACGAGGGGTTGCCCAGCGGCTTCTGCAAGACATGCTCAATACCGTTGACGCCGGATGAAGGAAATGCCGAGAGGTCGTATGTGTTTTCCTTTGCATACACCGAAGCCGATGACCCTACGATCATCAGCACCGGCAATAATACTTGAATTATAGTTCTCATCTTCAATCTTTTTCAGTCAAATCATTCTTCGGTTTCCAGGTTAGACTGCGACTCTAAGCCTTGTTTCAGCGACTCTTCGCGTTCAGCTTCGCGGGCTTCCTCTTCGGCCCATTCTTTGAGTCGGTTATCAGCCAAGGGGAGAAGGTCGTTAACGTCGGCATCGCGTTCAGCCTTTTCTCTCATCGAAGGGTCGAGCTTAATAGCCATTGCAAGATAGTCGGGAGCATAGTCCATGGCATCTTCGTCATCTTTGTTGCGGTTGGCGGCCATGGCCTTAAGATAGTTTTCAATGGCGGAGTCGCCGAGGTTTTGAGCCAGACGCCAAGCGGCTTTGTTGCGCTCCATCGTCAGGTATACAACCACGCGGTTGATGGGGTTGTCCTTACAGATTTCTTCAACTACGTCTTCGCTGAAGTCTTCGTTGAGCACGCGATAGTATGCAATAGCCTTGGCGGCACGAGGTTCGGTTTTAAATCTGCTCAATACAGAGTTGGCGATATCGAATTTGCGCAGCATCAGCGCGCCAACAGCGTAGTTATATTTCATTACGAAAGGTATACGGCTGTCGTTCAGACGATCCTCGCGGGTTTTGTCGAAATAGGGGCTCAACATTTCAAACGGGTTCTCACCCTTTTCGAGCATAACGGTCGACAGGTCGGTGGCGGCCGGAACGAAGTGGTTGGTAGAGTTGGTGTAGGGGAATAACTCAACCGACTTACGCAGAACGCCTTCGCGCTCGGTGCTGTCGAGCATGTTATATAAGCGGAACAGGTTGTACTTAACCAGGCGTCGGGGGTCGCGGGCATATTCCTGACGGATTTCGTCGTCTGTGAGCTCACGCCACTTTTCAGCGGTGATGGTATAGGTTACGCGGCGCAGGCGGGGGAGATATGTATCGGTAATCAACGGACGATAGAAAGGCAGTCGCGAAATTGCGCGGAACTGGGCGTCCATGTTGTCGTTATTCTCGATAATCTCCTGGATCTGTGCGGCTTCTTCAAACAGGCTGTCGGCCTGCATCATCTTAACAACCTCATCCCACGAAGCAACTGCAGCATCGGAAGAACGGTCAACGCCGCGCAGACGGTCTTTAGGAATCGAGCGGATAATCATATCCATTGCCGAGCGCATACGGTCGTTGGCGAGTTTAACGTTAGTCTGGTGCGAACCTTCAGGCGACGAGTAACCAAACACGCGGATGGCCTTGAGCTTGGTGTCGGGGTCGTCTAAGAGTTCATAGAGGTCTTTTTCAAATTTTGCCAATTCGGCGGCGTTGTCGCCGAGTTCGGGGTCTAGATAGGCTTTACCAACGGGGAAGGTAAGGTTCATTTCGCCCTCGGTGTTGAGCGAGTCACGCGCAGCGTTCGGGGCAACCTTGTCGCGTTCTTCGTCGGTCATTTCCAGCGGCGGAATCTTGTAGGAGAGGAACTGCAAGGGGTTTTGTGCACCTTCGCGAATAATGTTTGTATCGGCAAAGGTTACGCGCTTATAGTCTTCAATCGAACGGATTGCGATTTGAATAACATAATCGGTCGGGTCTTCGAGATAAACGGAGTCCTGAACAATTATAATGGTGTCTTTATCGAAAGGAACAATGTGCTGATAAGGGGTCAGCGGGTCAACGGACTTGTCCCAATCGTGCATACGCTCCTGAGTGATTGCATATTCGTCGTGGTCAACAACAACCGGAGCCGTGTAGATAATATGATTGCGGGTTTTGTTGAGAATTACGGGCTGGAAAATTTCGCGACGAGCGTCCTTGAAGTGGTTCTTACGCTTTTTCAGGTCGTTCTTGTAATTCTCCTTTTGTTTTCTGCGGAACTCAAGATTGGTGTTCCACACCGGTTTGGTAACCGATTTTTTAATCTGAACGGCGTTTTCAATCATCAGGTAATTGCCTTTAATTCTCAGGCGGCCTTTGTCGATAGGAATTGGCGAAGCATTACCCACAACGGTTTGTTCTTTAAGAGTAATACCCGAAGATTTCGGTTCGATATATGTTTTAATTTTGAATTGGTCGTCGACTTTAACAACATACTTCTGCATATCATACTCCGAGTCTTCGTCGGTGTAGAAAACGAGTATACCGTTGGAGTCGGCCTTAACGGTGAAGAAGCCGTCATCGTCGGTAGAGCCGATAGGCTTAATGCCGTCGGGGTATTTGTCAAAATCTTGGTCGTAGATGTAGACGCCAACGGCCGGAACACCTTTACCACGGACCATAACCGTACCCTCAATAGTGATAATACGTGCGTAGGCCGACATCACGGAGATTACGGCCAGAGCGAAGCATATAATGAGTTTTTTGAGCATTTTTCAACAGATTAGTTAAATACGTAACCAAACGATAGTCCGAACCTGATGGGCACGGGGAGCACATGGCGATAGTTCGCCTTGCCGGGACAGTTGGCCGCCCCTTTGTAGTTATAGGCATGGATGCTGGCGAGGCCCACACCGATTTCTGCTTCCATATTCCAGTGTTTCGACAGCACCCAGGCGTAGCCGTAGCTAAAGCCGAGGCCTACGGCGTCGCCCTTGATATAGCGTTCTTTGAACTGCAGCGAGTAGGCGCCGGCGGTGCAGCTCAGGGCCACGAAATGGCGGGCCATCGGGCGGTTAAACCAGTAGCGCAATTCAGGTTCTACGCGGAAGTTTGCGGCCTTGAAACCACCCAGATCCTTGCTGATAGGATTCATGGCCAGGCCGATCTGGAGCGACAGAACTCGGCTGAGTCGGGCTTCGTAGGTTAGGTTAGGGGTTAATATCAAATACTCAACCGTATTGGTTTTTAAAGCCATACGTTGAGCCTTTGCTTCAGGTGATGAGAACACAAAGCATAATAGCAACGGTATAAGCACTAATTTTGCCCGTTGTAATAATGATGGAATGTGCATAAAGTATAAGAATAGATAGAAATCGGGCGCAAAGGTACGAATTTTTTTCGTAATTTCCACAACAAAATCAAATTTTCCAAAAAAAATTTACACCTAACTCGGTGATTTGCCGTTTTTCATAGGGCCGAGGCCAGCCAAATTCGTTGCGTTTGGGGGTGGGACATGCGATATCGTGCCGATTTTTTGCGTTGGGGCCACCGCCGATAATGTAAACCGCGTTCACATTGGGCCGAGGCCCAACGCTACATCTCTGCCGGCCCGCTCCGCGGGCCTTTGCGGGGTGGGGGGTGCGACAAAGACCCGCGGAGGCGGGTCGGCGGAACGGTAGCGTAGGGCCTCGGCCCTACGACCACGCGCCCACCAACCCCGATTTGGTCGCGAAGCCTCCCCCTTGCGGGGAGAGCTGAGCGCCAAAATTTTTTTCGCGGATTTTTGGGCCGCCGAGCCAATGTAAACCCGGCTCAGCTCTCCCCGCTCGCCGTTGGCTCGGGGGAGGCTTCGCCACGTTTTGGGGGATGGGGCGGGCCGCGTTCACATTGGGCCAAGGCCCAACGCTACATCTCTGCCGGCCCGCTCCGCGGGCCTTTGCGGTGGTAGGGGTACGACAAAGACCCGCGGATGCGGGTCGGCGGAACGGTAGCGTAGGGCCTCGGCCCTACGACCACGCGCCACCACCAACCCCCATTTGGTCGCGAAGCCTCCCCCTTGCGGGGAGAGCTGAGCGCCAATTTTTTTCGCGGATTGTGGGGGAATTGCTTAAATTTGCGTTATGAAATCGTTGTCGCAGATGAACGTAATGGTTGTGTTTGCCGTGAAATACCGTATATCGGTGTTTCCCAAACCGTTTCGACAATCATTATACGATAAATTGGGCATTATAATCAATGAATACGGATGCGGGTCATATCCCATTGCAATTGGTGGCACCGGCGACCATGTCCACATTTTTCTGCGTCTGTCGCCAAAGATTGCCCTCGAAACCTTGGTTCGCGAAATAAAATCGCGCAGTTCGAGGTGGTTAAACAATCTGCCGGAAAGTCGCGGCAGGTTTGAATGGCAACGCGGCTATGGCGCGTTCAGCTATTCGCAATCGGCGCGGCAAAACGTAATTGATTATATCGCCAACCAAGAAAAGCACCATGAGCGCATTTCGTTTCGCGAAGAGGTCGACCGCTTTTTCGCATTATACGGCATAACCCCCGACCCCCGCGACCTCCCCGAAGAGCTGATATAAACCCGGCTCAGCTCTCCCCGCTCGCCGTTGGCTCGGGGGAGGCTTCGCCACGTTTTGGGGGATGGGGCGGGCCGCGTTCACATTGGGCCAAGGCCCAACGCTACATCTCTGCCGGCCCGCTCCGCGGGCCTTTGCGGTGGTAGGGGTACGACAAAGACCCGCGGATGCGGGTCGGCGGAACGGTAGCGTAGGGCCTCGGCCCTACGAACGAGCGCCAAATTTTTTTTACGGATTATTTGCCGGTGAGGACGGAGCGGATGTCGTGGAGCTTGTTGAGGGCGTCGAGGGGGGTGAGGCGGTCGATGTCGAGGTCGAGAATCATGTCGCGCAACTGCGTGAGCACGGGGTCGTCGAGCTGGAAGAACGATAGCTGCACTCCCTCTTCGACCTTGGGGCGGGCGGCGGGCTCGACGTTGTCGGTGATTTTGCGGTCTCCGCGCAGGTTCATTTCGAGCTGGCGCAGAACTTCGCGTGCGCGGGCAATGATTACCCCGGGCATGCCGGCGAGCTTGGCAACATGGATGCCAAACGAATGCTCGGAGCCGCCGCGGGCGAGCTTGCGCAGAAAAACCACGCGACCATCTATCTCCTTGACCGACACGTTGAAATTGACCACGCGGTCGAAGGTCGACTCCATTTCGTTGAGCTCATGGTAGTGTGTGGCAAAGAGCGTTTTGGGGTGGTAGTCGCCAAATTCGTGGAGATATTCGACTATGGCCCAGGCTATGGATATGCCGTCGTAGGTTGAGGTGCCGCGCCCCAGCTCGTCGAAGAGAATCAGCGAGCGGCGGCTGAGGTTGTTGAGAATCGAAGCGGCCTCGTTCATCTCGACCATAAAGGTTGACTCGCCCAGCGAAATGTTATCGGAGGCACCGACGCGGGTAAACACCTTGTCGACCACGCCGATATGGGCCGACTCGGCGGCCACGAAGCAGCCCATCTGGGCCATGATTACGTTGAGGGCTGTCTGGCGCAACAGGGCCGACTTACCGCTCATGTTGGGGCCGGTAATCATGAGAATCTGGTTGCCGTCGTTGCTGAGCGACACCGAGTTGGTTATATACGGTTCGCCGGCGGGGAGCTGGCGCTCGATAACCGGGTGGCGCGCCTCGGTCAGCTGCAGCTCCAGGGAGTCGTCGACAACCGGCCGCGAGTATTTGTAGTCGCGGGCCACGACGGTGAACGACAGCAGGCAGTCGAGCCGCGCAATCAGCGAGGCATTGAGCTGAATTGCCGGAATATATTCGGCAAGGTCGGCCACCACCGATGCGAAGAGCTTTTCTTCGAGGGCCAGGATGCGCTCCTGGGCGCCGAGAATTTTTTCTTCGTAGTCTTTGAGCTCCTGGGTTATGTAGCGTTCGGCGTTGACGAGCGTTTGCTTGCGAATCCACTCGGGGGGCACCTTGTCTTTGTGGGTGTTGGTTACTTCGATGTAGTAGCCGAAAACGTTGTTGTAGGCGATTTTGAGCGATGAAATGCCGGTTGCCTGGCTTTCGCGCTGCTGAATTTTCAGCAGGTAGTCTTTGCCCTGATAGGCAATTTCGCGCAGCTCGTCGAGCTCGGCGTCGACGCCTTTGGCAATTACGTTGCCCTTGAGGGTCGACGAAGGGGCATCGTCGCGAATTTCGGCGGCTATGCGGCGGCGGATGTTGGTGCAGGGGTTGAGCTGCTCGCCGTAGCTATGCAGGGTGGGCTGGGAGGCGTTGATGCAGAGTTCGCGAATCGGCTCCACGGCGTCGAGGGCCGAGCGGAGCTGCACAACCTCGCGCGGAGTTATGCGTCCGGTCGCCACTTTGGATGCCAGGCGCTCCAGGTCGCCCACCTGCTCGATGTGGCGGCGCAGGGTGTCGCGTCCGTCGGGGTCGCGGAAAAAGTGGTCAACAACGTCGAGGCGCCGGTTAATGGCCGCGGGGTCGCGCAGCGGAAAGAGCATCCAGCGGTGGAGCATGCGTGCGCCCATGGGGGTTACGGTGCGGTCGAGCACCTCGCGCAGGCTCTTGCCCTCGGGGGTCATGGGCGCAACCAGTTCGAGGTTGCGGATGGTGAACTTGTCGAGGCGCACAAAGCGGTCTTCCTCAATGCGTCGCAGCGAGTTTATGTGGGCCGTGCGCGTGTGTTGCGTAATGTCGAGATAGTGGAGTATGGCTCCCGCGGCCACGATGGCTGCCGGGAGGTCGTGGACTCCGAAGCCCTTCAATGAGCCGGTTTCAAACTGCTTGAGCAGGCGCGACGTGGCCGTGTCGGGGGTGAAAATCCAGTCGTCGAGGTCGAAACTCAGATATTTTGCCGAGAGTTCGGCTTCGGCCTCGGCTCGGCGGCCGCGCTCGATCAGCAGCTCCTTGGGGCTGAAGCCGGCCAGAAGCTTGTCGATATAGTCGGGGGCACCTTGCGCCACGAGGAACTCGCCGGTTGAAATGTCGAGCAGCGCCAGGCCCCACACCTTGCGGTCGAGCAGGTGAAGTGCGGCCAGGAAGTTGTTTTCGCGATGGTCGAGGCAGGTGTCCTGCATGCTCACGCCCGGGGTCACCAGCTCGGTTATGCCGCGCTTAACGAGCTTTTTAGTCAGCTTGGGGTCTTCGAGCTGCTCGCAAATGGCCACGCGCTTGCCGGCGCGTACGAGCTTGGGCAGATAGGTGTCGAGCGCATGGTGGGGAAATCCGGCGAGCTCCACATGGCTTGCCGAGCCGTTGGCGCGCCGGGTCAGGGTTATGCCAAGAATCTCCGATGCGGCAATGGCATCGTCGGAAAAAGTTTCGTAGAAGTCGCCGACGCGAAACAGCAGAATGGCATCGGGATGCTTCTGCTTCATCTCGAAATATTGTTTCATCAGGGGCGTTTCAACGATTTTCTTGGCCACTTCAGTAATTGGGAATTAGTAGTTTTTAATTATTCTGGAGAGTATAGATTCGGGAGGGAGGTTTTTGAGGCAGGCGGTGGTTTTCAGCGGGCATTCGGGCAGGCCGGCAATGGAGCAGGGCTGGCAGGGGAGGTCGAGCCACACGGCATTGTCGGCCGACTGGCGGTAGCCCAGGAAGCCGCATTGGGGAATCGTGGAGCCCCACACGCTGACCACCGGCGTTGCCACCAGCGACGCCAGGTGCATGTTGGCCGAGTCCATCGACACCATTACCCGCAGGCGCGAAATGGCGCGCAGCTCCTCTTCGATTGACAGGGTTCCGGCCAGCACCCGCAGGCGCGGATTGCGCCGGGCCCAGGCCCCGAGCTGCTCAGCCTCGTCGCCGCGCGCCCCGAAGAGGTAAACGTCGTGGCCCAGGTCGGTGAGCATGCGGGCCACCTGCTCCATCTGTTCGGGCGGATAGGTTTTGGTGGCATAGCGCGCAAAGGGGGCAATGCCTATGCCTGAGCGGGTGGCGTCAGAGTCGGCAAAGAGCGAGCGGAAGGTCAGCTCGGCGTCGAAGCCCAGGCGGGCAAACACCTCGCGGTAGCGCTCAATATAGCTGGGCTGAAAGCGGCGGCTCTTGTCAACAGTGAGCTCGCGGCGCAGGCGGCGCGCCTTGTCGACGGTTTCGACCCGAGGGGCGCCCACCGACGCGCGAATCAGCCGGGTGCGCAACATGTCGTGGAGGTCGGCAACGGCCGTAAAGCCCTGTCGGCGCAATTGCCCGATCAGGCGCAGCAGGCCGCCGAAACTCGTGTCCTTAAACTCAACGAAGCTGAGGTTTGAGGGCGCGTCGATAAAGAGGCGGCGGAAAAACGGCCGCGTCAGCAGCGTAAATTCCGCGTCGGGATAGCGCCGCGCAACGGAGTAGATGACCGGAAGGGTCATCGCCACGTCGCCCAGCGCCGAAAGCCTCAATATTAAAACGCGCGCGCGGCTCACGCCATGTTCATTTTGCGGAAATATTGCTCAACGCCCTCGATGTCCTTGCGGTTATCGACCGACAGCGATTTGCAGTGGCAGTTGAAATAATAGATCGGCACGTGGTTTTCGATGAAGCGGAACGAATCGTTTTCCTCAACCTTTTCAATGGGGCCGCGGGGAGTGTTGTGGTAAAACTCCAGAGCCTTGCGGTTAAAGGCGCCGACGCCCACGAATTTATGGTAAATAACGTCGAGCGAGCCTTTGGGGTAGGGAATGGGCGAGCGCGAAATGAACAGGCAGCGGTTGTCGGCGGCAGTAACGATTTTGAGGTTCGTGGCATCGACAACTTCCACGGGATTCGAAAAATCGGTCATCAGGTTCGACACGTAGAGTTCGTCGGGCTTGATTTCGGCCGGAATGCACTGAACGATGGCTTCTTCGGTGAGCAGCGGTTCGTCGCCGTTGACCATAACGTAGAGGTCGGCATCAACCTTTGTCGACACTTCGTAGAGGCGCTCGGTGGCGGTTTCGTGGTCGGAGGAGGTCATGATTACCGGCGCGCCAAACGATTTGCAGCAGTCGGCAATTTTTTCGGAGTCGGTGGCAACGTAAACGGCGTCGAAACACTTAACTTCCGAGCAATGAGTGTAGACCCACTGAATCATCGGTTTGCCGAGAATCAGAGCCAGGGGTTTTTCAAAAAAGCGGCTGCTTTCAGCGCGCGCGGGAATTACGCAAACGATTTTCATTGTTAAGATTAATTTTTCGCAAAGTTAACAATTTTTTCCGAACTGCCCAAAATCAATATCAATCGCCGCGCCGGGTTGCGCTTTGGGGGTTCCGATTTTTTTGCGTAACTTTGGCGCCGAATTTTATTAAGAAAAACTATTGCAATGAAAAGATTCTACCAACCGCTTTTAACAGCACTGTCACTGGCTTGCCTGGCCGCGGCGCCCGCAGCCGCCGGAGAGCGCATGTCGCTGACAAAACTAACTCCGCAGCCCGCGCTGCTGCAATGCCAGGCCGCGCCCCTGCGCCACGCCGCCGGCTCCGGCTCGGAAATCGACGGCACTTACTACATGGCCCTGGGCGACTATTATTTCCAAGGCTCCGTAGGCCAAACAACCATTCAGGTGAACCTGACAGTTGACGGCGACAGCCTCTACATCACCGACCCGACGCAAGAGTGGCTGCCCACCCCGGTCAGGGCGCTTTTCAACAGCGAAACCGGCGTGGCCTCCTTTGAACCCTACGTGCTTTTCGACAAGGACTCGCAGGTTGACATGTTCGTGCCGACGAAGTATGACACGGTTGTTGACGACATTACCTTCCGCTCCTTTGAGGCGGTCTACGACAAAGCCACCACGAGTTTTACCATTCCCGCCGACTGCGGCTTCGCATGGCCAGCCTGGAAGGGAGCCAACGCAATGAAAGATGCCCTGGCGTTGAAAATGTCGACCGTGGCCGGCTGGTATGCACTCTACGACATTGAAATGCTCGAAACCAACCGCGACTACGTCCTGTCGGCAACCACCGACTATGTATGCCCCGCCGGCGAGAGCATAACCGTTAATCTCGAAGTTGGAACCGACATCGGCAAAATCTATTGCATAGCCGTAGGCGGCAAATATGATGCCTCTGAAGGCGCCAACGGCCAGGCAGTCATTAAGCTCGGCAAGGAGGTTGACAACCGCAGCGAGCTCACTCTCGAAACCCCCGACGAAAACGGCCTCTATTCAATTATGTTTGCCGGCACCAACGCTGCCGGCCGCCTGGTTGCCACCGCCACCACCTATCAGGTTGTGAACATTGAGAACGACGCCGACTGGCAGCCGGTTCCCGACACCAAAACGGTGTTTACCGAAGGCCTGGTTTCCGACCTGTTCGGCATTTCGGCTGAAGACATTGAGGTTGAACTGCAGCAACACATAGCCACCCCCGGCCGCTTCCGCTTCGCCGCCCCCTACGACAAGCATTCCAAGGCCCAGGGCTTCACTTTTGTTGACCAGACCGACTATATCTACGTTAACGCCACGGACAACCTCCGCGTCTACGTTGAGGCTTCGGGCCTGGGCGTTACCGTTGGCGAATACGGTGCCCCCTACGTGTTCTCGTGGCCCGCACTCACTGCCGGCACTCCCGACTTCAACAAGGAGAACCCCAACGATTTCGGCCGCTATATCAACGGCGTTATCAAGGTGCCCACCGTTACTTCGTTCAACAACGAGCCTTATAACTTCGATGCACCCTCGACGCTCACCCTGACTCTGACCAAAGATTCTTCAATCAAGGAAATCAGCGCCGGCGCAGCCGACAAAACCGTTTACGACATTCAGGGTCGCCGCGTAGCCAATCCCACCCGCGGCCTCTATATTGTCAACGGCCGCAAGACCCTGGCGAAATAATCTAACCGTTTTATCCATAAAAAAAATGATGCGCCCGCTCGGACGCATCATTTTTTTATGTGGAGTTGGAGTTGGGTTAGCGGATAACCTTTTTGCCGTTGATGATGTTGAGGCCTTTGACAGGAGCGGCGAGGCGACGGCCCTGCAGGTCGAAGATTTCGCCCTTGGCGTTTTCGGCAACATTGACGGTCTGGAGCGACGACATGAAACCGCCGTTTTCGTCGATGTCGAAAATCATCATTTCCTTCTGTTCGCCGGTGTTGGGGTTAACGGTGCGTACGGTCAGGGTGCCGGCTCCGCATTCCTTGGTGTAGAATGTCCAGGGGTTGGTGGGAGCTACGGTCCAGTCGCCGTCGGCGCGGGTGCCGGCCACGAACTTATATTGAATCTGCAGGCCGCGGGGAGCGAAGAACTGCAGGGTGCCGTGGTAGAGGTCGCGCTGCACGCGCAGGCGGTCAACGTAGATAACGTCCTGCTTGAAGTGTGCGGCATCGACGGGCATAACGGCCGAAATCAGGCTCTTGTCCCAGGTGGTGCCCTGGTTATAGGCGCGCTGAATGGTGGTTACGGTGCCGAGGGCCTGGTCGGCGCTGTCGAAGTCGGCTTTGCCGGCGAGCAGGGTGGGCACGCTCTTCGAAACCAGCGGATACACGCAGGTGAGGCTAACGGTGATGGTTACGGTTTCGGGCCACTGCATAACGTCGTTTCTGAGTTTGCCGACTGCCAGGTAGGGAGCGTAAACTGCAAAGATGCCGCCGTTTTTCTTCATGTCGGAGTAGTCGTTGGCATTTGCGGTGCGCGGAACCAGGGCCATGAGGTTGTCGGGGTATTCAGTGCCGCCGCGATACATCTGCTCGGAGTTGACGGGGTTCTGCGGGTCGGCCCACATGCGAGCCACGGGGGCGGTGCTGGTCATCTGGAACTGAGCGGCGCCCTGCATGGTGCCTTCCATGTCGTTATAGAGGTCATATTCCGAATAGAGGGCATAGCTGCCGGTGTAGCGTGCGCCGGGAGCGGGGAAGAGGGCGTCAACGTCGGCCTTTGCAATGGTGTAGCTGGTGCCGATGGCGTCGTCGCTCTGGGGTTCGATGCGCAGAACAATGTCGCCTTTGGGTTCTTCGAAGAAGCGGATGGTGCCCGAGGTGCCGGCGAGAGTGCCGAGGCTCTGGGTGCCCATGAAGATTTCATATTCGCCGGCGTCGGTGGGGTCATTAACGTCGAAAGTAACGGTAATGGCATTGGCGGCCGAGTAGTAGGAACCGCAGGCGGGCGACAGGTTAACGCCTTCGAGCTTCACTTCAACGTTGTCGAACAACACGGGCTTGATGCCGGTTTCTTCAAACAGGGGAGTGTAGTTGATTTTCAGCACGGGCAGATCTTTTGAGCTGTTGCTCATGTTGCCCGACTGCATGCCGAGCGAAAGGTCGCTCGAAATGATGCCGCTGTGGGTCTGACCGTCGGCAGCCATAAAGGTCTGCGATTCCAGGTAGCCGCTGTAAATGTCTTCGAGCTCGCCGTCGATCATCCAGGTAACCAGCAGGCTCTTGCCCTCGTAAACAAAAGGCTTTGCCAGGGGAACGGAGTATTCAATCTGGCCGTAAACGTCGGTGTACTCATAGTCTTCGGTCCGGGCGGTGCCGCTGATCGAGGTGTCTACCGTGAACCACTGCTTTTCGTTGTTGACGGTGGCAAACGAAGTTGCGTCTACGTTCTGAACATAAACGGTAATGTTCTTCTGGCCGGTGAGCATACCGCCGATGGTGTACATCTTGAAGGTGAGCTCGCTGATTTCCGATTTCGAGGGTTTGCCGTCGATAATCTGGTTGAGGCCGGTCAGCATGTCCGACGTGTAGAGCGTCTGGCAGTAGCTGTGGTCATAGCGCATGTCGAACGGAAGGATAGCGCCAACGCTTTCCGAGCCGCTCTTGGGGTTGTCATAAGGGCCAACGTAGGCCACTGCGGCTTCGCCGCGCTCCGTGTCGGAAGCAACGGCAATTGCCGGGCAGATAGCTGCCGCGGCAATTGCTAAAGTTATAATTTTTTTCATGTGTTATGGTTAGAGAATTACTTTCTTGCCATTGATAATGTTGATGCCCTTGACGGGAGCTGCCAGGCGGCGGCCCTGGAGGTTGTAGATTTCAACCTTTTCTGTCGAGGTAACGCCGATTTCGGTCAGGCCGGTGGCAACGCCTTCGTCGGAAATGGTGTAGGTCTGTTCCTGAACGTCGGCAGAGTCGTTGGGGTTGGTAGCGCGAACGGTGAGAACGCCGGGGTTGTTCGACTCGATCTTGTAGGTCCAGGGGTTGGTGGAAACTGCTTCCCAGTCGGAATCGCTGCGCGACAGGCCGGCAACAAACTTATATTCCATAGTCCAGCCCTTGGGCGCGAAGAACTGCAGGGTGCCGCCGCGCTGGTCTTCCTTGCAACGCATCTTTTCGGGATAGGAGGCATCGTCAACGAAGTGGTCGGCGTTAACGGCCATTGCAACGCTGATTGAGTTAGCGCAGGCCTTTTCGATGGTGGCAACGGTGCCGGAAACGGTGGTGTTGGCAGCCAGGGCGTCTTTGCCGGTCGAGAGCACGGGGATGGTGGTTGAAACTACCGGATAGATGCACTGGGGTTTAGCGGAAATCGAAACCGACGAGGGCCACTGCATAACGTCGTTAACCAGACGGCCGGTGCCGAGGTTAGAGGCGTAAACGCCCATGATGCCGTTGGTGGGAGCAACGTAGTTGTAGTCGCTGACGGCAGGGCGCAGGGCGGCGATGTTGGCGGGGTAGGACGACGAGTTGTTCATCAGCTGGGCGTTGGTGGGCACTACGCTGCCGGCGGTCATGCGGGCCACGGGCACGGTGGTGGTAACCTTGAACTGAGCGGCGCCCTGGAGCGAGCCTTCCATGTTGTTGAAGATGTCGTAGCTGGAATAGAGGGCATATTCGCCGGTGGCTACTGCGGTGGGCACGGGGAAGAGAGCGGCAATTTCGTCGGCGGCAACGGTGTAGTTGGTGCCGAAAGCGCCTTCGCCCTTGGGTTCGATTTTGAGAATCATGTCGAACTTGGTTACGGGGATGTAGCGGATGGTGCCCGAAGTGCCGTTGATGGTGCCGAGGCTCTGGGTGCCGTTGAAGATTTCATATTCGCCGCAGTTGGTGGGGTCGTTAACGTCGAAGGTCACGGTTACGGAGTTGGCGTTGGCATAGGAGTAGTTGCCGGTAACGCCTACGCTCTCTAATTTGATTTCAACGTTTTCGATAGCCACGGGCTTTGCGCCGCCCTGCTCAATCAGCGGGGTGTAGCCGAGTTTCAACACGGGGAGGTTTTTGGAGCTGTTTTTCAGAGCGCCCGACTGAATGCCGATCGAAGAGTCGCTGGAATAGATGCCGGAGTGAATCTTGCCGTCGGAGGCGGTGAATACCTGCGATTCGAATTTATTGCTAAAGAGGTCTTCGATATGGCCCTCGGACAGCCAGGTAACCAACAGGCTCTTGCCTTCATAAAGAATAGGAGTATCGAGCTTGATGGTGTATTCCTGCTCGCCTTCAACTTCGTCAAGGTAATATTCTTCGGTCTGGGCGGTGCCGCTAATCGAGGTGTCGACGGTGAACCATTGCGGAGTGTTGTTAACTACCGGGAAGGTGAGGGCGTCGATGTTTTGAACATAAACTGTGAAGCTCTTTTGGCCTTCGAGATAAGCATAGTCTAACAACATCTTGAAGGTGAGCTCATTGATTTCCGATTTCGAGGGATTGCCGTCAACGGGCTGGTTGAGAGCAGTGAGCATGTCGGGAGTATAGAGCGCCTGGCAATAGCTGTATTCATAATCAGAGTCAAACGGAATGACTGCGCCGATGCTTTCACCGCCGGTGTTCGGATTGTTATAGTTGCCAACGAGAGCATCAGCAGCTTCACCGCGTACCGGCTCGGAGGGAACGGGCTCGGTGGTTTCGGTTTCGTAGGTGAACTCAACAATGGGCAGCAGATTGCTGGTAAAGGGGATGTTACCCTTCATGGAGAGGGAGCTGGAACCGTTGTCGAGGCCGGAGCAAACGTGGCCTACGTAGGGGTTAACGGTGTAAGTGCCGCCAAACCAGCCCACATAGTAGTCAAGAAAATCGCAGGTGGCGTCGAAAGTAAGCTGCAGACCTTTGCCGGTGTATTCGAGCGGGGTGCTGAAGGTAATGGTCACCGTTACGTCGGAGCCGTAGTTGAACTCTTCGCCGTCGAGGCTAACGTGGCCCTTGACACCGTCGGTGTAGGGGTTCCACTGAAGTTTGTTGTTGACTTTGGTAAATTCTTCGCTTTCAACGTTCTGAATCCAGCAGTCGATGTCGAGCGTACCGCTGTCGATGTAGCATGAACCTTCGGCAAGAACAAAGCTGACAGCCGAAATTTTGCTGACCGACGAAGCACCGTTGGCAGCGGTTGACGGAGCGATTTTGGTCAGCAGCGAAGCCGGGAAGATTGACTGCGACACTGAATAGTAGGTCGAGCCGTCGGCATCGTTGCCGTCGAAATAGATCGGCAGCGACGATGATGAACTTGAGGTGGCGCTTCCGCTGGTGAGGCTGGAGCTGCCCGGAATGATTGTTTCTGCAGCTGCCGGGCCGAAAGCGAGGGCCACCAGGGCAGCTAATGTAATGATTTTTTTCATAGACTGTTAACGAATAATTTTTTCAACTTTATTGCCCGTAACTTTTACGAACACACCGTCTTTGGCCTTGTCGGCGCTGACGGCGCGGCCCTGCAGGTCGAAATAGCGGGCGGCGGCGTTGTTGGCAGCGCCGGCTTCGGCGATAGAGCCTTCATAGCCTTCGAGATACACATGTTCGAGCTTCGAGAAGGGGGTGTATTCGGTTTCGTAATCATAGGGGTCATCGGGATCGAAGGTTACGAACACGGCCTGAACGTCGTAGGCCAGATGTTTGGCGCCGTAGGCGTAGGGCAGGTTGCCGTAGACCATGCGGTCGCCGTAAACGTTGTTGGTAACGGCAACGGGGCGGAGGGCAACATCGCCAACCTTATAGTCCTGCATAACGCGGAATTCGTCGAGGAAGTCCCAGCATGCGGCATATTCGCCCTCGGGATCATTCATAATGCCGAAGTCGGCGTAGGTGATATAGGTATCGTGGATGCCGTTGGTGAATTCGAGGGTAATCCAGTTGTCGCCGCTCTGCTCCAGAACAACGTCGTATTTCTCGTCAACATCGCCGTGCGAAATGATCTGAACCATGGCACCCATATAGCCCTGAACGCAGATTTCGAGTTCAAATTTGCCGTCGTTGGCGGTCAGGTCCATGTAGGGCGACTGAATGTAGCCGCCAACCATGCCGCGGGCAAATACGCCGTAGAAGGCCCACCAGTCGGGGGTGTAGGTCCAGTCAAAAGCGTCGGAGAAGCAGAAATAGATATAGTCGTCGTCGAGGTTCTCTTCGGGGAAGTAGGGTTCGAGGAAGGTGCCTACGTTGACAAGGTTGAAGTTTTCTTCGAGCAGGGTGTATTTGCCGGCTTTGGTAATGGTTACGGGTTCATAAACGTTTACCAGATAGCACTCTGCGCCGGGCATCGGCTCCCAGCGGGCGGTAAATCCGGTGGAGGTTACGTCCTCGGCCGGAAGAACGGTAACGGCCTGAGAGGAACGGGCTTTATGCACTTTGCGCAACGGAGCCTGAGCAGATGCTCCAAGCGCCATGGCGCACAGAAGAACAAATGCGTAGAATTTTTTCATAGAAATGTGTAAATAATTATATAATTGTTTGATTTTTATTGGAAACAACGTGCAAATGTAACGCTTTTTTTTGAAAAACCCGCCAAAATGCTAAAAATTAACACTAACTCCGGCCGAAGAAAGCTCGTGGGGAATGGGCGGAGCGAGCTTCAAAAGGGTGAGTTCGCCGGAGCTGATGGCCGGAAATCGGCGCTTCAGAGCTTCACACAGGCGCAGGGCACAATGCTCCAGCAAGTCGCTTGGTTGCTGCATTTCAGCAACTAACAGGTCACAGACTTCGGCATAGTTGACGGTGGCATCGATTGAGTCGGCGCCGCCATAGTCCACGCTCAAAACGGCCGAAATTTCAAATTCCTGGCCAACGGTGCGCTCCTGGGCCAGAACGCCGTGAAATGCGCGCACGCGCAGCGAGTTAATCAATATTTTCATCAGAATTCTTCGTCGAGGGGATTTCGCGAGGGTGGGGGTAGGGGGGCAATTGAGTCTGACTTGTCTGACTTGTCTGACTTGTCTGACTTGTCTGACTTGTCGGATTGGTCCGACCGGGCGCTGACTGCCGGGGCCGGGCGCGTAAGGGCGAAAACCAGGGCCAGCAAGGCCATGAGAATCGCAGTGAGCAAAAGCCCTAAACGTTGTTGGCGTGTAAATTTCAAATATCAGGCAAAAATTTAGTACTGTTAGCTGACATAACGCTGCAAAGTTACACAAAATTTTGCAAGTTACGAAAAAATCGCTAACTTTGCCACACAAAACACCGGCTCGAATGGTGAAATGGTAGACACTGGGGACTTAAAATCCCCTGGCCATTGCGGCCGTGCGGGTTCGAGTCCCGCTTCGAGCACTAAATAGCCCCCAACATGCTGACAATCAGCGGTTGGGGGTTATTTGCGGAGGAGGTCGAAGAAGCGGCGGAGGAGGGAGCGGGCTTCGTCGGCAAGGACGCCGCCCTGGAGCTGCGTGGAGGGGTGCAGAACCGGGCGGTCGCTGCGGGTGAGCTCGCGGAATCCGCGGCGCGGGTCTTCGGCGCCGTAAACAACTCTCGATACCTGGCTCCACCCTATGGCGCCCGCACACATCAGGCAGGGCTCCATGGTTACGTACAACGTGCACTCCCTTAAGTATTTGCCGCCCAAGGTGGCCGCGGCAGCGGTTATGGCCAGCATTTCGGCGTGGGCCGTAACGTCGCCCAGGCGCTCGGTCATGTTATGTCCGCGTCCAATGATTTTTCCCTTGCAGGCAACCACGGCGCCCACGGGAATTTCCCCCTCGTCGAGCGCCTGGCGCGCTTCGTCGAGCGCGGCGTCCATCATTCTCAAATCTTCCTGAGTCATAGGTCAACGGTCAACCCCTCGCGGGCAATTATAATCTTTCCCGGGAAAACTTCCGCGGCCTGCGCGGCCAGCGGCTCCTCGGAGTCGTAGCGCTTCGAAAAATGGCCTAAAATCAGGGTTTCGGCACCGGCCAGACGCGCAATGTTAGCGGCCTGGCGCGCCGTGGAGTGGCCATAGTGGGCGGCATTTGGCTCACCGTCGTCGCCATAGGTGGAGTCGTGGAAAACGGTGTTGACCCCGCGGATGGCCGCAACTATGCGGCGGTCGGCGGCGGTGTCGGTGCAGTAGGCATAGCTGCGCGCGGGGGTGGGGTCGGCGGTGAGCAGCGCGTTGGCAACTACAGTGCCGTCGGGCTTGACGAAATCTTCGCCGGCGCGCAGGTTGGCCATGAAATAGTGGGGTACGCCGTGGAACTGCGCCGCGGGACCGTCGATATGGCGCCCACGCTCCTTTTCGCGAAATATGAAGCCGGTGCAGTTTACGCGGTGATATAGCGGAAACGACGTAACGGTCAGCAAGTTATCTTCATAGAGCAGCTGTCCGGTAACCTTCGGGTCGATAATGTTGAAATGAATGTCGAAGGGCGTGTCGCCGATAATCACCTTGAGGATTTGCTTGAGAATCTCCGCACCCTCGGCCACGCAGTGAACCGTAACTGCCGAGCCTTTTTCGTGGAGGGCCATGGTCGACAGCAGCCCCGGCAGCCCCAGGAAGTGGTCGCCATGGATGTGGGAGATAAAAATATTGTTGAGTTTGCCGAATTTAAGCCGCCGACGCATCATTTCGAGCTGAGAGCCCTCGCCGCAGTCGATCATAAAGAGTTTGCCGCCATGTTCGATAACCTGGCTTGAGGGCAAATGTCGCAGCGAGGGGCTTGCGCTTCCGCAGCCTAAAATCGTGAGTTTCATCAGGCTTGCGAAACGTGAACGTCGAGTTGCGGGAATGGGAATTGCAGCCCGCGTTTGGGCAGTTCGGCGTAAACCTTTTCGTTAACCTCAAAGAAAGTGGGCCAGTAGTCGGCGGCCTTTACCCAGGCGCGGACGGTGAAGTTCACGGAGCTGTCGGCCAGGGCTCCCAGATAAACTTCCGGGGCCTTGACTATGCGGCTGTCGGCGGCGAGGATATCGAGAATCGCGGCCTTTGCGGCATCGAAATCGGTTCCGTAGGCCAGCGACACAGTCCAGTCGACGCGTCGCAGCTCCTGGCGCGAGTAGTTGTTGATGGTTCCGTTGCTCAGGCCGCCGTTGGGTATGATAATGGTTTTGTTGTCGGGCGTGGTTATGATGGTCGAAAACATCTGAATGGCCTTAACGGTGCCGGCATAGCCCTGGGCCTCGATGTAGTCGCCAACGTTGTAGGGGCGCAGCGAAAGAATCAGCACTCCGCCGGCAAAGTTCTGCAGGGTGCCGCTCATGGCCATACCGATGGCAACGCCGGCCGATGCAAACAGCGCGATAAATGAGCTGGTTTCGATGCCCATAATGCCGACAACAACGATTATCAGCACGAAATAGAGCGTAATTTCAATTGCCGACTTAACGAACGAAGCAATCGACGGATCGGCATTGCGCTTGGTCAGGATATTTTTAACAAGGGCGTTGATTTTGCGAACTATAAAGCGGCCAACGTAGAAAACCACTATGGCAACTACCAGATGTATGCAAAAATTTACGGCCTGATGGGCAATAACCGACAAAAAGTCGTTCAGCGCCATTCCTTTTTCGATTTTCAGTGCTTCTTCCATTATCGTTATGCAGTATGGTTTAGGGTGCTTCGGGGGTTAGCGATGCGTTGAGGTTCAGATATTTGGCCCACTCAAGGGTGTCATAGCCCTTGTAGGTATAGTCAATTCCGGTTGCAAAGTTAGGATAAAAAATTGAAAGTCCGATGCAATAGCTCAGCGAAATCGTGCCCCATACGCTGTCGGTGTGGTCTTCGTGAAGAATCACGCCCTCGGGCATCGTGCCTCCCAAGGCCTCCATATATTGCCCAAGGTCGGTAAACATGTCGCGATAGGGAGCGTTGCGCGAAAAGCGCTGCCACAGAAAGCTATACGGCACCTTGCCGCCGATAGTGGGGCGCACCGCCTCGATGAGCTCGTCCATTTTCGACAGGTCGACCAGCGCCAGCGTTGACGGACACTGCACGGAAGTTGCGTTGCGGTAATAATCAACGTTGAGGTCAATGGTGTTTTTTAGGCCTTCGACCATGTCGGGGTTAAAGAGTTCGGGCACAGTCAGATGATAGGGCATGCCGCCGGCGGGAACTTCACACACCGACGCCACGAAATAGCGGGCGCTATTGCGCAGCTCGTAGGCAACCTCGGCGCAGCCCATATAGCAACAGTCAAAAAATAGGAAGTCGATTTTGCGGTCGCGGCCAAGCGCCGAGGCCATCTGCGTAACGGTCATCATCCGGCCGTTTTCCGAGCCGAAGCCGCGCGCGTCGGCTGCCGGGGCCGACTTCTGGCGCCAGCCCGAGGCGTGGCTCCAGAAAATCATGCCGAACTCCTTGGAGGGGGCTAACTGATGAACGTCGGAAATAACCCGGGCCATCTGGGCGGGGTCGGTGGCCAGAACGGTGTCGGCGTAAGATTTCAACACCGAGTCGCCGCCCTGAAAAATCTCTATCAGGTCGGGGTGCGGCTCGCCGTAGCGCGAACGGTAAACCAGCAAGCGGTTGCCGGCGGGAATTTCGGCGCGCTTCATTTCCGCGAGATCGTCGAGCGCCTCGCCGCTGAGATTATTGCGCGCCTCCATATAGACCAGCACCACGCGGTCGACCGGCACCGGGGGCTCCGGCACCGGCGAGGCGGTGTGGTCGCAGGCGGTCAGCGCCGTCAGAATCAGTAGAAGGGAGAGAAGATATTTGTTCATTTAATCAATTTAACAGAGCGATGTGGCCGGGAATATCGCCGGTTGTGAACTGCTGCTTGAGCTTGCCGTCGGCATCGTAGCAGCGAAGCACTCCGGAGCTGACATAGTTTTTGGCGTCGGTTACGTAAAAACTCTTGCCGTCGGCAGAAATTGCCAGCGCGTAGGGCGTTTGAATCTTTTCTTGGTCGTCGAAAGTCCAGTCACTTACAGTTAACGTTTTCAAATCCAGTTTATTGTAAACATAGGTTGCATTCCAGTTGGCATCGTAGACCTGCTCGTAGCCATAAAGCACGTCTTTGCCAATCATGAAGTTCGACATATTCAGCGGCAGCTGCTCAACCGTCCAGATTTTGCCCTCGGTGCGGTCGGTAGGCGTGAGCCGGTAGAATCCGGCCGGGATGTCGAAATAGTTTCCGCGTGCGTTAACATACATTCTGCCCTCGGAGTCGACGCGCAGATGCTGCATGTTGGGGGCAACAACTATGTTGTCAACAACCTCGAAGCTGTTGAGGTCAATGACGGTTATGGTGTTGTCGTAAATGCCAAGGTCGAAGTTGGCGCTGTTGGCAACGTAGAGCGAATCGCCGATAACCACCATTTCCTCGGGCCCTACGCCCACGGCTACGCGGCCGGTTACCTGCTGGGTCGACACATCGAAGCGCACAACCGAACCTTGCGGCTGCTGATCGGAAACGTAGGAGGTTACGTAGCCCTGCTCGCGCGAGTCGAAGGCTATATAGCGGGGCGAATCAACGTTAATCCTGCCCATTGAAAGGGCATTGCGAACGTTCATCACCTCAACCTTGTGCGAGCCGTTGACAACCGCATAGAGCAGCGGGCCGTGAATTTTCAGGTCGTTGCCGGAATCGCCCAGGCTCAAAACCTCGTCGGGGTTGGCGCGGGTGTAAACGTCGCTGATAAAATCGTTGTTTTTCAGGTTCAGAAAGTCGAGCTGAGCCTTGTTGGCACCCATGTTGCCTTCGCAGAGAACGTAAACACCGCGCTCAAACAGGAAGTTATCGCCGGTTGCGGGTTCAACGTTCTTTTCGTTTTCACTGCATGCTGCGAGGCCCAGGGCCAGTAGCGGAAGAAATTTTTTGTACATTATAAATAATAATTAAAGGTTAAAGATCCCGACCATGGCTGCCCGCCGGCAGCAGAAAAACAGGTCTTCTGACTCGTTCCGGAGCCTCGCGCCTTCCCGGCCCTGAGGCCAGTGGCTGATTTGCGGACTCCCCGTTATTTGGAACTCACAGCAGCGGGTACTGTTGGGGACTTTCACCCCATTCCCTTGATTTTCCACTACAAAGTTACGCATTTTTTTCTAAAACGCAAAAAGCGCCCGCTCCGCGCAGGGAGCAGGCGCCTGATATTGCTGACGCTACGGGGTTATTTAACCAGCGTTTTTTGGCCGTTTACAATGAAGATGCCGCGGGTGGCGTTGGCAACTCGGCGGCCCTGAATGTCGTAGATAACCTTGTCGGCGGCGCCGGCGCTGATTTCCTCGATTTTTGAATCGCTCTTGGTCATTACCAGCTTGATGGTTCCGCCGCTGTAGTTTCTGGAGATATTGTTGGTCGTTACGTAGGCCGGAGCTTCGATTACGTTATTGGCATAATAGCCGGTATTGGCGTGAGTATGAACATAAATCGCGTCGAAGCCGCTCATAGATATGCCCAGCGACGAAGGCTCAACGTAAACCTTGGCCGGGTCGGTGGCATTAACGTAGATGTAGTGCTTATGGTTGGCTGAGTGGTCGGCCATGGCGAAATACTCTACCAAAGAGTGTTTGGCGTAGGGGGCCTCGAAGCGGAAGCGGCCGGGGGTGCTGACGTTTTCTTCGAGCACAACGTTGAAATCTTCCGCGTCGATGTTGCCAAACATGCCGGCCAGGAAGCCTTCGGTGAACTTGGTGGTGGTGTTGGGCACTACCTTCCAGTCGGCATCAGCCTCGCCGTCGACAATCTGATAGGTGGTTGAGGTGGCAACAACGTTGTTGTCGGCATCAACGCCGGCAAACATTATTGAGTAGTGGCCGCGCTCGGCGGGAGTGTTGAAGGTCACGCTTGAGCCGGCGGGCACTTCGGTGCCGTTGGCAGCAACGATCTGGCCGTTAGTGCCGTAGGAAGTGTCGGCATAACCTTTATAAACGTCCATATAGGTCTTGACGATGTCGGCGCCGACGGTGAGGTTAACGGTGGTAGTCGGTCCGTCGGAACATGCAAACTCGGTTGTTGCCTTCAAAACATAGTCTTTAACAACGGCGCCGGGCAAGGCGATTTTGAAATCCTTGGAATAGGTGTACCAACGGTACTCATCGTAGTCGAAATAGGCAAACGACGCGTCGGGGAACGTAATGATCTTATCTTTGAGAGTGCCGTAGCCATCGCCGTCTTCAAACTCGTTTTCAGGGTTGAAGCCACAGAAAGTAGTGAGACCGTAGGGCTCGAAATCGCCTATGGTGTAAACTTTTTCGTGGTTGGTGGCATCAACAATGACCGTTGTGTAGCTATCGGTATAACCGATAATCTGCGCAATGGGGTTGTTGGCCACTGCGTAGGGCTTCATGCGGTAAAGGCCTGGCGTTTGGTCGCATTCTTCGATTTTCACGGGCCAGTGCCAGCCTTCGTCAACGTCGTTGTAGATCGTCAGCAGGCCTTCATACCATTCGCCGGTGCCGATCTGGCTCCAGGTTTGGCTTGCCTTTTCCATGGCCTCTACGTCAAACAGGTTATAATAGCCCTGGGGAGTGGCAAAAGACTGAGCATCTTCGAGATAAGCGGGGTTTGAGCCGCTGTTCCAATACGCCCACGAAAAGCCGTAGTCGCCGTCGGTCGGGAAGACGAACGATTCCGAGGCTTCGTCGTAGGTAATCGAAAATTGGCCGATAAAGTTCAGGTCTTCGGCAGCTTCATCATAGCGGGTGGGCATGAACGAGATTGCATCCATGCTGCCGTCGGTATCATCTTCCAGCTCGCCGATATACATGTTGCTGAAAGTCATAACGCCGGTTTCCTCGTCGAAGTCGGCAAGAACGCCGCTGATAAACCATTCTTCGCTCAGGTCATAGATTTCGGCCATGCCATCTTCAACAAAAAGCTCGACTTCAATGTCTACCGGACCCATCGAGGTGTAGAAATAATAGTCGCCGAGCGAAAGAATATAAATGCCGTCATATTTTGAGCCCTCGGCGCCTTCGGCCTTGCGGGGAGACTTGCGCTTGAGCGAAGCGGTTGCGGCAGTGTGTTTGGCCGCGGTTTGCGACGTGAGGTTAGCGCGGAGGCCACGCTCCGACTTTTCTACCGCAGCCTTGAAGTTCAGGCCGCCGCGAAGCGGAGAAACCACCTCGCCCGCAACCTTGGGAGCGGTTGCCGATGCCGCTACGGCAACCAGCGCCGACAGCATCATAGAGTAAAATCTTTTCATTCGTTAAGTGCTTAAATTGTGAATAATATATCGTCAAAGTTACGCATTTTTTTCTAAAACGCAAAAAGCGCCCGCTCCGCACAGGGAGCAGGCGCCTGATATTGCTAACCTTACGGTGAATTATTTCACGAAGGCTTTTTTGCCGTTAACAATGTAGAGGCCACGGGTGGGGTTGGCAACGCGACGGCCCTGGATGTCATAAACAACCTTGTCGGCGCTTACGCTGCTAACTTCCTTAATGCCGGTGGTATCGATAGTAACTTCAACTTCGTTTTTAGCACCATTGAGGGTTACTTCGGTAGTTTTGCCTTCAACGTCGATATTAACCTTGCCGAAATAGCCGGTGGTGAAGGGAACGTCGATGGTAGCCTTACCTTCGGCATCGGTAACGATGTCGTTTTCGTCAGACTGAGTGTCGATTCCTTCTTCAGCTGCCGAAGCCAAAGCAACTTTAACACCTTCGAGAGCGGTACCGTCCTGACCCTTAACGATTACGTCAACGGTAATTGCGGGGAGGGTAATTTCGCCGGTAGATTTCAGTCTCCACCAGTTGCCGGGTTCGCATTCATAATTAAAGCGGATAAAGGGTGATTGAGATGCAAGTTTAACAACGTTATCTTCCAGTGTTACAACGCCAATTCCGGCGGGCATAGTTTCTTTGTCGTAGCCCAGAGCGGCGATATTACCAACAGCTGCATAGCCGTAGTCGGGGTCTGCAATACCGGTCATGCACTGGGGAAGAGCAACCCAAGTAGGATCGGTTGCGTCAATAACCATAGCAACAGTTTTGTCGCCGGCAACATATTCAATGCCATCAACATATTGAGTCAAACCAACATAGGGATTGATAAGGCGATACACTGCGGAATTATCGGCCTTGGCCTGAACCTCAACATTATCAAATGTGAAATTACCGCCGAGGAAACCGCTGAAGTAAGGATCGGTGAAAGTAGTAGTACCAACAGTGGTCCAGCCATCCTGCTCAGCGTCGAAAATAACAGCCAAAGAAAGTTGAGTATAACCCTTCATTACACCGGCTTCGTTGAATGCACCAACATAAACAATTGCGAAGTCTGACTCGGTCATGGGTTTGTTGAGAACGTTCGAAGTAGCGGGAGACACGGTGAACGAATCGCCGGTAACAACGGCACCATACTTCTCAATAGTAATACCGGCATTTACAGCGATGCTGTAATCGAAATCATAAGGAAGCACCACATACTTAACCGATGCTACGTCAGCACCCTTGGCAACAGAAACCGTCCAGGTGTTGTTTGCACTTGCGGGGCTGTCGGTGTAAGCTTCAATGGTGTAATCTTTAACAGCAGCACCTTCAAAAACTATGCGCAGGCTGGGCTGACCTTCGTTGGAAACAATATACCATCCATTTTCAGCAGTATCTAAAAAAGCAAAAGAGGGTTCGGGGAATTCTATAATTCCATCTTGGTAGGTGCCATAATAGTCAGCGTTGAAATTATTTTCAGCATTCACACCACTGAAAGTTTCCACACCGTAGGGAGAGAATTGGCCTTTGGTAAATACTTTTTCAGGGTTGGAAATATTTACATAAACGTAGGTTTCAGTGTCTACGCCAAGACCAAGTGCGGTACCAACAGGATTTTCAACAGCGTAGGGCTGCATGCGATACAAACCTTCGACTTCGTTGCACTCTTCTATTTCAATATCCCAGCTGTAAATTTCGTTGATAGCAGAGTTAACGGTCATCAAGCCGTCGTAGTAGGTAACTTTACCGGCTGAAGCGTATGTAAAACCGCCTTTTTTCATGCTATCAAATAAATAGCCAAAAAACCATCCTCCAAAATAAGTACTGTTTAAATCAAATGATTGCGCGGCCTTTACAGCAGCAGTCTTTTGCCAAGCACTGGTCCAGCCCCAGCCACCTTCCAAAATACCGGTAGCACTGGGAAAGACTAATTCAGTAGCATCTTCGTTAAAGGTAGCAGTAAAACTTACAAAAGTTGCTTGATTCTTGAAATCTACCGGAATGTAGGAAAAAGCATAAGAAGAACTTGCACCTAAATAGGTATTAACAAAAGTAACCACACCGGTTTCTTCATCAATCTGGGCCTTAATAGGATTAAATTCTTCAGAATCAATAGTTAAAACGCCGTTGCTTGCAGTTACGTTAACTTCGTATTGTACACTTTCACCGGTCGAATTATCAAAAATACCATCAATAAAAGTAAGAATGTATTCGCCATCATATTTTGACTGGGTTCCATCGGCTTTTCTGGGAGCTTTGGCAACACGCTCCAAACCTTTGAATTCCATAGACTTTTTAACATCAAGAAGTCTGCTAACTTGACGGTTGACTACCGCATTTTTGGCATAGTTACTATCAAAAGTATTTACTACTTCTGATGTGCCTGCGGATGCTGCGATAGCAACTGCTGCCGACAGCATTAAGGAGTACAATCTTTTCATTTGTTAAGTGTTTAAATTGTGAATAATAGTACCTAATTGTAAGTAATATGCCGCCAAAATTAGACAAATTTTTTTTATTTTCAAATTTTTTATAACAAAATGTTACTAAAATGTAATTTTTTAAACTAAATTTCAATTTTTTTCGTTATTTCAGTGTATGAAAACAGTTAAAGATACCCTTTGCGGCCGCCGCTCGGTGCGCCGCTATGAGCGCGAAGCCATATCTGCCGACGATATGGCCCTGATTTACGACGCTATACGCAATACCCCCACGAGCTACAACGGTCAGCAGTTTTCGGTTATCGACGTTACCGACCAGCAGCTCAAGGAGCGACTCTATGAAATGACCGGCCAAAAGCAGATTAAAACCTGCAACCACTTTTTGGCCTTTTGCGGCGACTACAATAAAATCCGCACCATAGCCCGCGCCAAGGGCATAGAGATGCCGGAGTTTGAAAACACGGTCGACGGCCTGATAGTGGCCACAGTCGATGCCACGCTGGCGATGATGAGCGCCGTGGTGGCCGCCGAGTCCGTGGGGCTGGGCACCTGCTGCATAGGCTATGCGCGCACAGCCGACCCCGAGGGCATAGCCCGCGAGTTGGGGTTGCCCAAGGGTGTGTATGTTGTTTGCGGGCTGGCCTTAGGCATTCCCCGCGAAGAGCCGGACCTCAAGCCGAAGCAGCCGCTGAGCCTGTTGGTGCACTCAAACCACTATCGTACCGACGACCTGACGCCAGACCTGATGGCCTACGACGCAGAAATCAGCCATTACAATGAAACGCGCTCGGGCACCAAGTCGACCAACGACTGGGCGGCCCACATCGTCGGCTACTACACCGAGGCCATGACCTACGACATGCTCCGCCACCTCGCCCTCCGCGGCTTCCACCTCCAAAGCTAACCCAGGCTCGGAGAGGCCCATCGTAATAATCCCTATTGTCATTAGGGCCCTCTCCGAGGCACCCCCTTACCTCACTGGCGGCTCGGAGAGCCGATTGTATGGTAAACCCCAGGCTTCAGCCTGGGGAGTAGGGGCTACCCATATACGGGCCTCGGAGAGGGCCTTCGTGGGTCTATTGCAGGTCGCGAGAGTCGTACTCTAAATGAGCATATTTGTAAAAGCTAAGAATTTCGTTGTCGAAAGTTGATCCCAAATGATGAGTTTGTTGATTCCTAATATACTCAATAACAGTATTTTTCCTGTCAGGAGAAACCGAACATGCAAAATATTCCTTAGCCCATCCACCAAACCAAGGAAACTTTGGATTTCTCCGCAAAAACGAAGATGAAGTTCCTTTAACGGTTTGCATCAGCGACGATAAGGAAACTGCCGGATTTAAATCTATGAGTATATGCACATGATTTTGTATTCCCCCAATTCTTATAAGCTTACAATTGTTTTCCTTAATTATGGAAGTTATAAACTTATATAAATCAGGAAGATGCTCTAACGACAAAGTCATTTCGCGCTTTGCAGTGCAAAACACAATATGATACAGTGCGCAAACTTTACTCATAGATATCCGATTTTTACAAGGGCCCTCTCCGAGGCCCTATGTTAGGGGGCTTTCTCCCCGGGCTGAAGCCCGGGGTTTACCACACTTAAGGCTCTCCGAGCCTGCCTCAAATAAAGAGGAACTGGAGGGGCCAGGTGATGAGGCCGAGGGTAAAGCTGATGATGAAGGCCCACTGGGCGTAATCGCTGGCTTTGATGGCGCCTTCAACGTCGCCGCGCATCCACTTTTGGTTTACACGGCTTGAGTATATCAGGCCCACGACGGCGGCTGGCAGACAGCAGCAGAGCAGGGCCACTACATTCCAGGCCATGTAGCTTTTGGGCCGCTTAACGCCATTGATTTCGTCGGGCGGAGTTGCGAGTATAAACGGCTGCATCATCGGTTGCGGCTCAAAAAACCCGTTGCGCGGCTGATCAGCGGCAGGCTCTTCAACCCGAGGCTGCTCCGGCTCCTGTTCGGCAGGAGCTTCGAGCAGGCAGGCGAGTTCGGGAAACTCTCCGACTGTGGTCCAGTCGGGGAGTTCCGCACACCATACGGGCAGGTCGGCCGTGAAATCGCGGCGCACCTTGAGTTCGCTTTGCGAGAAAGGCCCTATAGGTTTGCCATTCTCTATGATCCAATATTTTTTCATTTAAAAGAATTTCAGTCCGGGTTTATCGGTAATGTCGGCAAGCACGGCGTTGGCCAGCGAGCTGGCGCCGATGCGGAAATATTCGTTGGTGAGCCATTCTTCGCCCAACACCTCCTTAATTATGGTGTAGTATTTAACGGCATCGTCGGTTGAGCGCACGCCGCCGGCGGCCTTGAAGCCTACGCGATTGCCGGTTTTTTCGTAATATTCCTTAATGCACTGGGCCATTACGTAGGCTGCTTCGAGCGATGCGCCGCTATATTCCTTGCCGGTAGAGGTTTTCAGGAAGTCAGCGCCCGAGTAGAGGGCCAGAATAGAGGCGGCCTTGATGTTTTCGGCGGTTTCCAGGGCGCCGGTTTCGAGAATCACCTTGAGGCGCGAGGAGCGCACGGCATGTTTCAGCTCGGCGATTTCGTCGCACACCTCTTCGTAGTCGCCATCGAGGAAGTTACCTACGTTGAGAACAATGTCTACCTCGTCGGCACCGGCTTCTACGGCCAGGGCCACTTCGGCAACCTTAACCTCCTGGAAGGTCTGCGAGGCGGGAAAACCGCCCGACACGGAAGCGATTTCTACGGCCGACACGTCGAGCACGGTGCGCACCAGCTGAACGAAGTTGGGATACACGCAGATTGCGGCCACGTTGGGCAGGTCGGGATATTCGTTTTCAAAGTTATTTACCTTTTCGGTAAACTGCGCCACGGAGCGGGGCGAATCTTTGGCGGTGAGGGTAGTCAGATCGATGGAGTTGAATATTTTTTTGAATACTTCCTTGTTGAAGTTCTCCTTATAGTGTTTTTCTATGATTTCGTTAACGGCGGCTTTAACGGCAGCGTCGTCGGCAACGACCTTGGAGTCGGCCACGGCCTGATGGTATTTGTCTAAGTTTTCCATATTATATATATTGTATTTATTTACAGATTTCTGATTAACTGAGCTGTAGCATCCGCTCGATAGGTTTGCGGGCACGCTCGGCAACGGCGGGGTCTACGGTGATTTCCGGCGCCATGTTTTCGAGGCAAGCGGCGAGCTTTTCAAGGGTGTTGAGCTTCATGTAGGCGCAGTCGTTGCACGCGCAGGTCGAGTCGGTCGGTGGTGCCGGTATGAACTCCTTGTCGGGACATAGGCGGCGCATTTCGTGGAGTATACCGCTTTCGGTAACCACTATGAACTGCGAACCGGCGGGAGCCTCGGTGGCTGCCTTGAGCAGCGCCGCCGTGGAGCCTACTACGTCGGCCATGAGCAGCAGCGGCTTCTTGCACTCGGGGTGGGCCAGAACCTTGGCTTGGGGATATTGCTTTTTCAACTCGGCAAGCTTTTCGGCCGAGAATTGCTCGTGAACGTGGCATGCGCCATCCCACAAAAGCATATCGCGCCCGGTAACGCTGTTGATGTAGTTGCCCAGGTTGCGGTCGGGTCCGAAGATTATTTTCTGATCCTTGGGCAGGGAGTCAACGATTTTGCGGGCGTTGCCCGAGGTTACCAGCAGGTCTGACAGGGCCTTTACCTCGGCCGAGGTGTTGACGTAGCTTATAACGAAATGGTCGGGGTGGGCCTTTACGAACTTTTCAAACTCCGGGGCGGGGCAACTGTCGGCCAGCGAGCAGCCCGCTTCGAGGTCGGGGAGCAGAACGGTTTTGTCGGGGCAAAGAATTTTTGCGGTGTCGGCCATGAAGTTCACGCCGCAAAGAACAATCACCGGCTCCTTGAGGCGCGCGGCAATCTGGGCCAGGGCCAGTGAGTCGCCGATATAGTCGGCGAGCTCCTGAATTTCGGGCCGAGTATAGTAGTGGGCCAGAATCACTGCCTGGCGCTGCTGCTTGAGGCGTTTGATTTTTTCAACGAGTTCGGGGTTTTCGACCATCGTTTATTATTTCTTTATTGTTTTAGAATAAAATTTTAAAATTAAAAAAGAAAGAAAATAAGAATAAGGGCTGTTGAAACTGATGATAACTTTTTGGCAAAAGGCTTGCAAATTTGAGTTATTAAACCTTATTGACAGGTGTTGACCAACTTATCAACAATCTTAGTGATTGAAAATCAGCTGAAAAACATAGTTATCAACATGCTGTTAACAACACGCAAAGTTAATAAATTTTTCTGACTTTCATAGTCAATAACCTCTTAATAATTATCAACAACCGGGGGCTGCAAAAGGTTGAGCCGAGGGGGCCTGAAGTTATCAACATCGTTTTCAACCGCTTTTCAACAGGTTATGAACACCCTTATTTGTCGGCCAGGTAGATTGTGCACACCCCGAAAGTGAGCGGACGGAAGGTTGCGTTGCACAGCCCGGCTGCCTCCATCAGCGCGGTCATGGCGCTGCGCTGGGGAACGGCGGCGATGCTTTCGGGCAGGTAGCTGTAGGCCCGCGAATCGTGCGAAATAAGGCGGCCGAGCGCGGGAATTACTCCGCGGGTGTAGATATTGTAGAACGGCTTGACCACACGATTTACCGGCACCGACAGCTCGATTATGCAGAGCCGGCCGCCGGGGCGCAGAACGCGCTGCATTTCGCGCAGCCCGGCGGGAATGTCGGCAAAGTTGCGCACTCCGTAGGCAACCGTTATGCAGTCGAAACTATTGTCGGCAAAGGGGAGAGCCAGGCAGTCGCCGGCAACGAGCTTGATGCGGTTTTCGAGGCCTGCCTGAGCAATTTTTTTGCGCCCCACGGAAATCATGCCCTCCGAAAGGTCGATGCCGGTAACGGTAGCGCCCGGAATGCGGCGGGCAAGCAGCAGGGCCAGGTCGCCCGTGCCGGTAGCAACGTCGAGAATATTGCGTGGCTGGCCGAGCATCCCTACGGCTTTTGACCGCCAGCGGCGGTCAATGCCGAGGGTCATTGCGCGGTTCATGAAGTCGTAGGCCGGAGCGATGGAGTCAAACATCTGTTCAACCTGCTCGCCCTTGGGGGCCTCCGAACCGTAGGGGGTGATTTCTTCTACTTTAGCCATTAAGCCGGTTCAGGCAATCGAGAATGTTGGTTTCGAGGCGGCGGGTAAGGTCGGTTTCGGGCGCGGGCACAAAGGTTTGGCCGGTGATGTGCTCATAGAGCTCGATGTAGCGTTTGCTGACCGATTCTACGAACTCGTTGGTCATTTCGGGCACCTGCTGGCCGGCTTTGCCCATGAATCCATGTTCAATGAGCCACTGGCGCACGAATTCCTTTGAGAGCTGGCGCTGCGGTTCGCCTTTTTCGAAGCGTTCCTGATAGCCGTCGGC